>DATEGB010000013.1:0-9337 GCA_035280365.1 Candidatus Dormiibacterota bacterium | reverse complement strand
GAGGTCGTGCATCGCCTGCGGGCACCGGGCGGCTGTCCGTGGGACCGGGCGCAGACGCACGAGTCCCTGCGGCCGTACCTGCTCGAGGAGACGTACGAGCTGCTCGAGGCGATCGACGCAGGCGACGACGCCAAGATGATGGAGGAGCTCGGCGACCTGCTGCTCCAGGTCGCGATGCACGCCGAGATCGCTGCCGAGGAAGGACGGTTCGACGCGACAAAGGTGTCTGAGGCTGTCGCGGCCAAGATGGTGAAGCGCCATCCGCACGTTTTCGGGGACGTGTCGGTGGCCAACGCCGACGAGGTCCTGCGCAACTGGGAGCACCAGAAGATGCGGGAGGCACGCTCGTCAGGGAGCGAGGATTCCGTCGTCGACCGCGTGCCCGCGACGCTGCCCGCGCTCGCGTGGGCGCTGGGCCTGCAGAAGCGGGCGGCCAGAGTGGGCTTCGACTTCGCCACGTCGGGTGCGGCGGCCGAGTCGGTCGCCGAGGAGGCGAAGGAAGTCGCCGAGGTCAAGGACCACGAGCGCGCGTTCGAGGAGATGGGCGACCTGCTCTTTGCGATCGTGTCCCTGTCGCGGACTCTGAAGGTCAACCCCGAGGACGCGCTGCGGGTGGCGGGGCAGAGGTTCCGCGACCGTTTCGCCGCCGCGGAGGCGTCGCTGCGGCGCGAGGGCAAGACGTTCGCCGACGTCGACGACGCCGAGAAGCTGCGTGTTTGGGAGGAGTCGCGCTAAGGCGCGTTTGTTATAGTTCGCGCCTCCGCCGTCCTTCACAACAACGTCGCAGCATGAGACACACCAGAGCTCTCACCGTCGCGGGCAGCGTGCGCACGAACACATTCGGAGTGCGGCAGCTGGTCATCCTCATCGTGGTCGCCGCCGCGCTGGTGTGGGGCGGCATAGCCTTCGCCCAGGAGGCATACGTCAGCCACCGCCTGAGCCAGCAGGTCGCGGACCTGAGGAGGCAGAACGCGGAGATCGAGGCCCAGAACGCCGGGTATAAAAAGGACGTGAAGGCGCTGCAGTCGGGCACGGCCGACGAGGAGGAGGCACGCATGAACGGCTACGCGAGACCGAACGAGAGGCTGTACCTGGTGACCGCCGCATCGCCGTCCCCGTCGCCCCCGGCGTCCCCTTCTCCGTCGCCCTCGGGACACAAGTAGGCGGCGGGTATACTGGTCGACGCGGAGTGGAGCAGCGGCAGCTCGTCGGGCTCATAACCCGAAGGTCGTCGGTTCGAATCCGACCTCCGCAACCAAACTTCCCTCAGTAGATGCCGCGCTGGCTCTCGGCGGTCCTGGTCGTCGCCGTTTTCTTGTTGCTCGCGGGCGGCCTCTACGCGCTCCGAGGCAGCGTGAGCAACCCGCTAACCGCCTCCCAGACCTCGCCCGAACCAGTTCTGGTCGCGGCCTCGTGCCATTCCGATGGGGTGCTGCCCGACCCGCACTGCACCCCCGGCGTCACCGACACGCGCGTCACGCCCGACAACATCCAGACCACGATCTGCGTCAGCGGCTACACCAGCACGGTGCGGCCGCCGCCGTCCTACACCGACTCGCTGAAGAAGCGGCAGATCAAGCAGTACGGCTATGCCGACACCAACCCGGCCGACTACGAGGAGGACCACCTGATACCGCTCGAGCTCGGCGGCCACCCGTCCGATCCCGGCAACCTGTGGCCTGAACCGAAGCCCGGAGCGACGAAAAAAGACGAGATCGAGAACGCGCTGCACGCGAAGGTC
Organism: Candidatus Dormiibacterota bacterium; assembly: GCA_035280365.1. Taxonomy (GTDB): domain Bacteria; phylum Chloroflexota; class Dormibacteria; order Dormibacterales; family Dormibacteraceae; genus 40CM-4-65-16. Next base: position 7,596 of record DATEGB010000013.1, on the reverse strand, counting down.
TGCGCCGGGACCATGAACCTGCGTGACGCCCAGGCCGCGATCGCCCTGAACTGGGAGACGGCCGGCTGATCGAGCCGCCCCTACAATTTCTGCTTCAGCAAGCAGAATGAACAAGAGAAAGCGGGTGGCGATCGCCAAGCATCGGAGGAAGAAGCGCAAGCTGAAGGCGAGGGCCACGCAGGCGGCTCGCTGACCTCACCACGAGGTGCCGTAGCTCAGGTGGTAGAGCGCGCGACTCATAATCGCGTTGTCGGTGGTTCGAGTCCACCCGGCACCACCACGTCGCGCGGCGACTTCAAGCCTCTGCCGGCAAATGCGGGTTTCCAGCCATGTTGATCACAGACATTCCAGCGGGTCGCGTCCTCGTCGGAGTCTCCGGCGGGCCGGACTCGACCGCGCTGTTGCTCGCGCTACGCGAAGTGGGGCGCGACATCGTGGCCGCGCACTACGACCACGCGCTGCGCGAGGGATCCGAAGAAGTGGCGAGACGGGTCGCGGAGCTCTGTGCCAGATTGCGCGTGCCGCTGTTCACCGAACGGCGCCACGAGCCACTGCCGAAGGGGTCCCTCCAGGCGGCTGCGCGGACGCTGCGCTACGCCTTCTTCGAGCGCGCGCGCGCCCAGGCCGGTGCGGACTGGATCGCCACCGCCCACACCGCCGACGACCTGGTGGAGGGCGTCGTCCTGCACCTCCTCCGCGGCTGCGGCCTCGCCGGCTTCCGCGGGATGCCCGCCCGTCGCGGCCGCTACCTGAGGCCGATGCTGAACACATGGAGAAAGGACGTGACCACCTTTGTCGCCGAGCGCGGCGTCGCGGCACACCAGGACCCGGCCAACCGCGACGAACGGTTCGCGCGGGTGCGCGCGCGTCTTTACGTCCTGCCCGCCCTGGAGCGCGACCGGCCCGGCATCACTCGCCGCTTCCACGCCGCCGCCCTCGCCGCCGCGCGGCTGCAGGAACACGCTGAGGACGCGCCCACCCAGGCCGAGGCGCTGAAGCGGCTCTACGCCGAGGCGGGAGGGCCCCAGCCGGGCCTCTCCAGACGGCACATCGAGGCCATGGTCAAGCTCGCCGGGCCCGGCCGCGGGGGTCGCGGCGTCGATCTTCCGGGCGCTTTGCGTTTCCGTATCGTGGGGGGCCTCATGCAGGTGATCCCGTCGCGGCCGGCTCGCCAGGCGCCAACGCGCCTCCAAGTCCGAAGCTGCGCGGGCTGTGAAGACGAGGACGCGGCCCACCTCCGGAGCGGCGTCGACCTCCGCCTCGGGCATCGCCGCCCGGGGTTGCGCATGCGCCCCCTCGGCGGGCGCGGCACGCGGAAGCTGCAGGACATCTTCGTCGACGCGCGCGTGCCGCGCGAGGACCGCGACGGTTGGCCGCTCGTCTTCGCCGGTGAAAGCCTCGCGTGGGTGCCGGGCGTCGCAGTGGACGCCGACCTCGCCGGCCGGCCCGGCGAGCCGGCGCAGCACGTGACCGTGAGCCCAATGCCGGTTCCCCCGGCGCCGAAAGTTGTTAGGCTAGGGACTCCTCGAGGAGATCGAAGTTGAGTCGCTTCCCCCGCTCCAGCCTCTTCTATTTCGCGTTGGTCGTCGTCCTGGGCCTCATCTTCTGGTTCACCTGGAGCTCGATCCAGAACAGCCAGAACCAGAACGACTGGGACTTCTCGAGCATGATGAGCAAAGCCGCCGACGGCCAGGTCCGCACCGTCGACATCAGCGGCACGGACGGCGTCGTCACCGACGTCGACGGCCGCAAGCACAACGTCGTCCTCCCCGACTGCTCGGGTGAGTGCAAGTACATGGACGACCTCCGCTCCTACACCGTGCAGGGCGGGGGCACCGTGCAGGTGAAGTTCGAGAAGAGCCAGACCGGCAGCTACCTGATCAGCGTCCTGCTGCCGAACATCATCCTGGTCATCCTGATCGCCGCTTTCATGTGGTGGGTGCTGCGCCAGACCCAGAGCGGCAACAACCAGGCGATCTCCTTCGGGCGCTCTCGCGCGCGCATGATCGCCGGCGACAAGCCCGCGATCACGTTCGCCGACGTGGCCGGCGTCGAGGAGGCGAAGCAGGAGCTCACGGAGATCGTCGAGTTCCTCAAGTACCCGGAGAAGTTCGTCGCCCTGGGCGCGCGCATCCCCAAGGGCGTCCTTCTCGTCGGCTCGCCCGGCACGGGCAAGACGCTGCTCAGCAAGGCGGTCGCCGGTGAGGCCGGCGTGCCCTTCTTCTCGATCTCCGGCTCAGAGTTCGTCGAGATGTTCGTCGGCGTCGGCGCGAGCCGCGTCCGTGACCTGTTCGACCAGGCCAAGAAGAACTCGCCGTGCATCGTCTTCGTGGACGAGATCGACGCGGTGGGTCGCCAGCGCGGCGCCGGCCTCGGCGGCGGCCACGACGAGCGTGAGCAGACCCTGAACCAGCTGCTCGTCGAGATGGACGGCTTCGACACCAACACGCACGTCATCGTCATTGCCGCCACGAACCGGCCGGACGTCCTCGACCCGGCGCTCCTGAGGCCCGGGCGCTTCGACCGCCACGTCGTCCTGGACCGCCCCGACATTCGCGGCCGCCGCGCCATCCTCGACGTGCACGCGCGCAACAAGCCGCTCGACTCGACCGTCGACCTCGACGTGCTGGCCCGCCAGACGCCGGGCTTCAGCGGCGCCGACCTCGCCAACCTGATCAACGAGGCCGCCATCCTGGCCGCGCGCGCGAACAAGAAGGTGATAGGTATGGACGAGCTCGAGGAGGCGATCTCCCGCGTCATCGCCGGCCCCGAGCGCAAGAGCCGGCGCATCACCGACCGGGAGAAGGAGATCGTCGCCTACCACGAGACAGGTCACGCGCTGGTCATGAAGGCGCTCCCGCACACCGACCCGGTGCACAAGATCACGATCATCGCCCGCGGCATGGCGGGCGGCTGGGTCATGAGCCTGCCCGAGGAAGACGAGTACATGGAGTCCCGCGCCAAGCTCATGGACGAGATCGCGGGCGCGCTCGGCGGGCGCGTAGCGGAGGAGATCGTCTTCGGCGACATCACCTCGGGCGCCGAGTCGGACATCAACAAGGTCACGCAGATCGCGCGCCGCATGGTCACGCAGTGGGGCATGTCGGACAAGCTCGGGCCGGTGAAGATGGGCAACAAGGAGGAGCTCGTCTTCCTGGGCCGCGACCTCGGTGAGCAGCGCAACTACTCCGAAGAGGTCGCCGCCATCATCGACGAAGAGGTCCGGAACATCATCGACCACGGCTACCAGACGGCGAAGCAGATCCTCACCAAGCAGCGCTCGCTGATGGACGCGGTGGTCGAGAGGCTGAAGGTGGTCGAGACGCTGAGCGGGAAGGAGCTCGACGACATCATCGCCGGGCACCAGCCCGACCAGCAAGCGGCGGCCGGCTCGACAGCGTCGTAGCACGCCGAAACTCAGGCTCACCGTTGCCGGGCGCGGGAATGTAGGACGCAGCCTCGCGCGCGCGCTGAAGGCGCGGTTGGTGCCGGCGCGGACCGGCTTCCGGCTGCCGCGCGACGGCATCCTTTTTCTGGCCGTCCCGGACAGCGCGGTGCCCGAGATGGCTGCGCGCATCGCGGCCATGCGGCCGCCGGTTGGGCTGTCGGTCGTCCACCTGAGCGGTGCATTGGGGCTCGAAGCGCTTGCCCCGGTTGCGGCTGCCGGCTCGTTCCATCCGCTCCAGTCGTTCCCGTTTCCACGGCCGCCTGAGGCGTTCCGCGGCATCACGATCGCGGTCGACGCCACGGTTTCCCCGCTGCGCCGCCGCCTCGAAGCCCTGGCCCGGGCACTCGGCGCAACACCACGGCGCGTCACCAGCGACCAGAGAGCGGTCTACCACGCTGCCGCGGTGTTCGCATCCAACTTCGTCGATGTGGTGATCGAAGAAGCGGTGCGGATGCTGATGGGAATCGGTTGGACACAGAAAGAGGCTGAGACGGCATTGATGCCGCTCGTCGAAGGCGCCGTCAACAACATCAAAGATCACGGCGTCGTCGGGGCTTTGACAGGACCGATCCGGAGGGGCGACGCCGACACGGTTCGCCGGCACCTGGAAGTCGTGGACGAACCCGACCTTTATCGTATGCTCGGCCTGGTCGCGCTCCGGATCGCGACGGAGGCAGGGCTTGCCCCCGAGGCGGCGGAGCGGACCAGGAGGGCGCTGACCCGAAATGTGGCAGCGACCCGAAGGAGAAGGTCATAGATGACCACGGTGCTGGACGTCCAGCGATTCAAGGACGAGGGCAGGCGCTTCGCCATGCTCACCGCGTACGACTACCTGGGCGCGCGGATCCTCGACGAAGCGGGCATCCCCATCCTGCTCGTCGGCGACAGCCTGGGCATGGTCATGCTGGGCTACCCGACGACCCTGCCGGTGACGATGGACGACATGCTGGTCCACGCGAAGGCGGTGTCGCGCGGCGCGCGGCAGGCGCTGATCGTGGGTGACATGCCGTTCATGTCCTACCAGGCTTCGGTCGAAGACGCGATCCGTAACGCCGGCCGTTTCGTCCAGGAAGGCGGCATGCACGCGGTCAAGCTCGAGGGCGGCGGCCAGGTGATCGAAATCACGCGCCGGTTGACGGAGATCGGCATCCCGGTCATGGGCCACCTCGGCCTGACGCCGCAATCGGTGCACACGATGGGCGGCTTCAAGGTCCAGGGCAAGACCGACAAGCAGGCGGCGCGCATCCTCGCCGACGCGAAGGCGCTGGAGGAGGCGGGCGCGTTCAGCGTCGTCCTCGAGGGCATGCCGACGAAGGTCGGTGCGGCCGTGACCAACGCCCTGCGCATCCCGACGATCGGGATCGGCGCCGGGCCGGCGACAGACGGCCAGGTGCTCGTGTTCCATGACATGCTCGGCCTGACCACCGGCAAGGCGCCGAAGTTCGTCAAGCGCTACGCCAGCCTGGCCGAGGACATCGCCCGCGCGGCGACCGCCTACATGGAGGACGTGCGCTCGGGCAAGTTCCCGGGACCGGAGCACGAGTACACGACCAACGGCTCTGCCCCCGCGAAGGACAGGGAAGAGGTCAGGTACGGCGGCTGACGTAATCGATCGTCCCGGCGCGATGCTCGACGCATCGCGCCGGTGGCGTCGTGGCGGGCGCTCGATCGGTCTCGTACCGACGATGGGCGCGCTCCATGCGGGGCATATGAGACTTGTCCAAAGCGCGCGGGCCGAAAACGACGTCGTCGTGGCGAGCGTCTTCGTCAATCCCACCCAGTTCGGGCCCAACGAGGACTTCGACCGCTACCCGCGCGACTGGGACCGCGACCTGAAGCTCCTCGAGGAGGCGCAGGTCGACGCCGTGTACCGGCCGTCGGTCGAGATGATGTACCCGGCCGACGCCAGCACCCGCGTGCACGTCGGCGGCCTCTCCGACACGCTCGAAGGGGCCGCCCGGCCTGGGCATTTCGACGGCGTGGCCACGGTCGTGACCAAGCTGTTCGCGGCCGTCGAGCCGGACCGCGCCTACTTCGGCCAGAAGGACGCGCAGCAGGTCGCCGTGGTCCAGCGCCTGGTCCGCGACCTCGACCTCGGCGTCGACATCCGGGCCGTGCCGACCGTGCGCGAACCGGACGGCCTCGCCCTGAGCTCGCGCAACGTCTACCTGAGCGGCGAGGAACGGAGGGCGGCGGCGAGCATCAGCGCCGCGCTGCGCGAGGCGGCGGCCGCCTACGCCTCAGGCGAACGCGACCTGGTGCGTCTGCGGGCGTTGCTGGCGGCAAGGCTTGCGCTCGAGCCACTGGTCCGGCCTGAATACGCCGAGCTCGTGCAGCCGGCTACATTTCAGAAGCCCGGAACGCTGGCCGTGATCGCGGCCCGAATCGGCAAAACGAGATTGATCGACAACCACGACCTGGCAAAACCCTTCCCCGGGTAGGCGACTTTGGTGCGGTACAATTGACGCTCGCTTTGGCGGAGGCCGTTCTGACGACCAACACCACATCAATAACTTCCAGGGGGTTCGTAATTTGTCTACTGATTCCGGTGTCGTCCTGACCGAAGAGGAGGAGGGGACCGACAGGGAATCATCGACATCGATGTCCATGGAGGACTACCTCCAGTTCGAGGAGGAGGCCTTCAAGACCCCCAACCATGGGGACATCGTGGATGGGATCGTCGTCCGGGTCGACCCGGACGAGGTTCTCGTCGACATCGGAGCCAAAGCTGAAGGCGTCATCTCGAGCAAGGAGCTCGGCCTGCGCGGGGACACTGACTCCGCCGGGCTCGAGCCCGGCGACCAGATCAAGGTCTACGTCCTGCAGCCGGAGAACGAAGAGGGCAACGTCGTCCTCTCCCTGCGCCGCGCGCGCGCCGAGACCACCTGGCTGGTCGCCGCGGAAAAGCAAGGGGACGGCACGGTCATCGACGCCGACGTCCGCGAGCAGAACAAGGGCGGGCTGATCGTCAACATCCTCGGCCTGCGCGGTTTCCTGCCGTCTTCGCAGGTCGCGCGCGCGTACGCGGGCTCGCTCGAGTCGCTGGTCGGGAAGCGGATCCCGGTCAAGATCCTCGAAGTCAACCGCAAGCGGAACCGGCTGATCGTCAGCCAGAAGGCGGCGGAGGACGAAGACCGCGCACGCAAGCGCGAGGAGCTGTTCTCGCGGTTGCAGACCGGCGCGACTGTGCGCGGGACCGTTTCGGGAATCACCTCGTACGGCGCGTTCGTGGACATCGGCGGCGCCGACGGCCTGATCCACATATCGGAGCTGTCATGGGACCGCGTGTCGAAGGTCACGGACGTGCTTCAGCTTGGCGAGGAGGTCACCGTCAAGGTGATCAAGCTCGACCCGGAGCAGACGCGCATCTCGCTGTCGCTGCGGCAGCTGCAGCAGGACCCGTGGGAGAGGCTCGTGCAGTCGATGCCGGTCGGCTCGATCGTCGAGGGCCAGGTGACCAAGACCAAGAAGTACGGCGCTTTCCTGCAGATTCTGCCAGGGATCGAGGGCCTGCTCCACATCTCGGAGCTGTCTTGGGACCATGTCGAACGGACCGAAGACGTGCTGAAGGTGGGCGAGACGGTGCAGGTGAAGGTCATCGGGATCGACACTGCGCGGCGTCGCATCTCGCTCAGCCTGAAGCAGCTCTCGGCGCCGCCGGCGAGCCTGGTCGGCGCTCGAAGCGACCGCCGCCACGAGGAATACCCGACCGAAGAGGACGAGTAGGGCGGGGGTTTCGCACGGAGTGTGCGAAAGGCCTGGATTGGAGACTTCTAGGAGCTCGTTTCCGCACACTCCTTAACACCGTGGCTTGGCGCGGGGGCGGGTGCCGCTAGCCGCCCAGGGCCTGGAGGCGGTCGAAGGCGGGGCCGTAGTAGGGGTCGATCTCGAGCGCGCGCAGGTACGCGCGTTTGGCGGCGGCGGTGTCGCCCGCCTGCCGCTCGGCGTCTCCTAGCTGCACGTACAGGCCGGGATCGGTCTCACCCAGCTCCGAGGCGCGACGCAGCTCGGGGATCGTGCCGACGGCCCAGTGGTACTGAGACTGCAGCGGGTCGACCCGGACCGCGAGGTCGGCTCGGCCATTCACGTACCAGCCGTCCGCGAGGATCGGGAACACCGCGAGGGGAACCACCAGGAGCGCCAGCAGT
>DATEGB010000012.1:0-25263 GCA_035280365.1 Candidatus Dormiibacterota bacterium | reverse complement strand
CACCGCGCCGGCGCCGAAGCTGCAGGGCGTCAAGCGCTGGGGCGCCACGCCGGTGCTGATGCCGCGCGACGACATGCTGCGCTGGCTCGCCGATGAGCGCTGGCGGGACGAGCCGGAGACGTTCATCCACCCGTTCGCCGACCCCGAGGTGATCGCCGGCCACGGCGGCCTCGGTCTCGAGCTGCTCGAGGACGTGCCGGACGTGGAGCGCGTGGTGGTGCCGGTGGGGGGTGGCGGCCTGGTCACCGGCGTCGCCTCGGCGCTGAAGGCGCTGCGCCCCGGGATCGAGGTGATCGGTGTCCAGTCCGACGGCTATCCGCTGTGGCCGCGCGTCTTCGAGGCCGGCGGCCCGGTCGCGTTGAAGCCGGAGACGATCGCCGACGGCACGACGGCGCCCTTCGACACGCGCATGTTCGAGCTGCTCCGGGAGGGCGTCGACCGCTGGCTCGTAGTCCCCGAGCCGCGATTGCTTTCGGCGATTCCGGAGATCGCCGCCAAGGCCAGGGTCGTCGCCGAGGGCGCGGGGGCGCTCGCCTACGCGGCGCTGGAGCAGCTGCGGCCGGGGCCGTCGACCGTGGCGGTGGTCAGCGGCGGCAACATCGACCCGAAACTGCTGGCGTCCCTGCTCACGTAACCCGCTTCATCGCCCACGGTCCGTACCGGACCAGAGCGATCAGCATCCACACGAACAGCGCCGCGGCGACGAGTCCCGTCCCAATACCGAACCAGGCGGTCCACATCGGCATGCTGTAGCCCTGCATGGTGTTGAGGGCGCCGCCGCTGGCGGCGTTGGCGATGTTGGCCGGCAAGCCGAACAGTCCAAATCCGAGCAGGACAAGCATCGCGTAGTAGGCCCAGGTCCAGCGGCGGATCGCAGCCACGATCGCGACCACGGCGATCGCCAACGCGAAGACGGCCGTGAACCACAGCATGCCGTTGACCATCGCATTCACCGTGTCGCCGAAGTCCGGAGGCAGGGGCTGGATCGAGTTCGCCTCCTGGCGCTGGATGGCGTTGTTCATGACCTGGCTCATCGTCGGTCCCAACCAGAAGGGCAGGGTGCCGGCGACGATTACCGACAATCCGTACCAGGCGATCACCGCGTACTGCAGCGGCTGCGTCCAGGGCGTCGGCTCGCGCCCGACCCTGGGCACGTGGCCATGGATGACGGACCCGCTCGGCACCGGCACCCAGGAAGCGCCGTCCCATCGGTGGCGACCGTCGGGCGAGAGGGTGCTCACCCAGGCGCGTCCGTCCCAGTAGTACATCCCGTCCGGGGACAGCCGCGCGCTCAAGCGCTCAGCACCTCCCCGCAGACTTTCAACGCCGTCTGAATGTCGCCGGCGTCGATGCCGTAATGCGTGACGAAGCGCACGGTGTGCTCGGCGGTCGGCTCGCTCAGCACGCCGCGCTTCGCGCACTCGTCGAGGAAGGCCTGGGCCGGCATGGTCTCGACGTCGAAGTAGACGAGGTTCGTCTGCACGCGGCGGAGGTCGCAGCTCACGCCGCGCATCTCCGCCAGGCCCTCGGCCAGCGTGCGCGCGTTGGCGTGGTCCTCGGCGAGCCGGTCGACCATGCGGTCGAGGGCGATCAGTCCCGCCGCCGCCAGGACGCCGACCTGCCGCATGCCGCCTCCCAGGCGCTTGCGCCAGCGCCTGGCCTCCTCGACGTCCTCGTGCGAGCCGCAGAAGATGCTGCCCACGGGACACGCCAGGCCCTTCGACAGGCAGAACGTGACCGTGTCGGCGCAGCCGGCGATCTCCTTCGCCTCCACCCTGAGCGCGACCGCGGCGTTGAAGATCCGCGCTCCGTCGAGGTGGACCCGCAGTCCATGCGCGTGCGCGGCCTCGCTCGCAGCCCGCAGCGCTTCCTGCGGCCAGGCGATCCCGCCGTGCCGGTTGTGCGTGTCCTCGAACGTGACCGCCGCCGTGAGAGGCTGATGGGGATCGTCGCGCGGCCTCACAGCGTCTGTCACCTGCTCCGCCGTCATCACGCCGGCCTCGGTCGGGACGGGCCGGATCTGGACCCCGCAGACCGCCGCGGCGCCCGCCGTCTCGTAGTAGAAGGCGTGGGAGTCCGCGTCGGCGATCAGCTCCTCGCCCCGGCGGGCGTTGACCGCGATGCCGATCAGGTTGCCCATGGTGCCGCTGGGAACGAACGCGGCGGCATCTTTGCCCATCCTGGCGGCGGCCACCTCCATGAGCTTGTTGGTGGTCGGGTCGTCGCCGAAGACGTCGTCGCCGAGCGGTGCCTCGACCATGGCCCGGCGCATCTCCGGGCTGGGCATGGCCACGGTGTCGGAGCGGAGGTCGATCACCCGGATAATCTACCGACCCATATGAGGGGCCCCCGCCAAATCACGGCGAAGCCTCTGATTTGGTGTGGATTTTGAGGGCCGATCTGATCCTTGCGCGCGGGCGCGTCCGCACGCTGGGGCGCACGGGGTTGACCCCCCAGAGCCACCTCGCTGTCGCGGGTGGCAAGGTCGTCGCCTGCGGCGGCCGGGAGATCCTGGGCCTTCGCGGCCCGAAAACCCGAGTCGTGGACCTTGGCGGTTCGGCCGTCCTGCCTGGCTTCAACGACGCGCACGCGCACGTCATCTATTACGGGCTGACCCGCTTCGCCGCCGACCTGACCGGCGCCCGGGGAATCGACGACGTGCTCGACCGGCTCAAGGACCACGCCGCGACGCTCAAGGCGGGCGAGTGGCAGCAGGGCATGGGTTACCGCACCGACGAGCTGACCGAGCGCCGGCAGCCCCACCGGACCGAGCTCGACCGCGTGACCGGGGACCGACCGGCTTTCATCGACGAGCGCGGCGGGCACGCAAGGGTGGCCAACTCGGCGGCGCTGGCCGCGGCCGGCATCACCTCGGACACGCCGAACCCGCCCGGCGGCAGGATCGGCCGCGACCTCAACGGCTCCGCCAACGGCCTCCTCCTGGAGTCCGCGATGCGCCTCGTGGCCGACGTCCAGCCTCCGCCGGCGCTCCAGCGCCGGATCGAGGGGGTGCTCAAGGCGCAGGAGCTCCTGGTCAAGCGCGGCATCACCTCGGTCGGCGCCGCCGTCAACCGCGGCTTCGCCGACGACCTGCGCGCTTACGCAACGCTGGCCTGCGACGGCCGGCTGCGGATGCGCGTCAACGAGTTCCTGTCCTGGGAGCTGCTCGAGGCCGCCACCGAGCTCGGCCTTCGCGCCGGATTTGGCGGCGGTCTCGTCCGTGCCGGTCCGGTGAAGGTCTTCGTCGACGGAGGCGCGGAGCGCGTCGCCATGCGCTCTGGTGGCGGCGTGTGGCGCACCCCGCCCGAGGAGCTGCGCGAGCTGGTGGGCCGCGCGACCGGGGCGGGTCTTCAGGTCGCCGCGCACGCCATCGGCGACGCGGCCATCGAGGCGATGTGCGACGCGGTGGAGTCGGCGGGCGGTGGGCACATGCGGCACCGCGTCGAGCACTGCACGATCTGCCCGCCGGACCTGCAGGCGCGACTGGCAAGACTCGGCATGGTCGCTGTGATGCAGCCGATGGTTGCCCGGCTGGGACGCGTCGCCTCGACCATCTTCTTCCCGGTCCGCGACCGCACCCACCTCGCGCCACACCGCGGACTTCTGCGCGCGGGCGTCAATGTCGCGTTCAGCTCGGACCTGCCCGTCGCGGTCGACCCGAACCCCTGGCCGGGCATTCGCGTCGCGGTCGACGACCAGGTCAACGGCATCAGCCTCCTCGCGGCCCTGCGCGCCTACACGTCAGGCGGCGCCTACGCGAGCGGCGAGGAGACCGTCAAAGGGACCCTGGATGTGGGAATGCTCGCCGACCTGCAGGTCTTCCGCGGCGACCCGCTGGAGGACGACGACGTCGACTGGGACCAGCTCCGCCCACGAGCGGTGCTCCTGGGCGGAGCAAGGGTGTTCGGTTCCCTCTAGGTCTCGGTCGGGCCGATCTCCACGGCGCCGATCTCGGGCATCAGGGGCGTCATCGGCGTCTCGATGACGGTGGGCTTCGCCGGCCGCGCCCTTCGCCGCTGCGTCGACGACCTCGTGCTGGATTTGCCCGTCGCGGCCCTGCGGGTGGTGGTCTTCGTCTTGGGCGAGGTGGTCTTCGTCTTGCGCGCGGCGGTCCCGGCGGCCTTGCGGGTCCGGGTGGCCGCGCGCCTGGTTGTGCTCGCTGCGCGCCGCGGTCCTGTTCCGCTTATTACCTGCCGCGCCTGCTTCGTCAGGCCGTCGATGCGCTTGAGGACGCTGTTCACGTCGGCGCGCGAGCTCGCTCTGTTGACCTGTGTCTGCAGCGCCTTGATTGCCGCGCGCGCGGTCTTGTCCGCATCCTTGATCCGTCGCTCGGCCTGCCGGCGCAGATCAGGTGGGACTCTCTTCTCCGCTTCCCGAAGGGCGCGCCGGCCCGCGCTCACCGCCCGGTCGACGAGCCCGGATCGCCTGGATGTGCGCTTGCGTGTGGCCATGGTTACCTCCAACTAGAAGCCAGGACTGGGCGTATGACGCACCGCACTAAAATCGGTGCGCGAGGTGGCACCGACCCCCGAGAAACACCTTATCAAGAAGTACGCGAACCGCAAGCTCTACGACACGCGCACCAGCCGCTACATCACACTCGAAGGGATCGCGCAGCTGGTCCGCGACGGGCACGAGATCACGGTCGTCGACCGCGACAACGGCAGCGACCTCACGCAGGTCACGCTCTCGCAGATCGTGCTCTCCGAGGAGAAGCGCGGCCCCGCGCGCATCGTCGACGCGGGCGGAGAGATGCTCCACGACCGCGGCCAGGCGCTGCTCGATTACGTGCGACGGACGCTGAACGTGCCCGCCGAGATCCGCAGCGAGGTCGACCGCCGGCGCGAGGGCCTGGAGACGCTGGCCGACGACGCGATCGAGCGCGCTCTTCGCCGCCTGCGCATCCCCACGCGGAGGGACCTCGACCGCATCAACGACCGACTCGACCGCATCTCCGCGCAGCTGAAGAAAGTCGGCCTCGACGGGGCTACGACGGGACCGCGTAGACGAAAGGCTTCTCGGTCAGGACCGAAGTGATGAGAAGGTCCGTCACCACGCGGTAGCTCACCGCGCGGACTCGCCGGTCGGCGCGCAGTTGCTGGGCCATCAGGTCGGCGATCCGCGCCAGCCGGTTCGGGTCACCGACGGCCGAGATCGTCCACGGTGAGACGACAGTGTTTCCGTCGATGGCGACTCCGCCACCTTGCTGCGTGATGGGCACGCCCATCACGATGCGGTGGTCGTTGACGTCGATCGCCTCTGCGCCCGCGGCGGTCAGGTTGTTCACCGCGTCCTGCAGGTCGAGGGCGGTCAGGCCGGTCGCCTCGATCACCATCACTACGCCCGGCCCCTGCACGGGGACGTAGCCGTCGATCGCGCGCAAACGCTCCGCCTCGTCCGCAAGCACCTGGTCGGCGGCCCCCGCCTGTCCGGACTGGAGCGTCGATCGCTGCCGCGCCAGCGCGGCCTTCTCCGCGTCGAGGGAGTCGTTGGCGCGGTGGAGGTCGTCGATCAGGAACGCCAGCGAGGTCGGGTCGACGCCGACCAGGCTCCTCTCGACCTCGGCCTGGCTGCGGACCTGGATGGTCCCGACCAGCGCGACCACCAGCGCGATCAGCCAGACGCTGACAGCGCGGCCTCGCACGCGGGCGCGCCGCGGTCTAAGCCGGGCTGACATGGGTCACCTGCAGGCTCGAGTCATAGGCGGGAAGCGACACGTCGGCGATGCCGTCGAACGTCAGGTGGAGCCCAAACTGGACCTCGCGAGCCCGGATGTCGGGCAGCGCCGACTGGTCGGCCAGGGCCGCCGTCATGCGGTTGCGATCGCCGATCGCGTCGATCTTCACCGGTGAGGTCAGGGGCGGGCCCTGGTCGACGAGGATCTGACCCTCTGTCCCGGAGAAGGAGGTCAGCGGCGTCACGCGCCGACCGTTGATCGCGATCGCCTCGGCCCCCTGCGCGAACAGCAGGTTGACCACGTCCTGGACGTCCTGGAAGTTGACCAGGTAGCCGGCCTGGCCGGTGGGCCCCGGCCCGGGCAGGCCGTTGCGGAGGACGACCTCCACCCCCGGCCCGTGCACCGCCACCAGCCCGGCGTGGGCGCGCAGGTCGGTGACCTGGTTGCGCAGCGACTGCGTGGTCGCCGAGCGCCGGGCGGCCTCGGACTCGAGGGATTCGATCTGCGACCGGAGGTCGGCGATCTGGCGGCGGTCGTCGGCGTTGGTCGTCTCCAGGTCCTGGACGTTCCGGACCAGCGCCTGGTAGCGCGCGACCTGGTTGGAAGGGGTCAGGAGCTGGGTCCGGACCTGGTCGGCCAGGACGAAGCCGATGGCCAGGGCGACCAGCGCGACGAGGGCCACACCGGTGATCGAACGCGTTGACATTGGCTGCAATTGTGAAAGACCGCAGCGTTACTATCGGGAACCGTCAGATGGCGGTCGAGACACGCGCCTCCGCGTTCGAGACGGCGCAGCGCCGGTTCGACACCGCCGCCGACCTGATCGGCCTCTCGGACGACGCCCGGGCGGGGCTCCGCGAGGTCAAGCGCGAGCTGACAGTGCACTTCCCGGTGCACATGGACGACGGCTCGGTGCATGTCTACACGGGCTGGCGCGTGCAGCACAACATCAGCCGCGGGCCGGCAAAAGGCGGCATCCGCTACCACCCCGACATCACCCTCGATCTGGTCAAGGCCCTGGCCATGCTCATGACCTGGAAGTGCTCCGCGGTCGGCATCCCGTACGGCGGCTCCAAGGGCGCCGTGGCGGTCGACCCGCACAAGCTCTCGCAGAGCGAGCTCGAGCACCTGACGCGGCGCTACGCGACCGAGATCTCGCTCCTGATCGGCCCGGAGAGGGACATCCCCGCCCCAGACATGGGCACCAACCCGCAGATCATGGCCTGGATCATGGACACGGTCTCCATGCACCAGGGCCACTCGGTCACCGCCTCGGTGACGGGCAAGCCCGTCGACGTCGGCGGTTCGGAAGGGCGCGTCGAGGCGCCAGGGCGCGGCGCGACGTACCTCACGCTGGAGGCGTTGAAGTACCTCCACATCGACGAGGAGACGCCGACTGTCGCTGTCCAGGGTTACGGGCAGGTCGGTCGCTCGGCGACGCGGCTCCTGTCCGAGGCGGGCCTCAGCATCGTCGGCGTCAGCGACTCGAAAGGCGGGGTCTACAACCCGAACGGCCTCGACCTGGCGGCGCTCGAGGAGCACCGCCAGGTGCGTGGAACCGTCACCGGATTCAAGAAGGCCGACGCGGTGACCAACGCGGAGCTGCTCGAGCTGCCCGTCACCGTGCTGGTGCCGGCGGCGGTGCAGGACGTCATCACGGAGCGCAACGCGGGCCGTCTGCGCGCGCGGCTGATCACCGAGGGCGCCAACGCCGCGGTCACGCCCGAGGCGGACCCCATCCTCCACGAGCGCGGCATCTTCCTCGTCCCGGACATCATCGCCAACGCGGGCGGGGTCATCGTCTCCTACTTCGAGTGGGTGCAGGACCTCCAGGCCTTCTTCTGGGAGGAGGAGGAGATCAACACCAAGCTGCACCACGTGATCACGCGCGCGTTCTACGAGATCCTGCACACGTCTGTGAACAAGCGGGTCGACATGCGGGCGGCGGCGTACGCGCTCGCGGTGCAGCGCGTGGCCAACGCGACGACGGTCCGGGGAATCTATCCATAATCAGTCCCCACGAACTCAGAGCCTTCGGCGTGAGTTCGCGGGGGACCCTAGATTAGGAGGCTAATGCCTCCCAGCCGTGTCCTCATCACGGGCGTGTCCAACCCTCTCGGGGCCGAGGTCGCGCGCCGGCTCGCGCCGCAGGTGCCGCACCTCTACGGCTGCGACGTCGCCGACCCGGTGAGCGCGCTCGAGGAGATGGACTTCGTCCACGCCGACACGCGCCTGTCGGTGATCGGCAAGCTCGTGCGCCAGCTGCGCATCGACACGGTGGTCCATCTCGCCGTGCTGGTCGACTCACGCAGCGACGACCGCGCCATCCACGAGACCGACGTCATCGGAACAATGAACATGCTGGTGGGGTGCTCCGGACCGGCTAGCCCGGTGCGCAAGCTGGTCGTGAAGTCGAGCGCCGCGATCTACGGCGCCGGCCCGGGCGACCCGTCCTTCTTCTCCGAGGACATGATCAACTGGGACCGCCCGGCGTCGGGCGTGACGCGCGACCTCCTGGAGATGGAGCAGCTCGTCAGCGAGTTCGCCCTGCGCACCGAGGCCTGCGATGTCACGGTGCTGCGCCTCGCTCACCGGGTCAGCGACGACACGAGCCTGGCCCGCTACCTCTCCCTGCCGCTGGTGCCGGTGTTCACCGGCTTCGACCCCCGCCTGCAGCTGCTGCATGAGGACGACGCCGCGGACGCGATCGTCAGGGCCACGACGGCCCGCCACCCAGGAGCCTTCAACGTGGCCGGGGACGGCGTCATCCTGCTCAGCCAGGCCATCGACATCATGGGCGGCAGGGCGATGCCGGTCCTGCCGCCGTACTGGCGGTGGTTCTCGCGCTTCGGCATGAAGATGGTGGCCCGGGTCGACGTACCGTCGTACCTGGCCGACGCGCTTGCGTACGGATCGGTGATGGACACATCGCGCCTGGCCGCGGAGTTCGGTTGGAAGCCCGCTTACAGCTCGCGCCAGGCGATGGACGCGTTCGCCGCCGGCAAGCAGGGCGAGATCATCGAGGCGCCCTCGCCGCCCCAGGAGTACGAGCTCCAGGTTTACCTGCAGCAGCGACGCCGGCGGGCGCTGAGGTTGAGCAATTGATCGAGGCCACCGCGCACGAGCGCAGGCGCAACAGCCAGAAGGCGGAGATCGTCGCGCCGCGCCCGGGCTGGCGGCTGCCGAAGCCGATTCGCCGGCTCCAGCGCAACGCGCCGATGTACGCGATCCAGGGGTTGGGCAGCCTCTCGACGAGGGTGCGGGAGCTGACCGGCAGGAACCTCATCGACATGAACCGGATCATGGAGGTCGTCCAGTTCATCTACCAGCAGCGCGAACTGGCGCGGCGCGGCGCCAACTACGCGGTCGACGACTTCGGGTTCGACGCGCAGTGGACCGAGTCCTTCATCACGGTGTTCAGGGCGATGTACCGCGACTACTGGCGGGTCGAGGCAACCGGCGTCGAGAACGTGCCCGCGAACGGTCGCGCGCTGCTCGTCGCCAACCACGCCGGCGTCCTGCCGTGGGACGGGACGATGATCAAGACAGCGGTCTTCACCGAGCACTCGCACCCGCGCCACGTGCGGGCGTTGGTCGCGAGCCAGTTCATGAGCATGCCGGTGATGAGTTGGTTCCTGCGCCGGACTGGGCAGGCGGTCGGCCACCCGGACGACACGCGCCGGCTGCTCGAGCGGGATGAGCTCGTGCTCGTCTTTCCCGAGGGCACGCGCGGCACGGGAAAGAGCTTCAAGAACCGCTACCGCCTGACGCGATTCGGCCGCGGCGGCTTCGCCGCCACGGCGATCCGAGCGCAGGCGCCGATCATCCCGATCTCCGTGGTCGGGTCGGAGGAGATCTACCCGATGATCGGCGACCTCGGCCCTGTGGCGAAGCTTTTCGGCCTGCCGTACTTCCCGGTCACGCCGTTCTGGCCGTGGCTCGGGCCGCTCGGCATGATCCCGCTGCCGAGCAAGTGGCGGATCCAGTTCCACGCGCCCGTCGATGTCTCGCATCTGCCGATGAAGGCGGCGGAGGACCAGCACCAGGTGATGGCGCTCGCGGACGAGGTGCGGGATACGATCCAACGCGGGATCTACGACAACCTGAAGCTGCGGCGGGGCGTCTTCCTCTAAGTTGCGCGAGCGGCTCGACGAGGATTAACGTCTAGACGATCAGGCCGCCGTCTTAACTGGGGGGATTGTCAATTGCTGAAAAAGGGCTTGTTCGTTTCCGCGCTCACAAGCGCGCTCACGCTGATCTCATCGTCGACCGCGGTGGCGGCGATCACGCCGGTACTGATCAGCGGACCGTCACCGTACGCCGTGTGCTCGTCGCACGACAACCAGCTGACCGGCAGGACCTATCTGAACGCAGAGGTCGAGCCTCAGGTGGCGGTCCATGGAAGCAATGTGATCGCCGTGTTTCATCAGGACCGCAAGTCGAACGGCGGCGCGCACGGCATCGGCGTCGGCTTTTCGACCAACGGGGGCGCATCATGGAGCGAGACACCGATCGCGCTGACCGCGTGCAGTCCGGACACGCCACTGGCGCTCAACAACATGTGGAGGGCGTCGGACCCCTGGGTCTCGTTCGGCCCTGACGGGACTGCTTACTTCTCGGCGCTGTCGTTCAACGTCTCGGTTCCGAACAACGCGAACGCTGTGGCGGCCGCGCGTTCGACCGACGGCGGGGCGACCTGGGACCACATCCAGCCGATCCCCGGATCGCTATTCCAGACCGCCGACAGTAGCACCGACAAGAACTCGACCACGGCCGACCCGACCCTGAACAAGACCGCCTACACGGTGTGGGACACGCTCGTCCTGGCGACCGACAATCCCGATGACAACCCGAAGACCCAGGCCTACACAGGTCCCGCCTTCTTCTCCAAGACGACCGACGGCGGCAAGACCTGGAGCCGGGCCAAGGTCATCGTCGACACCGGCAACCGGCAGCAGACGATCGGCAACATCATCGTGGTCGATCCGCGGCCAGGCCACCACACGCTCTACAACTTCACCGACCTGTTGCTCCCGCCGAACACCCCCTTCAGGGGCACCCACAGCAACGCGCAGCTCGCTTTCGTGAAGTCCACCGACGGCGGCGACACGTGGACGCAGCCGCAGGTCATCGCGCCTTTCGACAGCCTCGGCGTCATCGACCCCAACACGGGGCGGCGAGCGCGGGTCGGCGACGGACTCGAAGAGGTCGCCATCGACCCCGCGAACGGCAAGCTCTATGTCGTCTACGAGAGCTCGAGCAACTTCCTCAAGAATTCCAAGCAGAGCGCCGCCTCGTTCGACGACGAGATCCTCCTCGTCAGCTCGAGCGATGGCGGGGCTACATGGACTGCGCCGCAGGTAATCCACCAGCTCGCCAACGGCATGCCGACGTTCACGCCGACGATCGCCGTCAACGGCGGTCGCGTGGCGGTGACGTACTACGACAGCCGCAACCTCCAGCCCGGCCAGACGGCCAACTGGCCGACGGACTACTGGGTCGAGTTCTCGACCGACGGCGGCGCCACGTTTGGCAACGAGCAGCACATCGGCGCCACGTTCGACCTGGCGACGGCTCCCGTGGCGCGTGGTTTCTTCCTCGGCGACTACGAGGCGCTGCAGCCCAGCGGCTCCGGCTTCCTTGCGGTCTACGTCAAGACGAACTGCGACGCACCGTTTCCAGCAGGCAACCCGTTGTGCGCACCGGCGAGCAGCAACACGACGGCGACGAGCAACACCAATCCCACAGACGTCTTCAGCGCGTCGATTCCCTGAGCAGTGACGAGGGCGGGCTCGCGGGCCCGCCCTCGCGCCCTACCTGATCACCGGGAGCGGCTTTTCCGGCTCCGGCGGCTCGACGATGTCGAGCGCGGTGGCCTGGCTGATCCAGTACTGAACGTCGCTCAGCCCCGGCGCGCCCGCGAGGCCGATCGCCTCCACCAGCCTGGCATGGAGCGCTTTCGGGTCCTGCGCCCGCAGGTCGGCCATCGACTCGATGCCGAGCCGCCGCACGAGCGGGATCCAGCGGTCCATGCCCGAGACCTCGAGCAACGTGCACTGGTGGACGAACTCGAGCAGTCGGTCCGGCGAGATGCCTGTCCTCTTCGACAGCCTGCGGCGGTCGATGTCGAGCGAGGTGCGATGGAGCAGGTGATTGGTGTGCCGGATGCCGGCGGCGCGAAGGCGGCGCACGTCTTCGTCGGAGATCCCGCTCAGGTACTCGAGCGTCCGGTACATCTTCGGGTCAAGAATAGTGGTCGGCTATAATTCGCCGAACCCGCCCCATTCATTGGAGTAAACACACCCTGAGCGAGATCTCGCTGGACACCCGAGAAGCGACAACCTGGGACCAGCACGGTCTCGAGATCGGCATCGGGCGAAGGGCGCGACGCGCCTACGGCTTCGACGAGGTCGCGCTCGTCCCGGGCGGCGTGACCCTCAACCCCGACGAGGTGGACATCTCGTTCACGATGGGCCAGAAGTTCTCGCTGCCCCTTCCCTTCTGGGGCTCCGCGATGGACGGCGTCGTCGACGTGGACTTCGCCATCGCCATGGGCAGGCTCGGCGGCATCGCCGTCCTGAACCTCGACGGCGTGCACACGCGGTACGAGGACTCCGCGCCCGTGATCCGCAAGATCGCCGGCGCCGACAAGGCCATGGTCAACGCCGTGCTCAAGGATGCTTACCGCGAGCCGGTCAAGCCGAAGCTGATCGCGGAGCGCATCAAGGCGATCAAGTCGGCCGGCGTCCCGTGTGCGGTCTCGACCGTGCCGGCACGCGCCGAGGAACGCTCGGAGGTGGTGCAGAAGGCCGGCGCGGACGTGTACGTCGTCCAGGGCACGGTGCTGACGGCGCGGCATTCTTCGCGCTCGTACCACCAGCTCTCGTTCGACGAGCTCGTGCGCGCCTGCGACGTCCCGGTCGTCGTCGGCAACTGTGTCCAGTACGACACCGCGCTCGAGCTTATGGAGACCGGCATCGCGGGCATCCTGGTCGGCGTGGGCCCTGGCGCCGCGTGCACGACGCGCGGCGTGCTCGGCGTCGGCGTGCCGCAGGTCACGGCCACGGCGGATGTGGCCGCCGCAAGAGACGAGCACATGCGGCGGGGCGGCATGCGGGTGGCGGTGATCACCGACGGCGGCATGCGGATCGGCGCCGACGTGTGCAAGGCGTTCGCCGCCGGGGCGGACGCGGTCATGATCGGGACGCCGCTGGCCGGCGCCGAAGAGTCCGCGTCGAAGGGGTTCAACTGGGGTATGGCGACGCCGGACCCGAACCTGCCGCGCGGCACTCGCATCCAGGTCGGCACCAAGGCGACGCTGCGCGAGATCCTGCTCGGCCCGGCGCAGGTCGACGACGGCTCGCAGAACCTTGCCGGCGCCTTGCGCTCGGCGCTCGGAGTGTGCGGCGCGCGCGACATCGCCGAGTTCCAGCACGTCGAGATGGTGATCGCGCCCGCGATCGTCTCCGAGGGCAAACTGTTGCAGCAGGCCCAGCACGTGGGGATGGGCAACTCCTGAACACACTCGCCTCAGTGAGGCGGGAGAGCGCCGACCCAGGCTTGCGCACGCAGACGGTCCTGGTCCTCGACTTCGGCTCCCAGTTCAGCCAGCTGATCGCGCGTCGTGTGCGCGAGGCCAACGTCTACTGCGAGCTCGTGGCCGGCGCGACTCCCTGGTCGGAGTTGAAGAAGAAAGATCCGGCCGGCCTGATCCTCAGCGGCGGCCCGTCGAGCGTCTACGACGCGGGCGCGCCGCAGGTCGACCCCGAGGCGCTGCGGGGAGGCGTTCCGGTCCTCGGCATCTGTTACGGCATGCAGCTCCTCGCCCACCACCTTGGCGGCAAGGTCGATCCCGGCCACGCGCGAGAGTACGGCCCCGCACTGCTGTCCGTACGCGAGGCGAGCCCACTGTTCCGCGGTCTGCAAGGCGAACTGCCGGTGTGGATGAGTCACGGCGACCACGTCAGCGAGATGCCGCCGGGATTCCAGCTCCTGGCGACGAGCGGCAACTCGCCGGTCGCCGCCTTCACCGACGGCAAGGGCATCTACGGCATCCAGTTCCACCCCGAGGTGGTGCACACGCCGAGCGGCCGCGAGGTGCTGCGCAACTTCCTGTTCGGCGTCTGCCACTGCAAGCCCACATGGACGGCCGGGTCGTTCATCGCCGAGGCGACCGAGGGCATCCGCGCCCAGGTCGGCGAGGGCCGCGTCATCTGCGCCCTGTCTGGCGGGGTCGATTCCGCGGTCGCGGCCACGCTGGTGCACCGCGCGGTCGGCGACCAGCTGACGTGCGTGTTCGTCAACAACGGCCTTCTGCGCAAGGAGGAGCCGGAGCGCGTCCTCGACGTCATGCACGGCAACCTGGATATGAACATCCGCTACGTCGACGCCACCGACCGCTTCCTTAGCGCGCTGCGCGGCGTCGTCGACCCGGAGCTGAAGCGCCGCATCGTCGGCCGCGAGTTCATCAGCGTCTTCGAGGAAGAGGCAAGGGCGATCGGCCGTATCGACTTCCTCGCCCAGGGGACGCTGTACCCGGACGTCATCGAGTCGACCGCGCCGGACGTGGCCGCGACCGCATCCAAGATCAAGACGCACCACAACGTCGGCGGCCTGCCCCCGGGCCTCCGCTTCCAGCTCATCGAGCCGCTGCGCTACCTCTTCAAGGACGAGGTGCGCGCCGTCGGGCTCGAGCTCGGCATGCCCGACGAGATGGTCTACCGGCAGCCGTTTCCCGGCCCCGGACTGTCCATCCGGTGCCTGGGCGAGGTCACCGCGGAACGGCTCGAGATCCTGCGCAACGCCGACTGGGTCGTGGTCGACGAGATCAAGCGCAACGGCCTTTACCGGCAGGTGTGGCAGTCGTTCGCGGTGCTCACGCCGCTTTCGACGGTGGGTGTCATGGGCGACTACCGGACGTACGCCAACGTCGTCGCGGTGCGGGTCGTGACGAGCGAGGACGCGATGACCGCCGACTGGGCGCGCGTGCCCTTCGAGGTGCTGGCGCGGATCTCGAACCGGATCGTCAACGAGGTGAAGGGCGTGAACCGGGTCGTGTTCGACATCACGTCGAAGCCGCCCGGCACCATCGAGTGGGAATAGGCGATAGTCGCGACTATCGCCCATTCTCGCGACTCGAAAAGCGCGTTAGTCGCGACTATCGCGTAAGGAAGGCCCGGTGAAAGTCCTCGTCGTCGGGTCCGGCGCGCGCGAGCACGCGCTCGTCTGGAAGTGCGTCCAGTCCGAGCTCGTGGAGCGCGTCTACTGCGCCCCCGGCAACGGCGGCACGGGCGGCATGGCCCGCAACATTGCCATCGGCGCCGCCGACGTCGTCCGCCTCGTCGACTTCGCCAAACGTGAGCGGGTCGGTCTGGTTGTCCTCGGCCCCGAGGCCGCGGTCGACGCCGGTGTGGGCGACGCCATGAGGCACGCGGGCTTCAACGTCTTCGGTCCCGACCGCGGCGCCGGCCGCATCGAGTCGAGCAAGTCGTTCGCCAAGGATCTGATGCGACGCGCGGGGATCCCGACGGCGGAATTCGAGACGTTCACCGTCCCCGCGCCGGCGAGGGCGTGGGCTCGGGAGCGGGGTGGGCGGGTGGCGGTCAAGGCCGACGGGCTGGCGCGCGGCAAGGGCGTGATCGTCTGCGGCTCCGTCGAGGAGGCGGATGCGGCGATCGACGCGATGCTGGTCGAGGAGCGCTTCGGTCGGAGCGGCAAGAAGATCGTGGTCGAGCAGCGACTCGGAGGCCTCGAGCTGTCCCTGCTGGCGGTCACCGACGGCGCCGACGTTCTCGCCCTGGCCCCGGCACGCGACTACAAGCGGGCGCAGGACGGTGACAGGGGTGCCAACACGGGCGGCATGGGCGCGTACTCGCCGCCCAGGGGCGTCGATGACGCGCTGGTCAAGGAGGTCGTCGACCGCGTCATGCGCCCCGCGATCGCGGAGCTCGCCGCGTCCGGGGATGAGTTCCGCGGAGTGCTCTACGCGGGCCTGATGCTGACCGAGGGCGGCGTGAGCACGCTGGAGTTCAACGCCCGCTTCGGCGACCCCGAGGCGCAGGTGGTACTGCCACGGCTGCAGAGCGACTTCGTCGCCCTCGCCCTGGTCGCGGCCAAAGGCGGCCTGGCGGCGCATCCCGAGCTTCGCTGGAGCGAGAAAGCCTGCGTCGGCGTGGTCGTCGCCTCCGGCGGATACCCAGACGAGGCGGCGATGAAGCTGGGGCTGCGGATCACCGGCCTGGCCGAGATGCCGCCCGGCGTCCTCATCTTTCACGCCGGAACGAGGTTCGAACCCGGGGTGGGCGTGGTCACCGACGGCGGCCGGGTCGTAACCTCGGTCGGGTTGGGCGACTCGGTCGCCGAGGCCCGCCGCACCGCCCTCGCCGGCGCTCGAAAGGTACGATTCCAAGGGGCCTTTTACCGGTCGGACATTGCTCAGGAGGCCGAGTAGTTGCAGCCAGTCGTAGGTGTAATCCTCGGCTCAAAGTCGGACATGCCGCTGATGGAGTCGTGCGTCAAAGTTCTCGACGACCTTGGTTTGACGCACGAGGTCAAGGTTTGCTCGGCGCACCGGAACCCGCGCGGCGTCATGGAGTGGGCGAGCAGCGCGCGCTCGCGCGGGCTGAAAGTCGTCATCGCCGCTGCGGGCGGCGCAGCCCATCTGCCGGGCGTGGTCGCGGCGTGGACCGACCTGCCTGTGATCGGCGTGCCCGTGCCGACGCAGCACCTCGGCGGTGTCGACTCGCTGTACTCGATCGTCCAGATGCCGGCCGGCGTGCCTGTGGCCACCGTCGCCATCGGCGAGGCCGGGGCGAAGAATGCCGCCTGGTTGGCCGCGCGCATCATCGGCCTGGCAGATGAGTCGGTCGAATCGACGCACGCGGAAAAGCGCGCGGCCCTCGCCGTCTAGTGGCGAAGAAGAAAGCCCGAGTCCGTCTCCTCGACACCACGTTCCGTGACGCGCAGCAGTCGCTGCTCGGTGGCTACCTGCGCACCGAAGAGATCCTCCCCATCGCGGCCGAGATGGACTCCATCGGCTTCACCGCGATGGAAGCGTTCGGCGGCGCCACGTTCGAGACGCAGCTGCTCATCCACGAGGACCCGTGGGAGTTTCTTCGCAAGCTGAACAAGGCCACGCCGAACACGGCGCTCCAGGCCCTGATTCGCGGCCAGAACCTCGTCTCCAAGCGCAACTTCGCGGACGACGTGGTCGAGCTGTTCATCAAGCACGCAGCGAAATCCGGCGTCGACGTGTTCCGCGTCTTCGACCCGCTCAACGACCTGCGCAACATGGAAGCTTCGATCGCGGCGGCGCTGAAGACGAAGAAGCGCGTGCAGGGAGCGCTCTGCTACGCCGTCTCGCCCGCTCACAACCTCGAGCTCTGGGGCTCGCTCGCCAAGGGCCTGGTGAACATGGGCTGCCACGAGATCGTGATCAAGGACACCTCGGGGCTGCTCAGCCCGCAGGCGACTTGGGAGCTCGTGTCCGCGCTGCGGCAGGCGGTCAAGGTGCCCATCGACGTCCACTCGCACTGCTCGAGCGGCATGGCGCCGATGGCGTACATGGCCGCGGTCGAAGCGGGCGCCGACGTGCTCGACGTCGCGATGTCGCCGCTGGCCTGGGGCGCGTCGCAGCCCGCGGCCGAGAGCGTCGTCGCCGCGCTCGAAGGGGGCGAGTACGACACGGGCCTTGACCTCGCCCGGATGTGGGACGCGCAGCGCGACGTCGAAGACCTCAAGCGCCGGCACATCGAGCACCTGAGCCCGGTCGCCGACCGCGTCGACGCGAGCATCCTGCGCTACCACATGCCCGGCCTGATGATCGACGACATCTACCACCAGCTCAGCGCCCGCGATGCGACCGACCGCTTGAACGAGGTGCTGGACGAGGCGAACCACGTGCGCCGCCACATCGGCTACCCGCCGCTCGTCGCGCCCATCCGGCAGATGATCGCCACCCAAGCTGTCTACAACGTGCTCGGCGGGGAGCGCTACGCGACCGTGACGCAGGAGCTGAAGGACTACCTGCAGGGCCTGTACGGCCGGCCACCCGCGCCGGTCGACCCGGAGCTGCGCCGACTGGTCATCGGCCGCGAGGAGCCGATCACGATCCGGCCGGCCGACCTGCTCGAGCCCCAGGTCGAGCCGGCCCGCCAGCAGGTGCGGAAGATGGGCTTCGAGCCGACCGACGACATGGTGCTGATCCACCTGATGTTTCCGGGTCTGGCCGCCGATTACGCGCGCGGGCCCCAGCCGGCGAAATCCGATGGTCAGAAGCCGGTCATCGTCGAGGCACCTCCTCCGCCGGCACCGGAACCTGAACCGGTGGCTGTTGCCGCAGATCCCAGTCAATCCGCGGAGTTCGACGTCGAGGTCGAGGGTGAGGTGTTCAAGGTCCGCGTGTCCGGCGCCGGGCTCTCGGTGATCGCGGGGGCGCCCGCGTCAGCGCCGGCCGGCAACTCCGCGCCCGCCCCGCCGAAGGTGGGCGAGGGCACCGTGCTCGCGCCGATGCAGGGCCTGATCGTGAAGATCCCGGTCAAGCCCGGCGACGACGTCAAGCTCGGCGACGTGGTGG
This sequence comes from Candidatus Dormiibacterota bacterium, assembly GCA_035280365.1. Classification (GTDB taxonomy): domain Bacteria; phylum Chloroflexota; class Dormibacteria; order Dormibacterales; family Dormibacteraceae; genus 40CM-4-65-16. The sequence goes on along the minus strand of DATEGB010000012.1, from coordinate 7,012 downwards.
CGGTGCTCGAGGCGATGAAGATGCAGAACGACATCGTCAGCACCGTGGCCGGCAGGGTCACGGGTGTCTACGTCAAGGAAGGCGAGGTCGTCACTCCCAACCAGCCTCTCCTCACCATCGGTTGAAGAAGACGCTCTTCAGCAAGATCCTCGTGGCGAATCGCGGCGAGATCGCGATCCGCGTCATGCGCGCCTGCCGCGAGCTCGGCATCGCCTCCGCCGCGGTCTACTCCGACGCCGACCGCTCGGCGATCCACGTCCGCTACGCGGACGAGGCGCACCACATCGGCGGGGCGTCGCCGGCGGACTCGTACCTCCAGCTCGAGCGGATCGTCAAGACGGCGCACGACTGCGGCGCCGACGCCATCCACCCCGGCTACGGATTCCTCGCCGAGAAGCCGCGCTTTCCCGAGGCTTGCGACGAGGCGGGCATCAAGTTCATCGGTCCGCCGGCCTCGGCGATGCGCGCGCTCGGCTCGAAGCTCGCGGCGCGTCAGCTGGCGGCCCAGCACGGCGTGCCGGTGACGCCCGGTACCGGAGCGGTCGACGCGACGACGGCGCTCGACGCGGCGCGCGAGATCGGCTTCCCCGTGATGCTCAAGCCGTCGGGGGGCGGCGGGGGGATCGGGATGAAGGTCGTCGAGTCGCCCAACGAGCTCGCGGCCGCCATCGAGGGCACGGCCCAGGCCGCGCGCTCCGCCTTCGGCGACGCGACCGTCTATCTGGAGAAGTACGTGCGCAAGCCAAGGCACATCGAGATCCAAGTCGTCTGTGACAGCCACGGCAATGCGGTGCACCTCGGCGAGCGTGAGTGCTCGATCCAGCGCCGCCACCAGAAGATCATTGAGGAGACCCCCTCGCCCGCCCTTACCGCGGACCTGAGAGCCGCCATGGGCGACGCCGCCATCCGCGCCGCCACCGCCGCCGGCTACGTCAACGCCGGCACGGTGGAGTTCATCTTCAGCGAGGGCGACTTCTACTTCCTCGAGGTGAACGCCCGGCTCCAGGTCGAGCATCCCATCACCGAGGCGGTGACCGGCATCGACCTCGTGAAGGAGCAGATCCGCGTCGCGGCCGGGCTCGAGCTGAGCTTGGGCCAGCGTGACGTGGAGTGGAAGGGGCACGCGATCGAGATGCGGATCAACGCGGAAGACCCGCTCCGCAAGTTCATCCCGAACCCGCGGCGCATCACGCGCTGGGTCGCGCCCGCCGGGCCTGGCGTGCGCGTCGACTCCGGCTTTGGGCCGGGCTCTGACGTGCCGCCCAACTACGACTCCCTGGTCGCCAAGCTGATCGTCCACGGCAGCGACCGCGCGGAGGCGATCGCCCGCGCCGGCCGGGCGCTGCGTGAGTTCGTGGTCGTCGGGCCGGCGACGACGATTCCGTACCATCGCGCGATCCTCGACAACCCCGATTTCCGCGCCGGCAACCTGAGCACGCGGTTCATCGAGGACCACCCGAACCTGATCGACCAGGCGAAGAAGCTCGCCGAGGAGCAGTCGCCTTTCGACTACGGGCCGGACCCGCGCCATGTGGCGGCCGCGGCCGCGGCGGTCGCCTCAATGGTGCAGCGATAACGCCTCTCCGCCACCCCGAAGGCGGCAGCCCGTTCGAGGTGGTTCGCACCGACCACCGCGGCCGCTCGGGCCTCTTCGAGCTGCTCGAGGACGTGATCCGCTTTGCCGACGGCTCCGAGGCGCTCTACACCCTCATCACCAACCCCGACTCGTCCTTCGTCGTGCCCTATTTCGACAACGGCGACACGATGCTCGTGCGGCAGTGGAGGCACGCCTGGAACGTGTCTTCCTGGGAGGTGCCCGCCGGCACGTCGGCTCCAGGTGAGGACCCGCTCGCGTGCGCCCGTCGCGAGCTGGCTGAGGAGACCGGGCTCTTCGCGACGGGCTACACCTCGCTCGGCGTGGTGCGCGGCGCCGCCATCCTGACGGGAGCCGCCCACCTCTACATGGCCGAGGGGCTGACCGAGTCCGCGCGCTCGCCCGAGACCTACGAGCAGGACATGGAGGTCCTGCGCCTGCCGTTCGTCGATGCGCTGAACGCGGCGCTCGACGGGCAGATCGTGCACTCAGGCTCGGTGACGGCGCTGTGCCGCGCCGCCCGAGCCCTGAAGCTGATCTAGGCCGCGGGCGGAGGTGAAGGCGAGGGCGAGGGCGAGGGCGTGACGACGTCCCTGTGCGTCGCGTGCTTCTTCGGCGAAGGGCCCACGAGTTCGAGGTCGTACTCGGCGGCCACGCTCTGGCCCTGCACGTCGCGCAGCGAGGTCAGCACCACGAGCCTGTAGTCCTCGCCCGGCTTGAGGTTCAGGCCGGTCAGCGTCACGACGCGGTTCGCGTAGGACGCGGTCGCGTCCAGCTGCTTGCCCTTGGAGTCGACGATCGTGACGCCGTCGGTGACCGTCGCCGGGTCGAGGTCGCTGTCAAACGTCACCTTCACGGTGTCGGACTCCACGTCGACATTGACCACCTGGGCCCCTTTGCCCAGGTCGTGGGTCGCGCCCGCGGTCGCCTGGTCGATGAGGAACTGATGGCTCGTCGCATCGCGCACGAGCGTCAACGTCTCCTCGTAGGTGCTCACGTCGAGCTTGCCGTGCGTCAGCACCAGGCGGACGACAAACCTGGCGGTGTCGGGCTGCGTGCCCGTGATCTCCGATGTGAGGATGTACGAGCGGGAGAGGCGGGGGTCGCCGGTAACGGTCAGCTTCAGCCCGCCCGTGCTGTACGCGGTCTTGCCGGTGGCGTCCAGGAGAGCGCTCGCCTGATCCGCCTGGCCGGCCACGCGCGCCTGCATGAAGTTGTTGACCACCGCCGTCGCGTCGTCGAGCGGCGTCGGTTCGGGCGGCAGCGCCGGCGCCGTGCCCGTCCAGATGTTGCCGCCGCGCACGAAGACGAAGGTGGTCCCGTTCGGCGCCCACATCACGGAGCGATAGGTTCCGCCGGAGAGACGGCTCGCGTTCGAACCGTCGGGCCGCACCTGCAGCACATCGGTGTCGCCGCCGATCAGGATCGCGTCCTGGCTCGACCAGCTCGCGTCGCCAGCCGGCAGCGTCGCCAGCGTGTTGCCCTGCGTGTCCGCGACGATGACGTTGTCCGCCGTCGCGTAGAGCAGCTCCGAGCCGCCTGGCGACCAGTCCTGGAACACCGCGCCTGCCTGGCCGAGCTGAACGCTCTTGCCTGTCGCCAGGTCGAGGACGAACAGGTTCTGGCCGTGCGTGTAGGCGGCGTGCGCGCCGTCGGGCGCGATGGCGACAACTGTCACGGCGGCGCCGTCCGGAAGGGGGGCGACCTGCTGCGCCGACCCGTCGCCGGCCTGCGTGTAGAGGCCGCCGGCCGCGGCCCAGATCAGCTTGTCCTTGCCCCAGCCAACGAAAACCGGCGTCGGCGTGACGTTCAGCTCGTCGGTCTTGCCGGACGCGAACGTGAGGACCTCGATCTTCCCGTCGCGGATGTAGGCCAGGCGGCCGCCGGTCAGGGAGATCGACGGCGATGAGGCGCTGTCGGTGGCGATGACGTCCGGCGTCCCGCCCTTGAGCGTGACGACCTTCAGGGCGCCCTTGCCGTCGAGGTAGTAGACGGACGAGGAGTCGGACGACCATTGCCCGACGAGCGTCGTCGCTCCGCCGAGGCTTGTGAGCAGCTTCTCGCCGACCGGGCTGGTCGGCGTCGGCCGTGGAGTGGGAGTGGCCGACGGGCTGGTGGGTGGCGTGGTGACGAAGGTGATCGTCTGCGGCGTGCTCAGCTTGGTGCCGGCGGCTGTCTTCGCGCCCTGTCCGATCGTCACCTGGTACTGCGTGTTGGGCGCGAGCGTGCCGCCGGTGGGCTGGACCGCGAGTGTGCGGCTGTTGTCTGCCCACGAGTACGTCACGTTGGTCGCCGGCGAGATCTGGACGGCGCTTTCCGTCGAGGGGCGGTCCATAGGCTGGTTGAAGGAGACGAGGATCGGTTGCTGCAGGGCGACGCTGCGGTTGCCGTCGAGCGGGCTCGCGACCTGGACCGTCTGGGACAGACCGCCCGGCTGCTGCAGCGTGGTGTAGACGACGACGGCGGCGATCAGGAGCAGGCCCGCGGTCGCGCCGGCCCAGGCGAGGCCGGGCGGCGCGAAGGCGCGGCGCCACCACGAGCCGCGGCCCTCGGTCATAGTCCAGGCCTCGTTCATCAGCTGCCGGCGCAGGCCGGTGCGGAAGGCCTCGTCCAGCGGCGGCTCGGCCACGGTCGACGACCTCAGCATCGACGCGATATGGCGAAGCTCGTCGTCCTGCAGGACGTCGTCCAGCTCGGGGTCGTGGTAGGAGTTCACTCGACCGGCCTCAGGCTCGACGCCTCGTCGCGCAGCCTGGTGACGCCGCGGTGGATGAGCAGCTTCACGGCGCCCGGTGACTTGCCCATGGTGACCGCGATGTCCTCGATCTTCATGTCCTCCTGGAACTTGAGGACGAGCGCGGTCCGCTGGTGGTGGGGCAGCGCCTCGACCCGCGCCCAGATGCGCCGGACCTCGTCGCGATGCGCCGCCAGGTCCTCGAGCGCGGGGCCGGCGACAGAGAGGTCGTGGAAGTCGTCCAGCGGCTGCGCGGTGCGTAGAGTGCGGTAGCGGTCGGCGATGGCGTTGACCGCGATCTGGTACAGCCAGGCGGCAAAGGGCCTCCCCGTGTCCTGGTAGCGGGGCATTGCCTTCAGAGCCTTCATGAAGACTTCCGAAGTGACGTCCTCGGCCGCGGTTTGCTCCCTCACTCTTGAATACACGAACCGGTAAATCTGCTGGAAGTGCCGGTCGTAGAGCGCCCCGAACTGACGCGGGTCCCGCTTGGCGCGTTCGACGAGCTCCTGCTCGTCGTCTCGTGACGGGACGCTCATCGGCCTTTCAGCCTGCGCCGACTCAAACGGGGAGCCTCCGAAGGTGGTTACGAGATCGCGGCATATGTGAGCCCTCGATTATCAAGCCACCCGCTTAAAGGTGGCGCTCGGGGGCAGAGGGGCACGATATCTTGGGCCTGGCGGGGCGGCGATAACAAGATCTGGACGAGCCGGTGGCCGATATAATTTCGGGCGTCCCTTGATCGAGCGGTACACGCCGCCCGCGATTCGAGCGGTCTGGTCAGACCAGCACAAATATGAGCTCTGGCTGCGGATCGAGGTCCTCGCCTGCGAGGCGTGGGCCGCGCTTGGACGCATGCCCGACTCGGCTCTGCCGAAGATCCGCAAGGGCACGTTCGACGCAACGAAGATCGCCGAGGTCGAGTCACGGGTCGGCCACGATGTCATCGCCTTCCTCACGGTCCTGAACGAAACCATCGGCCAGCCTGAGGCCCGCTACGTCCACGTCGGCATGACGAGCCAGGACCTCAATGACACGGCCATGGCGGTGCAGATGGTCGAGTCGGCCAGGCTCATCGCCCGCGACCTCGGGGCGGTGCGCGAGGCGGCCGCCGAGCTCGCGATCAAGCATCGCCGCACGTTGATGGCCGGACGCACGCACGGCATCGTGGCCGAGCCCATCACCTTCGGCTTCAAGGTCGCCGGCTGGGTCGCGGAGCTCGACCGCTCCATCGCCGGACTCGACGAGGCAGCAGAGGCGGCGGGCGTGGGCCGCGTCAGCGGCGCGGTCGGGACGCACGCGACCATCGACCCGCGCGTCGAGGAGCACGTCTGCCGCGAGCTCGGCCTCAAGGTCGACCCCGTGTCGACCCAGGTCGTGGCACGCGACCGCCACGTGCGGTTCATGGGCGCGCTAGCCATCGCCGCGGGGACGCTGGAACGCGTCGCCACGGAGATCCGGCACCTGCAGCGCAGCGAGATCGGCGAGGCGTTCGAGCCGTTCGGCAAGGAGCAGAAGGGCAGCTCGGCGATGCCGCACAAGCGCAACCCGGTGCTGACCGAGCGCGTGTGCGGCCTGGCGCGAGTGGTGCGCGGCCACATGGTCACGGCGATGGAGAACACGGCGCTGTGGCACGAGCGCGACATCAGCCACTCGTCCGCCGAGCGCGTCATCTTCCCCGACGCCTGCGCGGCGGTCGCTTACATGGCCGTCGAGATGGGCAAGGTGCTGCGCGGCCTGGAGGTGCGGCCGGAGCGGATGCTCGCCAACCTGCAGTTCGCGGGCGGAGTCGTGTTCTCGCAGCGCGTGCTGCTGGCGCTCGTGGAGAGCGGCATGTCGCGCGAGGACGCCTACCTGATCGTGCAGAAGGCGGCGACGCAGGCGGTGGACAACCCCTCGACCGGGTTCCGAGCTCTACTGGAGAAAGACGAGGAGGTCGCACTCCGCATCGGCTCGCGGATGGACCAGGTCTTCGACCCCTGGTCCGGCCTGGAGCACACCGACCTCGCCTACGAGCGCATCGGCCTGGGAGTGAAGACTTGATAGCCGGACCGGCGCTCAACGCCACCGAGCTCCCGCTCAAGCTGTTTGCCAAAGGCAAGGTCCGCGACACGTACGAGCTCGACGACGGCCGCCTCCTCATGGTCGCGACCGACCGCCTGTCGGCGTTCGACCACGTCCTGCCCAACGGCATTCCCGACCGAGGCAAGGTGCTGACCCAGCTCTCGATCTTCTGGTTCTCCCAGACCGACACGTTCCAGGCCAACCACCTGATCTCGGGCATGATCCCCGACCTTCCGGCAGTGCTGAAGAGCTTCCGCGAGGAGCTCGCCGGGCGCTTCATGATCGTGCGCAAGGCGAAGCGGATCGACTTCGAGTGTGTCGTCCGCGGCTACCTGGCGGGGAGCGCGTGGAAGGAGTACGAGGAGTCGCAGACGCTGGCCGGCGAGAAGATGCCGCCAGGCCTGCGCCAGAGCGAGAAGCTGGCCTATCCGACCTTCTCGCCCGCGACCAAGGCCGAGTCAGGGCACGACGAGAACATCACCTTCGACCAGATGAAGAAGGAGCTGGGCGACGAGCTGGCGACCAAGCTGCGAGATGCAAGCCTCGAGCTCTACAAGTACGCGTCCGACTTCGCCGGGCGGCGCGGCCTGATCCTCGCCGACACGAAGTTCGAGTTCGGCACG
>DATEGB010000011.1:0-2587 GCA_035280365.1 Candidatus Dormiibacterota bacterium | reverse complement strand
GCGGCGCCGGCCGGGGTCCGGACCCGGCGCATCCTGGTCGCCGTACTGCAGGACGACCGCGTAGATCGCGAACAGCGCCGCCCAGGTCAGGGGTGTCGCGGGACCGTCGTTCAGGCCGAGAAACCCAGTGCCGCCGATGGGAAGCAGGAGGGCCACGACAACCACCCAGCCGGCGCCTGCGAACGCGAAGGGCAGGTACCGCGACGTCCAGCGCAGGCTCGCGACTGACGACGCGGCGCCGAGTACCCCGAGGACGACGACCATGGCCACGATGAGCCCGAATTCCTCGACCACCTTCCCCGCGTGCTGGAGGGTGTCGATGAGGAAACCGAAAACGAAGCCTGGCATGAGCGAGAGGAGAGGCTCGTTGAGAAGCCGAGGCAATGTGCGCAGACCCAGAAATGCCCCGGCGTAGTACATGAGCGCGACGAAGGCGATGCTCGCGACGCATCCCCAACCGAATCCGTGCCATGCCGCCTGCTTGCGAGTCATCTACTCATTTCTAACCGGGAATCGTGACGATTTCTTTACCACCCATCGGTACTCGTGCGGTGTATGGATTCGCCCGCGGCTGGTAGCATCCGTGGGTCGGGATGGCTGCTCCCCTCACCGCCGAGGATCTTTACCGATTCCGCTGGATCGATCACGTCCGGTTGACGGCTGACGGTGAGCGGGCGGCGTACCAGGTCAGCTGGGCGGATGGCAACTCGCGCCAGAACCGCAGCCGCATCGTTGTGCGCAGGCTGCTCGATCCTGAGCCAGTCGGCCCGACCGGCGGCGCCCTGCGCGACCACTCACCGGAATGGTCGCCAGACGGTCGCAAGCTCGCCTTCCTCAGCAAGGTGGGCGCCGCCGACCAGCTCTTCGTCCTGGACGTGACGCGGACCGGGCCGGCGCAGCAGGTCGCGAACGTGGCCGAGGGCGTGACCCGGCCGCTCTGGTCGCCGGACGGCTCGCGCATCGCGTTCATCGGCACGGTCCTCTCCGATCCGGATGCGGTGATCGACGATCCTCGCCCGCCCGAAGGTCGAGAGCAGCTGCGCCGGGCCCCGGTCGCGCGCATCGTTCGCCGCCTTGATTACAAACACGACGGCATGGGCTACGTCGACGGCCGCTACCACCACCTGTTTGTGGTTGCCGCTGAGGGCGGCCACGTGCTTCAGCTCACGACCGGCGCCTGGGACGTGACGGACTTCGACTGGTCGCCGGACAGCTCGACTCTGGTCGTGGCCGGCAACGCCGAGCCTGGTGCCGACCTGCAGCGGGAGCTCAACCTGTATACGGTCGATCTCGAGGCCAACCTCCGGCGGCTAGGCGGTGGTTTCTACCTCAGCTCGCCGATCTGGTCACCGAAGGGCGACGCGATCGCCTTCGTCGCCCCCAACGGGCTGGACGTCGGTCTGCTCGAGAGGTTGTGGATCGTGCCGCTGGCCGGCGGAGGGCCGCGCTGCCTGACCGCCGGCATCGACCAGGCGGTCAACGACAGCGTCATCAACGACATGCGCTCGGGCCACGCCGTTCGGATCTGCTGGTCCGCCGAGGGCGACCGCATCTACTTCCTGGCCAGCGGCCCGGGCGTGACCGGGATTCAGTCCGTCGACCTGGAGGGCAACGTGCGTGTCGAGGCGACGGGGCACCGGCGCATCTATGACTTCGACATCGCAAACGAAGTGCTCGCCTACTGCGCGTCAGACGCCACAAACCCGGGTGAGCTCTACATGTTCACCAACGGCGCCGAGGCCCGGGTCACCGACCTGAACCCCTGGCTGCACGACCGCTTTGTCGCCGAGCCCGAGCACCACTACTTCACCGCGCCAGACGGCTGGAAGCTCGAGGGCTGGGTCCTGAAGCCGCCGGGTCACGACCCCGACCGGCTGCACCCTGCGGTTATGGAGATCCATGGTGGGCCGCACGCCCAGTACGGATGGTCGTTTTTCCACGAGCTGCAGATCCTCGCCGGCATGGGTTACGTCGTGTTCTACATGAACCCTCGCGGTTCGGACGGTTACGGCGAGCAGTTCCGGCAGGGGGTTGTACGCGACTGGGGTGGCAAGGACTTCCAGGACCTGATGAGCTCGCTAGACCAGCTGATCGAGCGCACCGGCTACATCGACGCCAACCGTATCGGCGTGGGCGGAGGCTCGTACGGCGGCTACATGACGAACTGGATCATCGGGCAGACCAACCGATTTTCTGCAGCGGTCTCCATGCGGTCGATCTCCAACCTCGTGAGCGAGTACGCCCAGCACGACATTGTTCTGTGGGGAGTGCTCCAGCTGGGTCCGCCGCCGTGGCCGGATCTTGACGAGCTGTGGAGGCGGTCCCCCATCCGCTACGTGCAGAACGTGAAGACGCCGCTGCTGCTGACCGCGGCGGAGATGGACCTTCGCTGCGCCATGTCGCAGTCGGAAGAGATGTTCGGGGCGCTGCGCCTGCTCGGCAAAACCGTCGAGCTCGTGCGGTTCCCGGAGGAGTCGCACGACCTGTCGCGCCATGGACGGCCGGACCGCCGCGTGGAGAGGCTGCGCCGCATCGCCGGCTGGTATGAGCGCTTCCTCGGCACGGCCGCGGTGGATCGCCCGGCGCC
>DATEGB010000010.1:0-33881 GCA_035280365.1 Candidatus Dormiibacterota bacterium | reverse complement strand
GCCTCGACCAGGCGGGGCGTGCAGCCGGCGCGGGCGGCCATCGCTGCCGCCGTCCCCGCGCACTGGCCCATCGCCATGCAGGTCGCCATCGAACGCGCGGAGGCGTGCGCGTCATGAGTGGCCGAGAAGCACCGCCCGGCTACCAGCAACCCCTCGACGCCGGCGGGCAGCAGGCATCGAAACGGAATTCCGTACACCCCGCTTTCAGGCACGTACGTCCAGCGCGTATCCGGGGCGGCCGCGTGGTCCTCGATCGGCGCGCCGCACAGCGCGATCTCGTCGTCGAAGCGACGCGCATTGAGCACGTCGTCCCGGGTCAGCCTGTAGTCGCCGATCACCCGCCGGCTTTCGCGCACGCCGATCGCGGGGCTTGTCGCGACCAGCACCGAACGCTCGAATCCCGGCACCCGGTCGCGCAGGAACCGGTGGTATTCCCGGACCTGGCGCCGGCCTTCGATCTCGGCCTGCGTCAGCTGCTCGGGATCGGTCGCGTCGACGTTGGGGATGCGCGTCATGTGCACCGTGACGATCCCCGGGTGCGGCGTCCGGTGCCACGATCCCTCGAGTCGCGGCAGGCGGTACTCGCCCGACTGGGCGGCGCGGCGCATCATGGCCCACAGCTCGGTCTTGGGCAGGGCGGACGCCTTCTCGACGTCGACGTTCGCGGCCCGGAAGATCGTCGACAGCGACTGCACCCCGGGTGTCGTCTTCGCGTCCTCGTACGCAATGCCCGCCATCGCGCAGATGTCGGCGTCGCCGGACGCGTCGACGATGGCACGCGCCTGGACGGCCGATTCGCCGCCCTTGTTCCAGACACGAATCCCGGTCACCCGGCCGTCGTGCTGCTCGACCCCCGTCGCCCACGTGTGCAGCAGCACCTCGACCCCCGCCTGGGCCGCCAGCTCCTCCCACAGCAGCTTGAGCACCTCGGGGTCGTACGTCACACCGGTCCCCGCGCCGTATGTGTTCGGGCGTTCGAATGCCATGTCCACCGCCTTCAAGCGTTCGGCGACCTCCCAGCCGATCCCGCCGACCACGCGTCGCGGGTGGGCGCCCGGTGTGTAGAACGCGTAGAACGTGTCGAGCACAGCGGTGGACGTGCCGCCGAGGAAGGGCATGCGGTCGACGAGCAACGTCCTCGCGCCGAGACGCCCGGCGCTGATCGCCGCCGAGCTGCCGGCCGAACCGGCGCCGACCACCACGACGTCGAACTCGTGGTTCATCAGAGCGCGAGGGCGAACGCCCGCGCCGGGTTGTCGACGAGGATCCGGCGCACGACGTCGTCGCCGACACGTTTGTGAAGCCGCGGCGCGAAGACGTTGATCAGGTAGCCAAGACCGGGGCCACCTCCGTACGCCCGGAAGTAGTCGCGTTGCCCGAGGTCGAGGCCGAGCAGGATGCGAGCGTGGTCGCCGCCCTCGATCAGGTCGAGGAGCTGGCTGTCGGGCCGGTACTTGATCCGGCCCGGGGTGTCGTACTCCAGCCACACGCCGCGGCCGGCGATGTCACGGTGCAGCTCGAGGTCGGGGTTGCGGTCCAGGTGGGCGAGGATGATCCGGTCGGGCTCGACGCCTTCGCGCAGGAGCAGATCGACGATCTCGTGGCCGCACGTCCCGATCTCCGTGTGGACGAGGATGGCGGCGCCGGTCTCCTTGCTGCCGACGGCCGAGGCGACAAGCCTGCGTTCCTCGGAAGCGCTGATGTGCTGGTACGACGCGCCTGCCTTGATCACGCCGGCGCGCGCCGGGCCGGAATCCATGCCGCGCTCAAGGTCGCCGAGCATCCGCTCCGCGAATTGCTCCACCGATGCCTCGTAGACCCAGTGTCCCGCCGGATAGTGGGCGTCGCGGTGGTAGCCGGTCGCGGCGACGATGTGCACCCCGGTGCGCTCCGACACCGTTCGCATGCCCGCCGGGTTGCGGCCGAGACCGATCGGCGTGACCTCCACGATGGCGCCCAGCCCGGCGCCGGTCACCTCCTCGACCGCCTTCTCCACGTCGTCGAATTCCTGACCCGGCAGCGCGGGGCTGCGCAGGAAGAGGTGGTCGTGCGCGTCGGTGACGCCAAGCTCGCCCGCGGGAATCGGACCGAGGACGGTCATGACCTCAGCCATCGGCGATGCTGCTGCCACCATTAGCGCGATGTCTTTCCACCTCGGGCTCGATCTCGGCGGGACAAACCTGAAGTGGGCCGTCGTCGACGGAGACCATCAGGCCCGTCTCGTCAAGACCGGCTCGGTGCTGACCGACACTCGTCAAGGCGAGCAGAGCGTGATGCGGCAGATGATCGAGGTGGCGCGAGAGGTCATCGCCGGCACCGACGGAGTGGCCGCCATCGGTGTCGGCGTGCCCGGCGTCATCGACTCGGTCGCGGGCGTGGTGCGGTTCATCCCCAACATCCCCGGCCGGTGGGACGGGCTGCCCGTGATCGACGAGATGACCGGCGCGGTGGCGCTGCCGGCGAGGCTGATCAACGACGCGCGCGCGTTTGCTCTCGCCGAGCACCGCCTCGGCGCCGGCCGCGGCGTGGCGTCCATGCTCGGGATCACGCTCGGCACGGGAGTGGGCGGGGGTTTGATCCTCGACGGCCGGCTCTATCTCGGCGACGGGACGGCAGGTGAGTTCGGTCACCAGACGATTCTTCCCGACGGGCCGAAGTGCGGCTGCGGAAACCGAGGCTGCCTCGAGACGCTGGCCAAAGCCGACGCGATCGCGAAGGCCTGCGGCCGGCCGGGAGTGGAGGAGTCCGTGGCCGCGGCGAAGGCCGGGGACAGCCGCGCCCAGCTGGGATTGCGCGACGCCGGCCGCTACCTTGGTATCGGCGCTGCCAACGTCGTCGCGCTGCTCGCCGTCGAACGCATCGTGGTCGGCGGCGGGATCGCGGCGGCCGGCGACCTGTTGCTCGAGCCGATGCGGCGGGAGCTTGCGCAACGTGTGCGCATCAAAGACATCGCGCACGTCGAGGTCGTCCATGGCGAGCTGGGCATCTGGGCGGGCGCGATCGGGGCGGCGCTGCATGGCTCGGCCCCAACAATCTAATCCCTACTTGCAATTTGTCTAGATAGCTATACATTTATCTTCCGATGGCCGTGGTGGGGCGCGCCCACGAGGACACGTTCACCCCGCGCTACCGGACGATCGAGCAGGCGATCCGGCAGCGCCTAACGAAGCTGGCGCCCGGGGCCGGGCTTCAGTCCGACGCCGAGCTCTGCGCGGAGTTCGGTGTCAGCCGGATGACGGCGCGCCACGCCATGAACAGGCTCGCGCAGGAGGGCCTGGTGTATCGCATCCCGGGCCGCGGGACATTCGTCGGCGACGCGCCGACCCACCGCCGGGCCAACAGCCTGCTCAGCTTTTCGAACGAGATGCGCCGCCAGGGCAGGGTTCCGAGCTCACGCACCCTTGGCCGCGCTCTTCGGGCGCCGACCCGCGAGGAGGCGGCCAGGCTGCAGCTCAAGGAAGGTGAGAAGGTGCTCTGGCTGAAGAGGATCCGCCTTGCCGACGGGCAGCCGATCGCGGTCGAATCGGTGCGGCTCAACCGTCGCGCGGCCGCCGCTGTGCTGGCCGCCGACCTGGAGAGGGAGTCGCTCCACTCGGTGCTGGTCGGAGCGGGATGGCTGCCGACGAGAGGTCGCGCCACCATCACCTCCGAACCGGCGGGCGCCGACGATGCGCGCTGGCTGAAGATGCACAAGGGCGACCCCATGCTCGTGGAGCGCCGGCTGATCCTCGACCAGAAGGGACGGCCGCTCGAGCTCACCGAGTCCCGGTACCCGGCCGACCGCTACGCCCTGGACGTCGACTTCGTCGTCGAGGGCCAGGGAGGCAAGGCATGAGACCCATCACCGAGATCGGCGCGGCCGTCGTCGGCACCGGGTTCATCGGCGCCGTCCACGTCGAGGCCTTGCGGCGGCTGGGCGTCCAGGTCCACGGGGTCGTCGGGTCGAGCCGCGAACGGGCCGCCGCCCGCTCGCGAGAGCTCGGTCTTCCCCCCGCGTACGAGAGCTTCCAGGCCATGCTCGACGACCCGCGCGTCGAGGTCGTCCACATCACGTCGCCCAACCACCTCCACCATGCGCAGGCGACCGCGACGTTGAAGGCGGGCAAGCACGTCGTCTGCGAGAAGCCACTCGCGATGACCGGCGAACAGTCCGCCGAGCTGGTGCAGCTTGCGGCAGCAACCGGGCGCGTGAACGCCGTCAACTTCAACATCCGCTTCTATCCCGTCCTGCAGCACGTCCGCGGCCTGGTCGAGGGCAACGCGTTGGGGGAGGTCCGGCTCGTCTCGGGCCACTACCTCCAGGACTGGCTGCTTCTCGACACGGACTGGAACTGGCGCCTCGAGCCGGAGCTCGGCGGCGACCTCCGCACCGTGGCGGACATCGGCTCGCACTGGATGGACCTCACGAGCTTTTTGACCGGCAAGCGCATCACCTCGGTGATGGCGGACCTTCAGACCTTCATCAAGACGCGGCGCCAGCCGACCGGTCCTGTCGACACGTTCGCCACCGAGCGCAGCGCGCAGACCGTGGCGAGGGAGATCCACACCGAGGACTGCGCCACGATCCTGCTGCGCTACGAGGACGGGACGATGGGCTCGCTGACCGTCTCCCAGGTCAGCCCCGGCCGTAAGAACTCGCTCGTCTTCGAGATCGACGGCGCCGAGTCGGCGGTGGGCTGGAACTCCGAGCGGCCCGATGAGCTCTGGATCGGCCACCGCGGCCAGCCGAATGAGGTGGTCCTTCGCGACCCGGCGATCCTGAATGCGAGAGGACGCAAGGCCTCCTACCTGCCCGGCGGCCACGCCGAAGGCTTCGCCGACACCTTCAAGGCGTTGTACGCGGCGGTGTACGAGGCGGTCGCCGAGGGCAAGCCCGGCGACGGATACCCGACGTTCGCCGACGGCCACGACGAGATGCTGGTCTGCGACGCGGTCGCGCGCAGCGCCCGCGAGCGCCGCTGGGTCGAGGTCCAGCGTGGCGCGGCGGTGGGGAGCGCTGCGCGATGAAGCTCGGATTTCTGACTGCGGCGTTTCCCACGCTGAGCCTGGATGAGGTGGCGGGTTGGGCGCACGACAACGGATTCGAGGCGCTCGAGATCGCATGCTGGCCCGCGAGCAGAGGCGAGCGCAGGCGCTACGCCGGCGTTTCTCACATCGACGTCGAGAACCTCGACGCGAAGCGGGTGCGCGACGTGGTTCGCCGCCACGACCTCGAGATCTCGTCCCTCGCCTACTACCCGAACAACCTCGACCCCGACGAATCGACGCGAGACGCGGCCAACGCGCACCTGCGGCGCGTGATCGTGGCGGCGGAGCAGCTCGAAGTCGGGATCGTCGGCACGTTCGTGGGCCGGGACCAGCACCGCTCCATCGAGGACAGCCTCGTCGACTTCCGGAAGGTCTGGCCGCCGATCGTGAGGTTCGCGCGCGACCACCACGTTAAGGTCGCGATCGAGAACTGCCCGATGATCTTCTCCCGCGACGAGTGGCCGGGCGGCAAGAACCTGGCCTACTCGCCGGCCATCTGGCGCAGGATGTTCGAGATCATCCCGGACGACAACTTCGGCCTGAACCTCGACCCGTCGCACCTGGTCTGGCAGTTCATCGACTACACGCGCGTCGTCCGCGATTTCGCGCCAAAGATCTTCCACGTCCACGCCAAAGACATGGAGGTCGACCGCGACGGCCTGTACGAGCACGGCGTCATGTCGCTGGGCATGGGGTGGCAGGTGCCACGGCTCCCGGGGCTCGGCGAGGTGCGGTGGGACCGCTTCATCAGCGCGCTCTACGCCATCGGCTACGACTGGGTCGTCTCCATCGAGCACGAGGACCGCAGGTTCGAGGGCGATCTCGATCTCGTCCAGCGCGGCTTCCTGCTCGCCCGCAACACGCTTCGTCCGCTGATTGTTTGAGGAGGAGTCGATGTCTTCGTTCTTCGACCGGCTTTCCTACCGGGACGTCGCCAAGGCGATCGACCACTCGCTGCTGAAGCCGGAGCTCGACGACGCCTTCGTCGAGGCAGGCTGCAAGCTGGCCGCCGCCTACGACGTGGCGTCGGTCTGCGTGCGGCCGAGGGACGTGGCGCGGGCGCGTGACCTGCTCGCGGGCGCCGACGTCGCGGTCGGCACCGTGGTCGGATTCCCGCACGGCAGCTCACGGACGGAGACCAAGGTCTACGAGGCGCGCCTGGCGCTCGAGGACGGCGCCCGCGAGCTCGACATGGTGATCGACATTGGCGGGCTGATCTCTGGCGACGACCGTCACGTCGAGGAGCAGATCGCCGAGGTCGTCGAGGTCGCGCACGCCGCCGGCGCGCTGGTCAAGGTGATCCTGGAGAACGCATACCTGACGGACGAGCAGAAAGTACGCGGCTGCAGGCTGGTGGAGGCCGCGGGAGCGGACTTCGTCAAGACCTCGACCGGCTTCGCGCCCACGGGCGCCACCATCGAAGACTTGAAGCTGATGCGCCGCTCCGTCTCGCCGCGCGTCCAGGTCAAAGCCGCGCACGGCATCCGCACGCTCGACGCCCTCCTCCAGGTCCTGGAGGTCGGCGTGACGCGCGTCGGCGCCACGCAGACCGCCGCCATGCTCGACGAGTTCAAGGCGCGAAAGGCGGCCGCCTCCGCGGCGACGGGAGCGCGGTCATGAGCCGGACCGTACGCATCGGCATGCTGGGCTCCGGTTTCGTCGCCGACTTCTATATGGACGGCCTGCGCGACGTGCCCGGGGCCGAGGTCGTCGCCAACTACTCCCGCTCGGAGGAAAGGGCGAACTCGTTCGGCCGCCGGTACGGCGTGCCCCGGCAGCACACGAAGATGGAGGACCTCTGCGCGGACCGCGAGGTCGAGCTGGTCGTCATCGGTCTGCCCAACCATCTACACCTGCCCGCCGCCCGTGCGGCGACGGCCGCCCGCAAGGCGATGGTCTGCACCAAGCCGCTGGCACGCAACGGCCACGAGGCCGCCGAGATGGTGAACCTCGCGCGCGAGGCGGGCGTGATGCACGGGTACGCGGAGACCGAGGTTTTCTCACCCGACGTGATGCGCGCTCGCCAGATGATCGAGAGCGGCGCAATCGGCGACGTGCTGACCGTGCGGGCCCGGGAGGCGCACTCCGGACCGCACGCTCCTCACTTCTGGGACGTGGAGACAGCTGGCGGCGGCGCCCTGCTCGACATGGGCTGTCACACGATCGAGGCCGCGCGCTACTTCTTCGGCAAGGAAAAGCGGATCAAGGACGTCTTCGCGTGGGGCGCGACGATGGTCCACCACGACAAGACGAAGGGCGAAGACAACGCCGTGCTGCTGCTCCGCCTGGAGGACGGGCGGACGTCGCTGACGGAGGCTTCGTGGACGGCCAAGGGCGGGATGGAGCTCCGCAACGAGGTCTACGGGACCAGGGGCCGGATCGTCACCGACACCAGCTCGACTCGGGTCCGAGCCTTCATCGAGGAGTCCGCGGGCTACCTGATGGAGAAGGCGGACGCGGACACCGGCTGGGTGTTTCCCATCCCGGACGAGGCGCGCGTCTACGGCTACCAGGAGGAGATGCGGCACTTCGTCGAATGCTTCATCGCGGGCGAGAAGCCGCGGGAGGACTTCGTCGACGGATACATCGTCAACTGCGTGCTCGACGCGGCCTACAAATCGATGAAGAGCGGCCACTGGGAGCCCGTACAGGTCGACTCGAAGGTGGCCGGCTGAGGCATGCGCAAGGACCAGTCCTGGATGAACGCCGGGATCGCCCTGCTCGAGCGCATCCGCGACACGCAGGCGGACGCGATCGAGCAGGCAAGCAGGTTGTGCGCGAAGGCCATCGGCGCGGGCGGGTTCGTCCACCTCTTCGGGACCGGCCACTCGCGCATCCCGGTCGAGGAGATGTTCCCGCGCTACGGCTCCTACCCCGGTTTTCATCCCATCGTCGAGCTCTCGATGACGTTCCACACCCAGGTCGTCGGAGCCAATGGACAGCGGCAGGCGATGTTCATCGAGCGAACGCCGGGCCTGGCCGAGGTCATCCTCTCCAACTTCCGGTTTGCGCCCGACGACGTGATGGTCGTCTTCTCGGCCGGCGGCGTGGGCGCCGTGGTTGTGGAGATGGCCCGCGGAGCGCGCAAGCGAGGCCTCCCGGTGATCGCGGTGACCTCGGTCGCCCAGTCGAAGGCCGGTCAGGTCGAGCCGGCGATCGGCGCGCGGCTTCTCGACGAGGCGGACGTCGTGATCGACCTCTGCACGCCGGTGGGCGACGCGATGATCCGCCTCGACGCGCAGAAGGAAACTCCGGTCGGGCCAGGTTCGACGCTGGCCGCGGTGGCGATCGTCGACTCGATCAAGGTCCGCACCGCGGAGCTGCTGCTGGAGAACGGCAAGCTGCCGCCGGTGATCACAAGCGCCGCGGTCGTGGGCGCCAGGCGTTCGGAAGAGCTGTTCGACGCGGCCTATCGCGAGCACGCGCGGCGGGCCGCGCGCAGCCTCGCAACTTGAAAATCGCAGGGAGGTGAAGGAGCATCTGGTGAACCACTGCCGGCCGAGGCCCAAGGAGGGCCACATTCACAAGGAGGTGGCTTGTCTATGAGAGTTCCTGAGCGGCCGCTGCCGGTCGGGCGATGGGTGGCGACCCTGCTGGTCGCGGCCTTCACCCTGGCCGGATGTGGCGGCGGTTCCAGCGGTGGTGGCGGAGGCACCACCAAGTACGTCGTCGGCGTGTCGAACACGCTGCAGGGCAACGGTTGGCGCGAGGAGATGATCTGCTCGATCAAGGCCCAGGCCAAGGTCTCGGGCGTCGTCTCCAAGGTGATCATCGCCAACCGCAACACGGACGCCGCCGGTCAGATCGCGGACATCCGCAACCTCATCTCCTCGGGCGCGAACATCATCGTCATCAACCCGTCTGACCGCGACGCGTTGAACCCGGTCATCAAGCAGGCGACCGACAAGGGCATCGTCGTGGTGGCGGTCGACCAGGCCGTCTCCGAGCCCACCGCTTACGTCGTCAGCAACGACCAGGTGGCGTACGGCAAGCTGGGCGCCGACTGGCTGGCGAAGCAGCTCGGCGGCAAGGGCAACATCATCGAGATGCGCGGCATCAACGGGGTTCCGGCCGACACCGACCGGCACCAGGGCCTGACCCAGGCGCTCGCCGCCTACCCCAACATCAAGGTCGTCAAGATGACCTTCACCAACTGGTCCCTCGACCCGGCCGCCCAGCAGATGAAGGACATATTCAGCTCAGGCATCAAGTACGACGGGATCTGGACGTCGGGCATCGACTCGACGGTCGTCGACCAGTTCCAGTCCGCGAACAAGCCGTTCGTGCCCATCGTGGGCGCGGACAACAACAAGTTCGTGCAGGAGCTCGCCCAGCTCAAGGACAAAGGGCTCGTCGGCGCGGCCGTGACCAACCCGCCGCCCATCGGTGGCGCGGGCCTCGCGGTCGGCCTCGCGATCATCCAGAAGACCCACAGCTATGACCACGTGATCCACCTCACGCCGCAGGTCTGGGACAACACAACGGCGGACGGCGTCGCCAAGCTCCAGTCCACGTACGACTCGAGCCTCGACCCGTACTACAGCGTCGCGTTCGACGTCAAGCCGTACACGACCTACACGAAGCAGGACCTGATCGCCTGCCAGGGACCCTGATCTGCTGTGAAATTGGGCGGGGGCCTGGCGCCCTCGCCCAACCCTTTTGATGGCAGCAGAACTCAACGTGACCCCGGCCGGCGAGTCCGCGCCTCTGCTCGAGGCGAGCGGGCTCGTCAAGCGCTTCGGACCCGTGGTCGCGCTCCGCTCCGCGGACCTGCGCGTGGGCGGCGGCGAGATCCACGCGCTCATGGGCGCCAACGGCGCGGGCAAGAGCACCCTCGTCAAGATCCTCACCGGCGCGCTGACCGCGGACGGCGGAAGCATCAAGCTCGGAGGCCGGCCGCGGTCCTTCGGCTCGACCGGCGAGGCGCGCCAGGCAGGTTTGATCTGCGTGTACCAGGACCCGTCCCTGCTGCCGGACCTGACGGTGCTGCAGAACCTCAAGCTGACTGCCACGCCGGTGGGGACGTTCCGCGCCTACCTCGACGAGCTCGGGCTCGGAGGATTCGACCTCCAGGCGATGCCGCGCGAGCTCGCCCGCCCGACGCTGAGCTTGCTCGACTTCGCCCGCGCGCTCGCGATCGAGCCGCGGTTGCTGCTGCTCGACGAGATCACGGCCTCGCTGCCGGCCGACCTTACGGTCCGCGTCTTCAACGTCGTGCGCAGGCTGCGCGAACAGGGCCGCTCGGTGATCTTCATCTCCCACCGGCTCGCCGAGGTGAGCGCGCTGTGCGACCGGGCCACGGTCCTGCGCGACGGCCGCACGGTCGGCGTGGTCGAGCCAGCGCAGGGCGGCGAGGAGCGGATCGTGAAGCTGATGCTCGGCCCGGTGGCGGAAGAGGTGGCAAGCGAGGCGGCCGCGCCGGCTGCGGCGGCGCGTGGCGAGGTCGCTGTCGACGTCCGCGAGCTGAAGGCGGGCATTCTGAACGGGGTCAGCTTCACCCTCCACTTCGGCGAGGTGCTCGGCGTGGCCGCGCTGGAGGGCCAGGGTCAGCAGGAGCTGTTCGACTGCCTGGCCGGCGTGCGCCGCCCCGAGTCGGGACAGATCGTCGTCGGCGGCAGGTCGCGCACGTTCCGCCATCCCGCCGACGCCATCCGCGCGGGCCTGGTCCTGATACCCGCCGATCGCCTGCAGTCCCTGCTCCGCCAGCGCTCCGTGCGCGAGAACATCGCCCTCCCGCTCGTCAGCCGCATCCGCCGCTGGGGCCCGATCAACCCACGCGGCGAGAAGCGGCGTGTCGAGGGCGCCGTCAGGCGTCTGGGGATCGACACCCGCGTCCAGTCCGAGGTCCGCCGCCTGTCCGGCGGCAACCAGCAAAAGGTCGGCATCGCGCGCTGGCTGGTCGGGGGGTTCAGGACCTTGCTCTGCTTCGACCCGACGCGAGGCATCGACATCGGCACCAAGCGGCAGATCTACGGGCTGGTCAAGGAGGTGGCGGGGAACGGGTCCGCGGTCCTTCTCTTCACCTCGGAGCTGCCGGAGATCCAGCTCGCGTGCCATCGCGTCATCGTGCTTTTCGGCGGTCGCCTCGTCGACGAGATGCCCGCGGCCGAAGCCGACGAGCAGGCGCTGCTGCGCGCGGCGCATGGGTTGCATTCCGAGGCGGAAGCCACCTGATGGCGACCGCGACCATGGACCGCGCGAAGGCCCGCACCGGCTTCAACGCCGCCCGCGCGGTCCGGCGCTACGGGTGGACGTTCGCGGTCTACTTGCTCTTCGTGGTCCTGATGGTCGTCACGGTGATCATCAAGCCCGACTACGGCACGTTCGAATGGAACACGTTGACGCTAGCGGCGCTGCCGCTGGCGTTCGCCGCCGCCGCGCAGACGATGGTCGTGCTCAGCGGCGGCATCGACCTCTCGGTCGGGCCGCTGATGGCCCTGGCGAACGTGCTCGCCCTGCGCGCCATGGTCGGCCACGACCTGCGGTACTCGCTCGGCGTGGCGGCCCTCGTCCTGCTCGTCGTCACCATTGCGGGCGCGGTCAACGGGCTGATCATCGTCGTCACCCGCGTACCGGACATCGTGGTGACCCTCGCGACCTCTTTTATATGGGCGGGTCTCGCGCTCCTGGTCCTCGCCAAGCCGACGCCCGGCATCCCCTTCGACTTCCAGGACCTGGCCCAGGGATCCGCGGTGTCGCCGTGGATTCCGAACGCGCTGCTCCTTCTCCTCGTGGTCCCGCTGGTCTGGATGCCGCTCCGGCGCAGCCGGGCCGGCCTATCCATCTACGCGGTCGGCAGCGACCGGAACGCGGCCTTCCGCTCCGGCGTGAACCTGGCGTGGAGCCGCATCCTCGCCTACTCGGCGTGCGGGTTCTTCGCCGCCTGCGGCGGGCTGGCTCTGTCGATGACGACCGGCATCGGGTCGCCGCTGGCCGGGACGCTCTACACCCTCAGCGGCGTCTCGGCGATCGTGCTCGGGGGCGTGAGCCTGGCCGGCGGCCGCGGCGGCATGCTGGGCCCGGTCGGCGCGGCCTACATCCTGTCGCTCATCCCGGCGGTGCTCATCTATCTGGGCATCGACCCCAACTACGGGCAGATGATCCAGGGCCTGCTGATCGTGATCGTGGTCATGATCGGCGGCCTGGGCGCGGTGCTGAGGCGGGCGTGAGCGCATCGATCGCCGGCTCGCTCCGCTTCGTGCAGCAGCGTTCCATCCTGGTCCTGGTCGCGCTGCTGGTGGCGCTTGCCGCGCTGATCGAGGTGATCCGGCCAGGTGCGGTGAACGCGAACTGGGTCTCCAACATCCTGGAGTTCGCCGCGCCCCTGGGCATCCTCGCCGCGGGCCAGACACTGGTCGTGATCACGGGAGGCATCGACCTCTCCGTCGCCAACGTCGCCACCGCGGCGGCCTACATCATGGCCAGCCAGGCTCCCTACGGCCCAACGCGCGCCATCGTGCTCGGGCTGCTCGTCGGTCTGGCGGTCGGGTTCGTCAACGGGCTCGGCGTGGCGCTCTTCAAGGTGCAGCCGCTGATCATGACCCTGGCCATGGGCCTGGTCGTGACCGGGAGCCTCAACGTCTACGGGCAGTTCGCGCGCGGCGTGCCCAGCGTGCCCGCGGTGGTCCACGAGCTGGGGTCGGGGACTGTCCTCGGCTACGTGCCGGTAAGCCTTTTCCTGTGGAGCGCGATCGCGGCGGCCCTCGTCCTGGGACTGCGCGGGACCGGCTTCGGCCGGCTCCTCTACGCGCTCGGCGACAACCTCGAGGCGACCCGGCTCGCCGGCGTGCACGCGTGGCAAGTCCTGCTCACGACCTACATGCTGTGCGGCCTCTTCAGCGCGGTGGCGGGCATCGTCCTCGCCGGGACCGTGAACGCGGCCGACCTGGGGCTGGCCACCGTCCTCCTGCTGCCGTCGGTCGCGGCCGTGGTGATCGGAGGGACGTCGATCTTCGGCGGTAGCGGCAGCTACTCGGGCACCATCGTCGGGGCGTTGATCCTGACCGTCCTGAACAGCGTGCTGACGCTGTTGGACGTGCCCGACCCGGTGAAGCAGGTCCTTTACGGCGCGATCATCATCCTCCTGGCCGCCGCGTACACGCGCGTGCTGGGTCGCGACTGACGCTGCGCGAGTTCCTGTTCGTCGGCGTCAGCACCGGGCAGTCGGCGGCGGCGAGGCTGTTCCCGTCCTGGGCCAGGGAGCTCGGACTCGAGGACGTGCAACTCGTCGGTTGTGACCTCCCTCTGCACGCCGAGGCGGGGCGGTATCGCGCCGTCGTGGAGCGGATCAAGCACGACGGCCGTGTGGCCGGGGCCCTGGTCACGAGCCACAAGATCGACCTGTTCGAGGCGTGCCGCGACCTGTTCGACACGGTGGACGCGTACGCCGAGCTGTGCGGGGAGGCCTCGGGCCTTGCCGGCCGCGGGGGCACGGTCACGGCCTTCGCGACGGATCCCATCTCGTCTGCGCGCGCGCTGGACGACTTCTATACGTCGGGCGCACCGGCGGAAGTCCTGTGCCTCGGCGGGGGAGGGTCGGCGACCGCCATCACCGTGCAGCTGCTGGAGCGGCGGCTGGCCGGCGGGCTGACGGTGGTGGACACAAGCCCGGACCGGCTCGCCAGGATCAGGGCGGTCCACGAAAAGCTCGGTCCGGCGCCCCACATCGATTACGTCGAGAGCCTCGGCGCCACCACCAACGACCGCCTCGTCGGAGCTCTGCCTCCTGGTGCGATCGTCGTCAACGCCACGGGGTTGGGGAAGGACCTGCCGGGTTCGCCGATCTCCGACGGCGCGGTGTTTCCTGAGGGCGGATACGCCTGGGACCTGAACTATCGCGGCGACCTTCGGTTCCTGGGCCAGGCCCGCGCGCAACAGGAGAGCCGCCACCTGCGTCTCGAGGATGGTTGGCGATACTTCATCCACGGTTGGGCGGCCGTCATCGGCCGGGTATTCGACATCGTCATCGACAAGGAAAAAACCGCCGCACTGGCGGCGATCGCCGAAACGGAGCGACCGGGGTAGGCGCTACCTCGCCGCGGCCAGCCTGAACCAGAAGCGCGTCAGGCCCAGCTCCGACTCCACGCCGACGCGGCCGCCTGCGGCCTCGACCAGCTCCTTGACGACGGCGAGCCCGATGCCCGCTCCACCTTGCCCCGCGCTGCGCGACTTCTCGACCCGGTAGAAGCGCTCGAACAGGTGGGGGAGGTCGGCGGCGGGGATCGCGTCCCCACTATTGGCCACGGAAACCACAACCGATTCGGTGTCCGAGGCGGCGCGGACCCAAACCTCGCCGCCTGTGGGCGTGTAGCGCCCGGCGTTCTGGAAAAGGTTGCCCAGCACCTGGGCGAGGGCGTCAGGGTCCGCGCGTACGAGCAGTCTCGGAGCCAGGTCAACCTGGACGCGGAGACCTCGACGCTGAAACGAAGGCTGGTGCAGCTCGAGCAGCGCCCGAACGACCGGGACGAGGTCGAACTCGACCGCCTCGTCGTTCCGGGCGCCGCCCGCGACTAGGGCGTCGAGCGAGTCCGAGAGGCGCATCAGGCGGTCGATCTCTTCCTGCAATGACGCGAACGCAACCGGTGAGGCATCCACCACGCCCTCCCGCAGCGCCTGCAGATACCCATGGAGGTTCGTGAGCGGCGTCCGCAGCTCGTGCGCGAAGTCCAGGATGAGCTGGCGCCGCTGGCGCTCCTGGTCCTCCAGGCTGGTGGCCATCTGGTTGAAGGAGTCGGCCATAGAGGCCAGCTCGCGAGGGACCGGCCTCGTAACGCGTGCTTCATAGGACCCGCCCGCGATGCTGCGTGCGGCGTGGGCAACCTCGGCGACCGGCCTCTGTATCTGGCGCGCGACCACGACCGCCAGGAGGACGGCGCAGGTCAGCGCCGCCGCCGACGCCAGGAGCAAGACCCTGCTGACGGAGCTGTCGAACATCTCGTAGGAGGCGGTGGCCGCGACCCCGTGCTCGGCCATCAGCGCTTCGAAGGTCGCGCGACCCACGAGGAGGACTCCGCCCGCGACCAGGGACAGGGCGACCAGCGCTATCAGCGCTCCGGCGAGGGCGATGCGCGCGGTCAGCGTGTTGAACCGCCCGAGCCTCACTGGTCCGCCAGCCTGTAACCGACCCCCCGGGCAGTGGCCACGAAGCGCGACCTCTGCGCCTTGTCGCCGAGCTTGAAGCGCAGGCGCCTCACGTACACGTCGATGGTGCGATGATCGATCCCCTCGCCGCGGGGGTGAACGCGCTCGATGAGCTGGTCGCGCGTGACGACGCGGCCCTGGGCCTCGAGCAGCCCGGCCAGGATCTCGAACTCGGCGGGGGACAGCTCCACCGGCCGGCCGGCCACTTCAACCCGATGCCGGCCCGGGTCGAAGACGAGGTCGCCGTGGCGGATCGGCCCGGCAGGTTGAGGCGAGCCCGTACGTCGCAGCACCGAGCGCACGCGGGCGACCAGCTCCGACGGTGCGAACGGCTTGGCCACGTAGTCGTCGGCGCCGGCCTCCAGGCCGTCGACCCGGTGGCGCACCGAGCCGAGGGCGCTGAGCATGATGATCGGGACGCCTGTCTCCTGGCGCGCGATCCTGGCCACGGCGCCGCCGTCGATCCCGGGCAGCATGAGGTCGAGGACGATCAGCGCGGGTTCTCTGTCCCGCATCAGACGCAGGGCGGTCAGGCCGTCGACCGCCAGCGCGACCTCGAAGCCGGCCCTCTCCAGGTAGAGGCCGACGAGGCCGGCGATCTTGGGGTCGTCCTCGACCACGAGCACCAGGTCGGCTTTTTTGACTGCGGCCATGCGCACGTCAGTGAAACACCGGGGACCGGCTTGCATTCCGGTCCCCGGCCTCGCGTTTGCTCAGCCGACCGCCGTCGACGTGATCGGGCAGCGGAAGTCCTGTGCCGGCTGCCGCGTGACCGTGACGTCGCCCCTGGCCGCGGCGCTCAACACCGCCGACCCGGACGTCAGCAGGTACGGCGCGACGTGGAAGGTGACGGTGAACACCTGCCAGTCACCGCCGTGGAACCCGGGCTCTCCGGGACCAACCCCGGCGATGCCGAGTTGTCCCGCGGCGCCGTTGGTGACCTTGTAGAAGGGGTCGCGGCCGCTGCCGGGCGCCACGTGCGCCGGCGGCACCACGGTGCCGACGACCTGGCCATTGAGGTAGAGGCGGCCGAATCCCGGCTCCGCCCCCAGGGCCGTCTGCGCGGCCACCGCGGACACCAGGCCGGCGACCAGTCCGGCCGCGACCGTCATACGAATTCCTCTCACGACTTGCATCTGCACTCTCCTTTTTTGATCAGCCGGCCATCGCCTTCGCGGCGGCCGTGCTCGTTGGCATCTCGCGCGCCCGCCGGCGCGCGCTGTCCAGGGCGACGAGGTTGATCGCCGCCGCGGCGAGGACTGTGTCCTTCAGCAGGAACTGGCCCAGCAGGGACAGGAACGGAAAGCCGTGCGGCCCGTATGTGAGCGCGGGGGCGACGAGAAAGATGGTCAGCGTCCCGCCGAAGAGGACCAGCAGGCCGAGGCCGACGTAGCGCACCCAGATCCCGGCGAAGAGCAGGACCGCGGCCGCGATCTCGAGCACGCCGAGCGCGTAGACAAAGCCGTTCGCGGCCAGAAACGGGAGCGAACCTGCGAGCAACCCGCGGACCGGCGATGGATCGGCGAACTTGAGGGCCGCGATCCAGAGCAGCACCAGGCCCAGCGAGAACCGCAACAGCGGCGCCGCACCGCGTTGCGCCAGCGCGAAGACGGAGTTCATCGGATCACCTCCATGAGAATCGAGATGACCCAGAACCTAGGCGCCGAATGTGACAGAGGGATGACTGCTGAGGCCGAGTGATCCGACGGCCGCCCAGATCCGTATCGATGGGCAGTTGTAGTCGCACTCACGTGCGCAGGGAGGTTCGGAAAGCATGGCTGACCATCTCGACGTGCCAGGCCCGATCGCGATCACCGTCGGTGACCACACCGCACACATCGGGCCTCCGATGGGCGACCCGAAGACGGACATCACCGACGTCTATGCATTCCTCAAGCCGGGAGATCCTGCCCGGTCGGTCCTCGTCCTGAACGTGAACCCGCTGGCGCCCGCGCTCGCGTCCTCGTTCGACAGCGCCGCGATCTACATGATCAACGTCGACACGAACGGCGACGCGGTCGCCGATCGTTCGATCCGCATTCGCTTCTCGGAGGTCGTAGACGGTGAGCAGACCGCGACCGTCCACCTGGCGACGGGCGGGCTTGCGGCGCGGCTCAACGACGGAGGCATGGCGATCATCACTGCGGCTCCGGCCTCGTTTGGACCCGACGCCAGGATCACCACCCGCGGCGAGTACACGTTCTTCGCCGGGATCCGAAGCGACCCGTTCTTCTTCGACCTGCTCGGCTTCATCGACAACTTCAACTTCGGGCACGGCGACTTCTTCGCCGACAAGAACGTCTTCAGCATCGTGCTCGAAGTGCCCAACAGCGCCCTGGGGGATTCACCCGCCACCACCAGCCTGTGGGCGCGCACGGTCCTCGTCCAGAACGGTGCGCTCGTTCGCGACGACCGCATGGCGAGGGCGGCGATCAACACGGTCTTCAACCACGGGCAAGACAAGAACGTCTTCAACTCGATCGACCCCGACCAGGACCTGACCGCCATGACGACGGAAGGGATCACCTTCGTGCAGAGCTTTCGCAACACGTTGAGCGCGCTGGGCGGGAAACCGGCGCTGGCCACGGTCCTGCTGCCCGACGTGCTGAACTACGACTTCTCCAGGGCCACGAGCTACGCGGCCTTGAACGGGCGCCGCCTGCAAGACGACGTGATCGACATCTCGCTGAGCCTGGTCACCGGCGGGAGCCTGACAACCGACAAAGTCGGCCCCCATTCCGACTACCTATCGGAATTTCCTTATCTCGGCGCCCCGCACTAGGAGGAAGGCATGAAGACCATCGATCGACGCGACTTCTTGAAAATGGCCGGGCTGGGGACCGCGGCGGCCGCCGCGGCCGCCGCGGCCGCAGCCCTTCCGGTGGGGGGATTCTTCGCCTGGACGAAGAAGGATGTGCTTCGCTTCCGGGCGGTGACGGGAATGCCGAGCGCTCCGCTGCCCGCGTACGCCTCGTACGTGGTCGAGGGACACGTCGACCTGAGTGCGCGCACCGGGCAGCTCGCCAAGAGCATTCACGCCGGCGCCCCAGAGGCGAAGACCGGCATCGTCTTTCCGGGCACTGCCAGGTCGATACGGGTCACCGACGTCGTTTCCTCGGGCGACACCGTGCTCGTCACCGGCGAGATCGCGAACCAGCCGGACCTGCTGAAGGGCGAGTCTCCCAGCTTCCAGATCCAGATCGACCGCTCGGCGGGGCTTGCCCGCGCGAACTTCCTCGGCAGCGAGGTCGTCCTGCGGCTGGACGAGTAGGTCAGCCGACGCTGAAGAGCGGTTCACCTCCGAACACGAAGGGATCCTCGGGCTGAAATGCGTCGGCATCGCGGTTGAAGGCCTGGAAGCCGGGATCGTTGTCGTGCTCGTGGTGACCCTCTTCAGCTGATTCGACGGCGATCACGTAGTTGGCGATGTCGTCGCGCTCGTGGGTGCCGAACGCGGAGCGAAAGATCCGCGCGCTCTTGAACAGCCCACGCCGGTGGTAATCGCGCCAACGCGGCAGCTCGTCGGCTTCGAACAGCTTCTCGTACTCGGCGGCCTGCCCCTTTCTGACCCTGATCACCAGCACGGCCATCTCGCTCATGCCGACCATGCTATAGGTGTCTGGGATGAATCAGTTCTTCGAGTCGCTAGGCGAACAGTGGGTGCAGGCCGCGGAGCGCCGCGGCGCCAAGATCACGACACCGACCCTCGACTCGCGCGTCGCTCTCGAGCTGCTGGAGCTGGCTCGCGTTGCCGCGCACACGCAGGAGCGCCGCTTCGCTCCCCTGACGAGCTACCTCGCCGGCGTGGCGGCGGAGCGCCTTCGCGTCGCCATGCCCGACCTCGACGAGGTGGCAGTCGCCGAGTTCATACAGGAGGTGCGCCAGAAGCTGGAGCGAGAGATCCCCGGGCTCTGAGCTATCTGACGCTGATCACCGGCAGCCGGCGATAGCTCTGCACGGAGATCCTGGCCGCCAGCGCCGAAGCCACGTTCCGCAGCGCCTGCGCCCCCGGGGTGTCCGGGCGCGTGGCCACGACCGGCGCGCCGGCGTCGGCCTCTTCGCGGATCGAGCCCTCGAGCGGGATCGCGCCCAGGTACGGCACCCCGAGCCGCTGGGCCGCGCGCTCCGCCCGCCCGTGGTCGAAGATGAAGTG
Source organism: Candidatus Dormiibacterota bacterium (assembly GCA_035280365.1). Taxonomy (GTDB): domain Bacteria; phylum Chloroflexota; class Dormibacteria; order Dormibacterales; family Dormibacteraceae; genus 40CM-4-65-16. The sequence goes on along the minus strand of DATEGB010000010.1, from coordinate 14,560 downwards.
CTCTTTGCCGCAGTCGTCGCAGACGAACCAGCTCATGTTCTCGATCAGGCCGAGAGGCGGCACGTTGAGCCCGCGAAACATCTGCAGGGCCTTCAGCGCGATCTTCAACGCCACCTCCTGCGGCGTGCACACGATGGCCACGCCTGTCAGGGGCACGGCTTGGGCGAGGGTCAACGATGCGTCTCCCGTGCCGGGCGGAAGGTCGACCACCAGGTAGTCGAGCTCGCCCCACCACACGTCGCCCAGCATCTGCTCGATGGCGCGCGCAACCAGCGGCCCTCTCCAGACCATGGCCTTGTCCGCGCCCGCGAGTAGGCCGATGGAGATGAGCTTCATCCCGTAGGCCTCCAGCGGCACGAGGCGCTGCTCGCGGACCTGGGGCTGGTCGCCGACCCCGAGCATCCCAGGCACGGACGGCCCGTAGATGTCGGCGTCGAGCAGGCCCACCCGGGCGCCCGACAGCTGCAAGGAGGCCGCGAGGTTGACCGCGACCGTGGATTTGCCCACGCCCCCCTTGCCCGAGCCGACGGCGATGACGTGCTTCACGCCGGGGATCGCCGGCTCGCGGTTTCCGTTGAACGCCGGCCGCACGTTGGCCGTCATCTTGAGGTCCACGGCGGTGACGCCCGGGATCTCGGAGACCAGCTTTTGGGCCAAAGTCTGGAAGCGGTCGCGGACCGGGCATGCGGGCGTCGTGAGCTCGAAGGTGAAGCTGACGCGGCCGCCCTCGTCGATGGCGAGGTCCTTGATCATGCCGAGGCTGACGACGTCGCGGCCTAGATCGGGGTCTTTGATCGCCGACAGGACGTCGAGGATCTGCTCCTTTTCAACCTGGGGGCTTTTACTGAGCACTGAAGATCACCGCGGCCCGCAGGGCGAGGATCCCCAGGAGCACCAGGACCGAGACGACGAGCGTGTCCAGGCGAACGCCGGCTATGGTCGCGGCCTCGCCGCTCGCCCGTATGCGCATGTGACCGCGCGCCTCGACGAGGGAGGCCGCGACGCCCGCGACAGCGATCGCCCAGAGCGGCAACCAGACCAGCTCGCGGTCGAGGAGACCCGCCGCCCCCACGGTGACGAAGAAGACGATCATGAGCGCCAGCTCGAGAGCGGAGAAGTAGCCGTCGGCCTGGTGCATCCGGCCGAGGCTGAAGGCGGCGTCGGGCCGGTTACGGACCAGTAGCGCCATGAGCGCGGCCGAGCCGCTCAACCCCGAGGCGAGGAAGAGGCCGCCGAGGGCCCACGTGTCACTCCACACCGGCTGGTTGCTGACGCTGAGCAGCACGCCGGTGTACGAGGCGATGAAGAGGCCCAGGATCGCGCCGACCACGTTGAACACGCGGTCCAGGAACATGGGGATGACCCTGATTCGCGCGTCGATCGCGGAGACGGTCGCGAAGAAGCCGAAGACCAGCAGCGCCCACGCGCCCACCGACATCGGGGACCAGTACTTAAAGCTCAGGCTCGTATCGCCCGGCGTGACGTTGACGAGCATGTGCCAGAACCTGGTCCAGCTCGCGGCGAGGTCGGCGGTGAGGAGGATGGGGCAGATGAGCGTGGCGAAGAAGCTCACGTAGAAACCGATCCGCGCGGCCGGCTCGTCGCGAGGGTCGCCCGACAGGCGCAGCAGCGTCGAGACGACGTACGAACCACCCGCGAGGCCGGCGAAGAAGAAATAGAAGAGGATGTACCAGGTCCACTGCGGGGCGCGGACGAAATGCTCGGCGGCGAGGTAGTCCATCAGCCCGTGACCCTTCGCCGGAACGCCACCAGGCCCCCGACCACGGCGAGGGCGGCCGCGAGAGCGGCGCCCACGTAGCCGCCGGCGTTGTTGCGCGAGGGCAGCTTCGCGTTGTCCTTGTTGGGAAGCCCGTAGGTCTCGGGCTTGTCCATGAGCAGGAAGAACGCGTTCAGGCCGCCGTACACGGAATCGTCGCGGCCGTAGAGCTGCGCCTGGGCCTGGCCCTGCGTGTGCAGCGCGGCCAGGCGGACGTCGGCGGCCTTCTGCAGCTCGGCCAGCGGGCCGAACTGGATCGACTGCGTCGGGCATGCCTTGGCGCACGCGGGCTCGAGGCCGCCCTGGAGGCGGTCGTAGCAGAGGGTGCACTTGTGCGCGGTGCCGGTCTGCTGGTTCATGCCGATCACGCCGTACGGACACGCGGCGACGCAGTTGCGGCAGCCGTTGCACACGTCCTGCTGGATGAAGACGGTGTCGAACTCGGTGCGGATGATCGCCCCGGTCGGACAGACCTCCATGCAGCTCGCCTGCTTGCAGTGCTTGCAGACGTCGGACATCAACAGCCAGGCCGTCCCGTTGCCTTGCGTCGACGGCGCGTCCGGCACGTGCTCGACGAACTTGACGTGGCGCCAGTTCTGGGCGTCGAGGCTGCCGGTGTTGTCGAAGCTGTCGGCGAGGAAGGCGGGGCTGTTGCCCTGGAGCTGGTTCCACTCCTTGCACGCTACCTCGCAGGCCTTGCAGCCGATGCAGACGCTGGTGTCGGTGAAGAACCCGTACGCCTGGCCGGCCTGGATGGTTGGTGCCATTCTCAGAAACCCATCAGGTTGGTGATGATCTTGCTGTAGCCGCGCTCGCGGGCAAAGAGGTCAAGGGGGATCGCGGCGGCTTCGTCTACCAGAGGCACCGCCGACGGATCGGCCGCCAGGTCGACGCTCAGGAGATAGCGCCGGCAGGAATCGCACGCCTCGATCCGGATGTGTGGGAACACCGCGTCGCGCTGGTCGATCGCTCTGCCGCCGGGCAGCCCGCGGACCACGCTCCCACGCTCGCCCGAGGTGGTGCCGTGCTCGGCGAAGACGCTCAGCTTTGCGCTCGAGTCCTCGCCACAGGCGGCGCACGTCATCCGGGCGTAACCCCAGCTCGCCGCGCAGCGTGCGCACTGGAGAAACCGCGGGCCGGTGGCGAGGTCGTCGGTCGACCGGGCGAAGAAGCCGAGCTGGGGCGGCCCGCCGCATTCGGGGCAGTGCCTGACGTCGCGCGGTCCCCGGCACTGCGCCCTCGCCGGCGGCCCGAGCGCTTCGAGCACGGGGCTCAAAGACGCGCGGGCCAGGAAGCGGTCGACGGCCGACTGCTCTTCGAACTCCATCCAGCCGGCGACGATCTCCCGCGGCTCCCCGCTCGCCAGCCGGTCGATGACCTCGACGCGCAGGCGGTCCGGGCCGGCGGCGACGCTGACGTCGACGACACTCGGAAAGACCACCTCGGCGACGTATGCGTCCAGGGCATGGGCCGGAGGCGCGGACTCGGTCGCCTCGACGAACGCCTTCTCCTGGACCCCGAGCAGGGCGCCGTAGAAATCGAGCAGCTGGCGGGCGAAGCCATGGCGCGTCCGCAGCTCGGCCACGCGGTGGCGGCGGTCGGTCCAGACGTCAGCGCCCGCGATGGCGACCGCCATCACATCTTCTCCAGGTTGACCAGGAACGCCTTGAACTCGGGCGTGCGCGCGTTGGCGTCGCCGACGAAAGGCGTCAGCGCGTTGGCGAGCCAGTACCGACCCTTGCTCGGGTCGCCGTCCGCGGACACCCCGACGTAGCCCCAGTGGATGGGGATCCCGATCTGGTACACCTTCTGCCCGGCGACGGTCATCGCGCCCAGCCGCTTGGTGACGACGGCGAGCACCTCGACCTTGCCCCGCTTGGAGAACACCCGCACCTGGTCGCCGCTCTTGATCCCCTTCTCGCTCGCCAGCTCCTGCGGAATCTCGACGAAAGGCTTCGGCTGCAGCTGTACGAGGTGCGGCACGTGCTGAGTTACGTAGTGCTCGTGCTCGGTGAGGCGGTAGCTGGTGGCGATGTAGGGGAACTCCTTGGCCGTGCCAAACCGGTCTGGCCTGCCCGCCGCCTTGTCGTAGAGGAACGCGACAGGCGAGGCGGAGTTCGCGGGATGCAGCGGGTTCTGCACCGGCGACTCGACCGGCTCGTAGTGCTCGGGGAACGGTCCGTCGACCATGCCGCTGCTGAACAGGCGGCCCACGCCTTCGCCGTTCATGATGAACGGCAGCCAGGCCTTGGGATCGTGCGGATCCATGGTCGCCGGGTAGTCCGGCACGTCGCCGACCCACTTGGATCCGTTCCAGGTGATGCCAGGCCGCGTCGGGTCCCACGGCTTGCCATCGAGGTCCGCGGACGCGCGGTTGTACATCACGCGCCGGTTGAGCGGCCAGCTCCAGGCCCAGTTGGAGAAGAAGCCCATGCCGGTCGGATCGTTGGCCTTGACGTCCTGGACGCCCTGACGGCGCTTCATCAGGTTGCCGGCCTCGGTGTAGCTGCCTGTGTAGATCCAGTCGCCGCAAGTCGTCGTGCCGTCGTCCTTCAGCAGCGCGAAAGAGGCCATCTGCTTGCCGGTCGTCAGGTCCTTGCCGTTGACCTCCTTCGCGATCTCGTCGAGCTCGGGCCTGGTCGCGTTCTTGTAGTCGAAGGTCATGGCCATGATCGGGTCCGGGAACTTGCCGCCCTGGGACTGGTACAGATTCTTCACCCGCTGGAAGACATCGGCCAGGATCCAGTGGTCGTGCCGCGCCTGGCCCTGCGGCGGCAGGACCTGGTCCTTCCACTGCGACCAGCGCCCGCTGTTGACGAACGAGCCGTCCTTCTCGATCCAGTGCGTCGTCGGGACCATGAAGACCTCGGTCTTGATCGATGCGGGGTCCACGCCTGGCGCGTGCCAGAACTCGGAGCTCGTTGTCGGCAGCGCGTCCATGACCACGAGCCACTTGAGCTTGCCCAGAGCGTCGCGCACCTGGTTGCTGTCGGGCCCAATGCTGGCCGCGGTCATGCCCGACAGGATCAAGCCCTGCATCTTTCCTTTCAGCGCCTGGTCGAAGATCGACATCCACGACGAGTTGCCCGCGGGCTTCGGGACGAAGTCGAAGGCGAACTCGTTGTCCTTCTTCGCCGCGTCGCCGTACCAGCCTTTGAGCGTGCTGACCATGAACTTCCGGTAGTTGGTGCCGAAGAAGTTCCACGAATTCTTGTCCGACTTCTTGGGCGCGCTCTGGGCCACGTAGTCGTTGAGGTTCTTCTGCCCGGGCGCGGGGATCCTGAGGTAGCCGGGGAGGATCTCCCACGAGATGGCGTGGTCGGTGTTGCCCTGGATGTTGGCGTGGCCGCGCTCGGCGTTCATGCCGCCTCCCGGCCGGCCCATGTTGCCCAGCAGCAGCTGGAGCACGGCGCCGGAGCGGATGAGCTGGCCGCCGGTGGTGTGGTGGGTGAGACCGACCGCATAGACGATCGTCATCACCTTGTCGGGCTTGCCCATCTGGCCGACGAGGTCCGCGACCTTCTGGAAGTCGGCGGCGGGGATGCCGGTGATGCTCGACACCATCTCCGGCGTATAGCGCGAATAGTGCTGCTTCATCAGCTGGAACACGGTGTGCGGGTCCTGCAAGGTCTTGTCGCGCATCGCGAAACCCGTGGCGGGGTCCGTCTTGTAGCTCCAGCTCGCGATGTTGTAGGAGCGTTTGGTTGCGTCGTATCCGGAGAAGAGGCCGTCGTTGAACGCGAACTCGTCTTTGACGATGAACGAGGCGTTCGTGTAGTTCTTCACGTACTCGTTGTGGAAGAGGTTGTTCTGCAGAACGTGGTTGATCAGCCCGCCGAAGTAGGCGACGTCGCTGCCGGTGCGGATGCGCAGGTACATATCGGCGACGGCCGAGGTGCGGGTGAAGCGCGGGTCGGCGTGGATGATTTTCGCTCCGCGGTCGAGCTTGGCCCGCATGAACCACTGAAAGCCGACGGGGTGCGCCTCAGCCGGGTTGGCGCCGTTGATCAGGATCAGGTCGGCGTTCTTGATGTCGCGCCAGTGGTTGGTCATCGCTCCCCTTCCGAACGTGGCGGCCAAACTGACCACCGTGGGGCCGTGTCAAACCCTGGCCTGCTGTTCTAGATGTACCAGTCCCAGGCCCCGCATCAGCTTGGTGGCGAAATAGCCCTCCTCCGAGCTGAACGCGGCGCCTCCCGCGAAGGCGATGCCTTCGGTGCGGTTCACCGTGTTGCCGTTGCCGTCCGTAGTGACGAACGTCGCGTCGCGAGATGACTTGATGTTCCTTGCGATCTTGTCGAGCATGTCGTCCCACGAGACCTTCTGCCAGTTCGCTCCGCCGGCCGGCCGGTAGAGCGGGGTCTCGACGCGGCGCGGGGAGATGGCGAGCTGCATGGCCGTCGCGCCCTTGGGGCAGAGGCGGCCTTCGTTGACCGGGCTGTCGGGATCGCCCTCGATCTGCAGCAGCTCGCTCGTCCCGTTGCTGTTCTGGCGCGTGTAGGCCACCAACGAGCACCCGACCGCACAGTACGGGCAGACCGAGTGCAGCTCCTTGGCGCCGGCGATCCGCAGGTTCTGCTTGACGTGGGTCGATTCCGCCAACGCGACATCGAAGCCGAGACCGGAGGCCGCCAATGCCCCCGCACCGGCTACACCCACTTTGAGGAAATCCCGACGCGAAACGGTCGTCAGTTGTCTTCCTCCCGAGACTGGACGCTAGCTCAGGCCTGTTGGGAAGTCAAGTCAGCCGGTCGACATGAGCAGGTCGCCGCGGTCGTCCGGGTCAGGGTTGCGCAGAAGGTCGATGAGGCGCGGATCCCAGGGCACGATGATCCCTGTCACACCCGCGGCCTCCCGGTCCCGCAGCATCTCCGTCCAGGAGTCGCGGTCTGGGGGAACGGGCGCCTCGGTCCAGGTCTCCCCTGGGGGGCGCTCGGTGACAAGGCGGCCGTGACTCAGCGCGCGCAGGCTTTCAGGGGCGGGACCCGACGTGTGCAGCCGCACGCGCTCGGTGACCGCCGCGATCGCTCCCAGGAGGACCCAGCGCTCGGGCGAATCACCAGCGACGCCGATGGTGTCGGCGCCCGCCGCCTCGAGAGCGCGGACGTCGGCGAGAAAGTCTCCCGCGTCGGCCAGCGCGGCCGGCAACGTGACCGCGACCCTGATCATCGAGTCGAGACTACTCCGCCTTTGCCGTCTATCTTTGACTTGTACCATGCTGACGGAGGCCGAGCCCGTCGCTCCGCCGTCTGAGCCCACGCCGCCCACGCAGGCGGAGCCGGCGGAGCGACGCTGGCGCCGGCGCCCGGTGCTCCGGGGCGCCATCCGGCTCGCCGCGATTCTGGCGCCGGCCATCGCGGCAGTCGGTGTGGCGATCCTGTTCAGCCGCACAGTCCCGCTTCCCGCCGGCCTGGCCGGAACGGCCATGTGGTTCGTCTTTTTCGTGGCGGCCACGATGGCCACCTGGGCGCTCACCACCGAGCTGCTCCAGCGAACCCTGCCCCTGGCGACGCTGCTCGACCTCACCCTGGCCTTTCCCGACTCGGTCCCTTCGCGCCTCGCCATCCTCCGGCGCAAGGGCGACCGGGTGCAGATCGAGAAGGACCTCCGCAGGCTCCGCGAAAGGGCCGACCCCCAGAGCGGCGAGCGGGCCCAGCTCATCCTCGAGCTGGCGGTGGCTCTGAGCATCCACGACAGCCGGACGCGCGGCCACTCCGAGCGGGTCCGCATGTTCACCGACCTTGTGGCGCGCGAGCTTCATCTCCACGAGCGTGACGTCGATCGCCTGCGCTGGGCGGCGCTGCTGCACGACATCGGGAAGCTCGCGGTGGCGCCCCAGATCCTGAACAAGCCTGAGCTTCCTGACGACGAGGAGCTCGAGAGCCTGCGCACTCATCCGATCGAGGGCTACCGCCTGATCGCCCCGCTGCACAGGTGGCTTGGTGAGTGGGCCGCCACAGTGCGCGACCACCACGAGCGATTCGACGGCACCGGGTATCCCAACGGGCTGCGGGGAAGCGCCATCTCACTCGGCGGCCGAATCGTTGCCGTGACGGACAGCTACGAGACGATGACGGCCGGGCGGCCGTACCGGAAACCGCTGTCCGTGAGAGCCGCGCGGGAGGAGCTCGTGCGCAGGTCGGGCACTCATTTCGACCCCGACGTCGTGCGGGCGTTTCTCGCCATCTCGCTGGGCCGCCTGTGGCCCATCGTCGGTCTCGGCGCGGTGCTCGCCGAGGTACCGCTGCTCGCGCCGGTCTCGTGGCGTCTTTCCCAGCTGGGCTCGCGCTCGCTCTCCGGGTTTGTCACGGCGGGCGCCACCGCCACGTTCGTGGTCGCGGGCCTCGCCGGCCCGGGCGCTGCCGTGCTTCTGTACGGGCCGTCGAACAAGTCGCAAGTTGCGGTCGTCGCGACACCGTCCCAGGTCGGGCAATCGCAGACTCAATCGACGCCGCCGTCTTCGGCTACGATCCCGCCCGTCGTCACGTCGTCCCCCTCGCCCGCACCCGGCTCCGGTCCGGCGCCATCCACCTCGTCCTCGCCGGCGGGTGGCGGGCAACCCGGCGCCGGTCCCCCGAGTACAGGAGGCGGTGCCCTTTACCCCGCGGGCATCGGCAAGCACTCGACACTCCCGCCCGGCGTCGCCAAGAAGCCGAATCCCTTCGCGCAGTGGCGCAGGAGGCACTGACCTCCAGCCCGGTGTTCACCGTCGAGCAGCGCGATGCTCTCCGCGACCGCGTGCTCCGGCTCGCGAAGCAGGACGAGCGCGTGGTCGCCGGCGCCTTGGTGGGGTCGCTCGCTGTCGACGGCGGCGGCGACCGCTACTCCGACCTGGACCTCACCTTCGGCATCGACGGCCGCGCGGCGGTGGCGGCCGTGCTCGACGATTGGACGCGCACGCTCGGGGACGAAATCGACGCCGTGCGCTTGGTCGACCTCGAGCGTGACCCGATTACCTACAGGGTGTTTCTGCTTGCGGACGCGCTTCAGTTCGACCTCTCGATGTCGCCCGCGGCAGAATTTCGTCCGGCGGGGCCGCGATTCCGCCTCTTGTTCGGCGAAACCGCGCCGGCGGAGCCGAAGGCGGGGAAGCCGCCGGCCGCAGGAGGCCTTTTCATCCCCACGCCCACGAACGCCACGGACCTCTTCGGGTGGGGCGTGATCTACGCCCTTCACGCGCGAGCGTGTATCGAGCGCGGCCGGGTCTGGCAGGCTGAGCACTACGTCGGCGCGGTACGCGACCACGCGCTCTCGCTGGCCTGTCTGCGCGAGGGACGCACCGCGGCACAGGCGCGCGGCTACGACGAACTTTCACCTGAGACGCTAGCCCGCTTTGCCGGCGCGCATGTCGGCGCCGTCCAGGCTGAGCCGCTCCGCGCAGCCCTCGCCGCGGCCGTGGGTGCGCTCCTGCGCGAAGGCGCGGAGGCGCGCCTGCCACACGCCGGCAGCGTCGCCGAGCGCCTGGCTGAGCTTCGGTGATGCGCTTCAACCCATCGAGGTTCGTTGCCAACCCGTCCATCGCCGGCGAATGCACCGTTCCGGGCGCGGAATATCGACCGTTCGCCGGCGATGGATGCAAGCGAAGCGTCGGCCGTCAGTCCCGCAGCCTGCTGATGTAGCGCTGCGCCGAGCGGCGCACGGCCGCCTTCGCGTCCGACTTCACGTTCCGGTCCCACCACGCGCCGTAGATGCGGTCGAACTCGAACGGCTCGACGGTGCCGGCGATGCGGTTCACCTCCGTCGCCGACAGGGGAATGTAGTTCGGGTAGCTGTACATGAAGCTGACGTAGCGGCGGTCCTGGGCCACCTGGAGGATGTCGCCGGCCAGCAGCGCGCCCCGTCCTTCCGCGCCCGCCGGCGAGTGCAGCACCGTGCCGCCCTCGAAGTGGCCGCCGGCGCGAACGAGCGTCATGCCGTCCCACAGCGCCCTGGTTTCTCCACTCCATTGCTCGATGCACGGGTCGGGCCGCATCACCCACCGGCTGTCCGCGGCGTGCAGGTAGACGGGTGCGTCGAGCGCCCGACTCCATTCGACCAGCGAGGAGTAGTAGTGCGGATGCGAGATGGCGATGGCGCGCACACCACCAAGTTCTCGAACCCTGGCGACGGCCGCATCGTCGATCACGGTCACGCAGTCCCACAGCAGGTTGCCGCCAGGCGACGGGACCACGAGTGCCCGCTGGCCGATGGCAAACGACGGCTCGGTGCCGACGCCGAGGAGCCCGAGGTCGTCCCGCAGCTCGTTGTGGTGCGTCTGGCGAAGCTCGTCGAGCGTCGTCCACCGTTGCCCGGACCACCCGATGTACTGGCGCTCGTCCTCGCAGATCGGGCAGTGTTGGGGAGGGCGTTCGCTCGGCGCGAACTGGACGCCGCAGGTGGCGCAGATGAAGCATGTCACGACCGGTTGGCCGAGGAGACCCAGCCGGCGATCTGGGCGCGGGAGTTGAAGCCGAGCTTGTTCATGATGCTGCGGACGTGGCTGTCGACGGTGCGCTCGGAGATGAAGAGCCGGGCGCCGATCCGCTTGTTGCTCAAGCCCTCGGCGACGAGGCGCGCGACCTCGGCCTCCCTTTTCGCCAGGACGTCGACCTCGTGGCCGTCCGACGCCGCGGGGGTCTGATCGGCCGGCTCACCAAGCGCGAGTCTCACGGCGACATCACGGCTCATCCGCGTGCCGGCGTCCAGCTCGGCCTCGAAGCGGACCGGCCCCAGCGCCGCGATGGCGGCGTCCCGCGTCTCCGCGATGAGCGGCAGCAGCGCGCCCATCACGGTCGCGCCGGCGCCGATGCGAATGGTCTCCGACGCGCCGAGCAGCTGCGCCGCCGTCTTCGCCTTGCCGGCCAGCACGGCGTGGTAGGCGAGCGCGTCCAGCAGGTAGTAGAGCCCGATGCGGTCGTCGATCCGGAAGGCGATCCGCAGCGACTCCGAGTAGCGGGTCTTCGACTCGTCGAGGTCGCCGGCGAACAGCGCGGCGCCGCCCAGGTTGAGGTTCATCATGTGCAGCGCGTACAGGTCGCCGGCGTCCCGGCTGAGCCGCGCGCCCTCTGTGGCCGCCGCCTTCAGGGCGTCGAAGTCGCCGCCGAACAGGGCGTTCAGCGAGCGAGCCTGCAGGACGCCGACCGTGGTCGCGATGTCGTCGAGGTCCGCCGCCACGCTCTGCGCGTCCTCGAGCAGGCGCGCCGCGGCGGCGGTGTCGCCAGCCATCGTGGCCGCGATCGACGCCATCGTCAGGGAGTTCGCCAGCTGCACTGGCTGCGTTGCGGAGCGTGACGCCGCGATCGCCTTCTCCAGCACCGGCCTGGCCGTCGTCCAGTCGCCCTGGAGCACGGCCAGAAAACCGCGGATGAAGTACGACCATCCCAGCGTCTCGGGGTTGCCGGGCCCGGACGCAAGCAGTTCGTCCAGCCAGCGCACGCCTTCGGTCGTGGCGCGGGTGATCCAGAACCAGCTCAACGAGGTTGCGAGCTGGATCCCGCGCATCGAGTCGCCCTCGACCAGGCATCGCCGGAGCACGGCCCGGATGTTGTCGATCTCGAGGTCCATCGTGGCCAACCACTCCGGAAGCCGAAAGCGCGCCCGTGGCCCCTGGCGCTGTGCTGTGGTCACGTAGTAGTCGGTGCACCGCTCCAGAAGCTCGCCGGCTTCGCCGGTGCCGGCCAGCTTGCGGGCGGCGTACTCCCGCATCGTCTCGTGAAGGCGGAAGGCCGCGACACCGCGCGCGTCCTCTTTGATGACCAGCGACTTGTCGACGAGCGAGGACAGCACTTCGAGCGCCGGCTCAGCCAGGTCCCAGGCGCACACCGCCTCGACGTCCTCCACCGTGAACCTGCCCGCGAAAACGCAGAGCCGCCGCAGGAGCGTGCGCTCGGCGTCGGTGAGCAGCTCGTGGCTCCAGTCGATCGCGGTCTCCAGCGTCTGGTGGCGGGGCAGGGCCGCGCGACCCCCTCCAGTCAGCAGCGCGAAACGGTCGACGAGGCGCTCCAGGATCTGCTCCACACCCAGGACCCTGGTGCGCACCGCCGCCAGCTCGATCGCCAGCGGCAGGCCGTCGAGCCGGCGGCAGAGGTCGGTCACGGCCGCCCGGTTGGCCGCGGTCAGCTCGAATCCGCCCGAGGCCGCCTCCGCGCGCTCGACGAAGAGCATCACCGCGTCGTTATGCGCCACCCGCTCCAGCGACTCGGCGGGGTCGGTCGACGGCAGCTCGAGCGGCGGTACGGGGAGGACGTGCTCACCGGGCGATGACAGCGGCTCCCGGCTCGTGGCGAGTACGCGCACCCCCGGCGCGGCCCGGATGATCTCTGCGACGAGCCTGGCGACTGGCTCCAGGAGGTGCTCGCAGTTGTCGAGCACGACAAGGAGCTCCCTTTCCTTGAGGTGCGCGAGCAGCAGGTCCGTGGGCTCCATGCCGGCCTGGTCGCGCAGGTCGCAGGCGACCAGGACCGCGTTGGCGACCAGGGCGGGATCGCGCACCTCGGCGAGCTCGACCCACCACGCGCCGCCGGGAAGGCCGCGCGCGAGGTCGGTCACAGCGCGTAGGGCCAACCGCGACTTGCCGACCCCGCCGGGCCCGACGAGGCTGACGAGCCGGGCAGTAGCGAGCCGCTTTCGCAGCTCGGTGAGCTCGCGCCGCCGACCGACGAAGCTGGTGGCCTCGGCGGGGACGTTGCCTGGGCGCCTGGAGGGCCTGGCCATAGAGCGAAGGTAATACGCGTCCGGGCTGCGGGGCGGTGGCGGATCGGTAATTCCACCGATTTCGGGCCGAAAAGAGGCTCGTAGGCTCGATGACGATGGCCGGCAAGATGGCGGTGCAGCGAGTCGAGGTCGAGTTCGTCGGCGTCCCGCCGGCGCACCAGGTCGAGCGCGCGAACGGAGTCGCCCAGGTCGAGGTCGACGGACGCATCCTTCGCTGCACCGTCCACGGCAGCTTCCAGCCTTTTCTCGAGGCGCTGCGCGGTCACGAGGTCTTGAGCCTCAAGTCAATGCAACCAGGAGAGTGAACATGGTCAGCAGCTACCCGGTGCAGTTCGACGTCGACTTCCCGTCCCGTCCCCTCGACCGGCTCACGACGGCGTTTCGTGCGATCCTCGCCATCCCGATCGTGGTTGTCCTGACCGCCCTCTCGGGCGAGACGTTCCGCGACGGCAACCACACGACGGAGAACACGCTGGTCATCGGCGGGGCCGCGGTCTTCGTCCCGCTCGTGCTGATGCTGGTCGTCCGCCAGAAGTATCCACGGTGGTGGTTCGACTGGAACCTCAACCTGCTGCGCTTCTCGAACAGGGTGACGGCCTACCTGACCCTGCTCGACGACCGCTACCCCTCGACGGACGAGGAGCAGGCTGTGCACCTCGACTTCACCTACCCGGACGCCAGGCAGATGAACCGCTGGTTGCCGCTGGTCAAGTGGATCCTCGCCGTCCCGCACTACGTAGTGCTGTTCATCCTCTGGATCGTGGCCGGCATCGCCGTCTTCGCCGCGTGGTTCGCGATCCTTTTCACCGGCAGGTACCCGCGCACCCTCTTCGACTACGTGGTCGGCGTCCTCCGCTGGACCAACCGGGTCAACGGCTACGCGTTCACCCTGGTCACCGACCAGTACCCGCCGTTCCGGCTGACCTAAGGGAATGGTCATGGTTGCCTCGGAAACCACGATGAGAGCCGTCGTCTGCCGCGGACCGATGAAGCCCGAGGCGGTGCAAGCCGAGGACGCCGGGCGGCCGGCCGTCGCGGACGACGGCGTGCTCGTCCGCGTGCGGGCCTCGTCGGCCAACCCGGTCGATCTATTCGCCTTGTCGGCGGCGGGCTGGATGCTGCGCGGTCGCAAGCCGGTGGTCGCCGGGACCGACTTCGCGGGCACTGTCGAGGCGGTCGGCGCCCACGTGACCGGCTTCCGCCCGGGTGACGAGGTCTTCGGCGCCGCGCGTGGCGCCTTCGCCGAGTACCTGTCGGTCGCCGAGGACGGCGGGGTCGTGCGCAAGCCGGCCGCCGTTTCCTTCGTCGACGCCGGCACGCTTGGGGTCGCGGGGAGCACGGCGCTGCAGGCGCTGCGCGACCACGGTCAGGTGGAGCGCGGCCAGAGAGTCTTGATCAACGGCGCGTCAGGGGGCGTCGGCAGCTTCGCCGTCCAGATCGCGAAGGCGCTCGGCGCGGAGGTGACCGCGGTTTGCAGCCCCAGGAACGTCGACCTTGTCCGCTCGATCGGCGCCGACACCGTCATCGACTACTCGAAGGACGACTTCGCTCGCCGTGGCGAGCGGTACGACCTGATGATCGACATCGCCGGCAGTCACTCATGGTCGGACTGCAAGCGCGTCTTGACCGAAGGCGGCGCCTTCGTGGGGGTCGGCGCCGCCGCATTGCAGCACGGCCGGGGCGGCAGCCTCCGCGCGCTCGGCCACTTCCTGTGGATCCGGGTCAGCACCGCCGGCGGCGGCCGCCGGGCTGTGGCGCTGTTCATCGCCAAGCTGCGAAAGGAGGACCTTGAGTTCCTGGGAGAGCTCGCCGCATCGGGACGCGTCAAACCGGTGATCGAGCGGACTTACGACCTGTCCCACGCCGGCGACGCGCTCGCCTACATCAACGCGGGCCACACCCAGGGCAAGCTCGCGATCGCGGTCGGAGGATGACCCTAACGCCGGCAGGGCGACCCTAGAATTCCGTCGAGGTTGACGGACCGCCGCAGGATCGCCTTGCTGACGCGCGAATACCCGCCGGAGATCTACGGCGGGGCCGGCACCCACGTCGAGTACCTCGTCCCCGCGCTGCGCCGGCTCGTCGACGTCA
>DATEGB010000009.1:0-29945 GCA_035280365.1 Candidatus Dormiibacterota bacterium | reverse complement strand
AGGCGGGCAACCCGGGCGGCCTGACGCCCGCGGGCTTTCAGGCGGTGCGCTACAGCCTGGCCGCGCTCGCGGCCATCGCCGGCCTGGCCCTCGGTGTGCTCGTGCCGCTCGGGCTGCCGGTGGTCGCGTCCGCCCTGCTGTACGGCGTGATCCTCTCCGTGCTGGGGTTCGTCGCGCCCGGGCTCTGGCTGAGCCAGCGCATCGGCCAGCGCCGGCGCCAGATCCAGAAGTCGCTCGCCGAGGCCACCGACCTCCTCACGCTGGTCGTTGAGTCAGGGATGAGCCTCGACGAGGGCCTGCTGAGCATCACCGAGCGCTTCCACAACGCGCTCGGCGACGAGATCGGCAAGGTGCTGCGCGAGATCCGGCTGGGGCGGTCCCGGATGGCCGCGCTGGAGCACATGGCCAGCACCGCCGGCGTGCCCGACCTCCACCACCTCGTGGAGTCGATCGTGCAGTCCGACCAGATGGGCGTGCCGATCGCGAGGCTTCTGCGCGTGCAGGCGACGGAGATGCGGCGCCGGCAGCGGCAGAGCGCGCAGGAGCGCGCGGCGCAGGCCTCGTCGCGGATGGTGTTCCCAATGGTCGGGTGCATCTTCCCCGTCCTGTGGATCGTCCTGCTCGGCCCGGCCATCTTGCAGGTCTTGAGCTCGTTCCGATGAAAGTGATGAACAACCCGCGCGTGCAGCATCAGTCCTTCAGCGACCTCGACAAGCCGCTGTACACGATCAGCGTCGCGGCCGAGATCCTGGAGACGCACCCGCGCACGCTGATGCTGTACGAGGACGCGCGCCTGATCGAACCGCACCGCACCAGCACCAACCGGCGGCGCTACTCGCAGCGCGACATCGCGAAGGTGCAGGTCATCCAGCACCTGACGCGCGAGAAGGGGGTGACGCTCGCCGGCGTGCGTCACATCCTCAGCCTGTTCGAGGTGATGAAGAAGCACCGCGTCGAGCCGCCCGGAGAGCTGCGGGACATCTTCGACCGCTACGCCCAGCTGATCTAGCGCCTCAACCCGCGATAGTCGCGACTATCACCCGCTTTCGGGGCCTAAGAGTGCGTGTTAGTCGCGACTATCGACCCGGGTTACGCGCTTGCCGCTTTGCGGCGGCGCCTGGCCGCCGGCGCCCACAGGCTCTCGAGGTCGTAGTACGACCGCTCCCCCGGCAGGAAGACGTGCGCGAGCACGGAGTCGAAGTCGAGCAGGATCCACCCCGCGTCGTCGTAGCCGTCGACGGCCAGCGGGCGGCGGTCCCGCGCCTTCGCCGCCTCCACCATCGCGTCCGCGATCGCGCGCACCTGGCGGTCGGTCTCGCCCTCGCAGATGACGAAGTAGTCGGCCACCGAAGTCTGCTCGCGAACGTCGAGCACCACCGGGTCCCAGGCCTTCTTCTCGGCCGCCGCGCTGCGCAGGAGGCGCGCGAGCTGCAACGGAGTGAGTCGCCTCGCTCGTTCGGCAGCCAACCTATCGATTATCCCCGTAGAGACCCCCCATATAGACCCCGCTTGGCGATGTAACGCACGACCGCCTCGGGGACGCGGTCCTCTATCAACTCGCCCTTCGCAATGGCCCGCCGCAGGGCGCTTCCGGAGATGTCCGGCGTCGGCCGCTCGCACAGGATCTCCGAGGTCGCCGTCGGTGAGCCGCTGCCGGGCCGCGTGACGATGATCACGCGGGCCAGCCGCCGCACCTCATCTGGCTCATGCCAGCTGCCCATCAGCTTCGCCGCGTCCCAACCGAGGATCAGGAAGAGCTCGTCCTTCGGATGGAGCCCATGCAGCTCGCGCAGCGTGTCCACCGTGTACGACGCGCCCTCACGCCGAACCTCCATGTCCGAGACCTCGAAGCGCTCATCACCTGCCGTGGCGAGCCGGGACATCTCGAGCCGGTCGCTCGCGCCGGCGACGGTCGGCGCGCGGTGGGGCGGAACGCCGGTCGGGATCACAAGCACCCGGTCCAGGTCCGCGCACTCCATGGCCGCGCGCGCAGCCGCCAGGTGGCCGAGGTGGATCGGGTCGAACGTCCCGCCTAGGATGCCGATCCTCATGGCTGGTACTCGAACTCGACGCCGGAGATCTTCACCGTGTCGCCCGGCTTCACGCCGGCCTCTTCGAGCGCGGCGTTCACGCCGAGGCGGTCGAGCTCGGCCTGGAATCGGGCCAGGCCCTCGTCGGAGTCGAGCCTCGTCCGCTCCACCAGGCGCTCCACACGCTCGCCGCGGACGACGAAGCCGGACACCGTTCGCTCAACCGAAACACCGCTGGACGTGCGCGCCCGCAGTCGTGTCACCGGCACCGGTTTCGGCAGTCGCGGCTCGGGGGCGGAGGCAACACGCTTGGCGATTGCGAGCGCCAGCTCCGGCACCCCCTCGCCGGTCAGCGCGGAGACGAAATGGACGCCGGCGCGGCGCGTGCGGGCGCGCAGCCGCCGCGCAGGCTCGAGGTCGAGCTTGTTGACCGCGACGAGGTGCGGTCGCTCCACGAGCGCGCCCGAGAACTGCGCCATCTCGGCGCGCACGGTCTCCAGCTGCCGCCACGGCTCGGGCGCCGAGCCGTCGAGCACGTAGACGAGGGCCCTGGTCCGCTCGACGTGGCGAAGAAAGCGCTGCCCGAGGCCGGCGCCACGGGCGGCGCCCTCGATGAGGCCCGGGATGTCGGCGACCACGAACCTCATACCGTCGACCTCGGCCACGCCCAGCTCGGGGTCGAGCGTCGTGAAGGGGTAGTCAGCGACCTTCGGGCGCGCGGCCGTCATCGCGCGCAGCAGCGAGGACTTGCCCGCGTTCGGCGGCCCGACCAGGCCGACGTCGGCGATGAGCTTGAGGTCGAGCGTGACCTCGCGCTCGTCTCCCTTCAGCCCCGGCTCCGCGTAGTCCGGCGCGCGCCTGGTCGAGCTCTTGAAGTGGACGTTGCCGCGCCCGCCGACGCCGCCGCGCGCCACGACCTCGCGCGCCCCGGCCCGGTCGAGGTCCGCGATCAGCGTTCCGTCCGCGTCGAGGGCGACCGTGCCCGGCGGCACCTTCAGGGTGACGTCGGCGCCGCTGCGGCCGGTCTTGCGCCCTCCCGCCCCGTCCGCGCCGGCGTCGGCGTGCCAGTGGCGGCGCCGCTTGAAGAGCGACAGGTCGGAGACGTCGTTGGTCGCCTCCAGGATCACCGAGCCGCCCCTGCCGCCGTCGCCCCCGTCCGGTCCGCCTCGCGGCACGAACGGCTCACGCCGGAACGACGCCGAGCCTTTGCCGCCGTGGCCACCGCGCACGACGATGCGCGCGGAGTCTACGAACTGACGAGCCTCAGCTCTCGGAATTCTGCGCGATCGTGACGCGACGGCGGTCCTTGCCGACGCGCTCGTACTTCACGTGCCCGGCGACGAGCGCGAAGAGCGTGTCGTCGCGTCCGACCCCCACGCCGGTGCCAGGCATGATCCTGGTCCCACGCTGGCGGACGATGATGGTGCCCGCGTTGACGAGCTGCCCGCCGTAGATCTTGACGCCCAGCATTTGCGGGTTCGAGTCACGCCCGTTGCGCGAGGAGCCGCCGCCCTTCTTGTGCGCCATGTGCTATTTGGTCTCCTTCTTGGGGCGCCGCCGCGTGGTCGTCTTCTTCGGCGCTTCCTCTTTCTCTTCCTGGGGTTCCTCTTCCACAACCTCGGCGATGGTGTCGGTCTTCGTTTCGGCCCTCTTCTTCGGCGCTGCCTTGGCGCGGCCCCGCGATTTCTTCTTGGGCTTGCCCTCTTCCTCTTCCTCTTCGGGCTTCGGCAGTCCGACGCCGCCGACGGCGATGATCTCCAGCGCCGTGAGGTACGCGCGGCCACCGGCGTGGACGCGGACACGCTTCTTGGACTTGTAGCGAATGCTCTCGATCCGCGGCCCGCGCCGGTGGGCGATGACCTTCGCCTCGACGTCGAGCCCGTCGACGACCGGGTTGCCGACCCTCACGTCTTCGCCATCGCTGAACATCAGCACGCGTCCGAGCTTGATCGAGGAGCCGGGCTCCTCCGCAAGCCGGTCGACGAGGATGCGGTCGCCCGGGGCGACTCGGTACTGCTTCCCGCCGCTCACGATCACGGCGGACGTTTTCAGGGGCCCCGGCGAAGTCCCGGCGTCAGCCTCTGACTTCGTGGGGACAGTTGAAGATTCTGGCTTGGGCACGGCGAGAGATTGTACCAAGCGCCCGTAACCCACCAACTCAGCGCACGAGGATCGAGGTCGCGACCACCACGACCAGGACGAGAACGGCGAACGGCGGAATGGCGCGAGTGTAGAGGCCGCGCGCCGCCTCAGCCCCGCGACGCCGCACGAGGAGGCCGAAGCCGATGAGCAGCGCGGCGACGGCGAACGTGATGCCGAAGAACCGGAGCACGCCCAGCACATCGTCCGGCGAAGGCGGCACGAAGAGCGTCGTGAACAGACCGCAATACGGCAACCAGGTGAGGATGCGACCCGCGTGGAGCCTCTGGCGCTGCCGCTTGTCCGCGGCCGGAGTGACCGGCCACAGGCGAATCAGCGCCGGCAGGCAGAGCAGATAGAGGAAGGCGCACGCGATCTTGACCGGCAGCAGGCCGGGCACCAGCAGGTTGCCCAGGACCTGCGGGCGCAGGCTTTCCGGCTGCACGGCCGGTCCCAGCACGGCCAGGAGCCAGCAGACCTGGACGATGAGCAGCAAGCCCGGCGCCGCGACGAACTCGACCGTCAGCGCGAGCTCGGCCCACGCCGTGAACGCCAGCGCGATCGCGGCGAAGACGACGCTGCGCTCGTCCCCCGGCACGGGGCTGAGCGGGGCCGCAAGCTGTGCGGCCGCGACCACCGAGCAAACGGCGGTGGTCGCCACGACCGGGGAGGGCCTGCGCCGAGGAAGCTCGGGCCATTCCCAGTCACGCCTGGACAGGCGCGTCCAGGCCAGTTCGACGATCGCGCCGAACGCGACCATCGTCAGGAGGCCCGGATAGAGCAGCAGCGCGACCGCGTGCGCGGCGATCGAGAGCAGAGCCTGGATCACAGCCCGGCCGCCGCAAGGAGAGGCAGCGGGTACAGCCCCACCGCCACGTTGAGCGCGAGCACGACCGCTACGCCGATCGCCTGGCGCCGGCTGGGGACGCCCAGGCTGCGTCCGAGCCGCAGCGATGCGGGTAGCCACAGCAGCATGCCGGCGGCGAGGACCAGCGCCAGCGGCCAGTAGAGCTGCGTCGCCGCGCGCAGCAAGAGCACACGCGCGGCAAAGCCGGCGAACGGCGCCGAGCCGGCGAGGGCGGCCGCAACGATCAGGTTCACCGGCCTCTCCGTGAGCACGCGCTCGCGCACCGAATCACGCGATGCGATGTAGAGCGGCAAACGGCAGAGCACGACCGTGAAAAGGACCAGAAGCGCCGCGCGTTTTCCGTCGGGCAGGGCGATGCCGAAGCCGCTGAGCGCCAGGCCCCAGTCGGCGACGAAGGTGTAGCGCCAGGCGGCGGCGCCATTCTCCGTCCACCAGGCGGCGACACTGCCCCAGGCGATGTTGACCAGGCCAAGGCCGATGAGAATCGCGCCGAATGCGCCGCCCGCGTCGACGCCGAGGATGCCCTGCGCGTCAGCGACCACCACCGCGGCCACCACGGGCCCGACGTAGGCCAGCCACGCCACCGGCGAGGCCGACACGAGCTCTTCGGGGTCGAAGACGTGGAGGTAGGGCAGCAAGCCGACCGCTGCCGCAAGCCCGGCCGCCAATCCGACCGCGGCCAACCTGTGTACGACTTCCGGGCCCTGGACGCGCGCGAACAAGGCCGCCAGCGCCAGCAGCCCCACCGCGATGACGGGCGCCCGGAGGCGCACCGCAAGGCTGCGCCTGCCTGCGATCGCGGCCTGGACGATCCCGATGGCCAGCAACGCGAGCAGGGCGAGGTCGAAGGTCGGGACAGCAGCCACTGCCGCCGTGCCCGCGAGACCGACGGAACCCCTGGCCAGCAGGGCGCGACGTGACGCCGCCGCGGGCGCAAGCGCGATCGCCAGGGCGAGCGCCGCCGCCGTCAGGACGAGGAGCTCGATGGCCTCAGGCAGCACGCGGGGACCTGGACTGGATCACGGCGGTCCCTGCGGCGACCACGCCCGCGACGGCGAACGGCCAGACGCCGGGCGAATCGAGGGCCAGAGATGTCGCGGCCGCGATGCCGAGGGCCATCACGGCGACCGCGGTCAGAACGACCGCCGGGTCGTCGCTCCAGAGCACGCGCGCCCCCGCTAGCCCTATCGCCGCCATGGCGGCGAATCGCAGCGCGCCTCCATCGCCCGTCGTCACGGCCAGACCGATCCAGAGCGCCAGGAGACCGCCCGCGACGCACGTGACCAGGCGCGGGGTCGAGCCCGGCGGCATGATCGCCCAGCCCGGCCCCCCGACGGTCGTCCGCCTCACCGCCGCCACCGCCCCTCCCGCAAAGATCACCGCCGCGGCAAACGGGCCCTGAGCAGACAGGCAGGCAGCGGCCAGCCCGAGCGTGGCGAGCGCCATGCCCGCGGCGAGGCCGCGCCGGCCGTCGGCGAGCAGGACCAGGGATGCGCCCAGCCAGGCGGTGAAGGCCCCAACGATTTCCACTTCAGTGGCCCACTGTCAACGCGTCACGGCGAAGGCGAGCGCGACGAGCGCGCCGAACCACAGCACCGCGCGGCCGTCCGCGGCGGCGGCCTCGAGCTCCTTGAGGTTCAGGATCGTCCGGTACTGCTCCGGCACCGTCGCGGCCCGGACGGTCTTCCGAAGTCGTGCCAGCGTGTCGGCCGCCGGGGCCGGAAACAGCGCGGGCCGAGATTGGGTGGTGATCTTCGACGTGCCCGCCACCAGGTAAGCGGCGACGCCGAAGAGCAACAGCGGCACCAGCAGCGTCACCGCCGGAAGGACGCTCGAGACCGTGACCACGCTGAGGAAGCCGCCGGTTGGTGTTGAGGCGGTCGATTCCAGGACCTCCGCGGTGACCGGATCCGCGTAGGCGACCTTGAGCGTCGCCAGCGCCGGGCCGGCCACGAGGACCCCCAGACCGATCAACAGCGCCACGCGTGGCGACGTCTCCTCCGCAGGATGGCCGCGCCCGCCCGGCAGCCCGATCGCGCGCGCGCCGCCGACCATCCACGTCGCCCACGTCGCCGCGGCGGCCACGCCGATCAGGCCGAGGAAGTCGCCGGCCTCGAATGTCGCACCGATGCCGAGCACGCGCGCCGCAAAGGCGATCCCGGGCGGGAGTCCCACGGCCGCTGCGATGACCACAAGCGACGCGACCCCAGCCGCGTCGGGCAGCAGCGCGACGGCCGCGACCAGCACGGAGGCGGTCATAACCAGGATCAATCCACCCACGAGGCCCAGCGGCGTGCCCAGCGCGGTCGCCATCAGGGCGAAGCCGCCAAGGCCAGGCACGACCTCGCCGAGGAACTCGCGCCGGGTCGGAGCCGCCTGGGCGCGCGCCCCGGCTGCGAACGCCGCGGTGATGCCGACCACGGCGAGCAGGACGTTGTACAGCGGGTGCGGGTACCGGCCGTTGCCGAGCTCATACGCGCGGACCAGGAGGTAGAAACCCAGCGGGTAGAGGGTCGCGACGGTGATGCCGGCGGCGCGGAGCGACGGACGCCTCCAGAGCGCCGCGGGCCAGCCTCGCCAGGGGAACAGGCTCGAGGCGAGGATGGCCGAAGCCGCGAGCAGGACAAACAGCGGCCCGGTGACCGTGGCGACCGGGACGGCCGAGTAGACCGCGGTCCCACCGCGGATCTGGAGGATGACGCCGAACCAGGCGAGCGCGAGCCAGCCCGCGAGAAGCATCGCCCAGCTCGGTCGCGGAGCCCGCGGGTTCTCGGTGTCGAGCAGGACCACCGCGAGAGTCGCAGCGGTACCGCCGGCGATCGCCGTCAGCACGACGCCGCCGGCCTCCACGGCAGCCATGGCCGCGGCCAGGCTTAGCAGCGAGAGCACACTCTGCGGCCACTGCCGCGGCTGCCGTGTCAAGAGGATCGCGGCCGGGGTCGCGACCATGAGCCCGAAGGCGAAGGTCACGCCGTCAACGCGCAGGTCGAAGGCCGAGCCGAAACCGAGAGGCCCCAGCGTGAGCTCCACTGATGACCGGACGGGGATCCACACGGCGAGCAGGGCGATCACCGACGCCCAGGAGCCCGCCGCGGCGGCCGCCCGGCCCAGGTCGAGGCCGGCGAGCCCGAAGACAGTGAGGACGGAGGCGGCGGCCAGGGGCAGGATGACCGGCCCGAGGACGGCGACTGACGGCACGCGCTAACTCTAGGTTTAGTGGTCCTGGAGTCGTTCGAGGGCCAGGCGGATCCCAGTCGCGCGCTCTTCGAGGTTGGCCACGACCTCCGGCGGGGCCTTTTCCCGGAAGTCGGCGTTGCCGAGCTTCGCCTCCACCTTCGCCAGGTCGTTCTCCAACCGCTCGCGCTCCTTCTCCCGCCGGGCGTCCCCGGCGCCCGACGGAAACCTCACCCGCCCCGGCGCCGCGGCGAGCGGTGTCGCACCGTCCAGGTCGTCCACAAGCTCGACGTGCGCAAGCCGCGCAGCGAGCGCGGCCACCGTCCCGTCGACGGAGCCGTCGAGCAGCATCTGCCCTCCCCGCTTCGTCACGCCGGCCGCCTGGCGGCGCCCCCGCACCTCCTCGACGATGGCGATGACCTCGGCAAACTGCTCCTCCGCGCCTGGGTCGGCGAACCGGTCGAGCAGCTCCGGCCACCTCGCCCGCATCAAGTAGTCACGGCTGCCCGGAAGCCTCGACCAGAGCTCCTCCGTGACGAAGGGCATGCACGGGTGGAGCATGCGAAAGAGGTTGTCGAGGCAGAAGTAGGCGACGTCCTGCGCCGCCGCGTCGCCCTCACGTAGCCGCTCCTTGACAGCCTCCAGGTACCAGTCGCACAGCTCGTTCCACGCGAAGCCGTACGCCGCGTTGATGGAGTCCTGGAACATGAACTGCTCGATCCCGTCCGTGATGGCGCGCCACGCGACCGAAAGCCGGGAGAGGATCCAGCGGTCCTCGAGGTGCTCGCGCGCTTCCAGTGTGCCGGGCGGCTCGGCCGTCGACTCGCCAGGCGAGCTGAGGACAAGACGCGTCGCGTTCCACAGCTTGTTGGCGAACCTCCGATAGCCCTCGACACGCGTCTCGTCGAAGCGCACGTCCTGCGTCGACATCGCGACCGACGTCGCCCAGGCGCGGAACGCGTCTGCCCCGTACTTCGACAGCAGGTCGCGCGGATCGACTCCCGTGCCGAGCGACTTCGACATGCGCCGGCCGTCGGCCGCCTGCACGATGCAGTGGATCACGACGTCGCGAAACGGCACATCGCCCATGAAGTAGAGGCCGGTCATGATCATCCGGCTGACCCAGAGGTTGATGATCTCCCGCGCGGTGCAGTTGACGTCGGTCGGGTAGAACGCACGCAGGTCGTCGGTGTCGTCCGGCCAGCCCAGGGTCGCGAACGGCCACAGCGCCGACGAGAACCACGTGTCGAGCACGTCAGGGTCCTGCGTGAACGACTTGCTGTGGCACTCGTGACATTCGTCCGGCGGGTCGACGGAAACGACCGTGTGCTTGTTCTCGCAGTAATAGACCGGCACGCGGTGGCCGAGCCAGAGCTGGCGGCCGATGTTCCAGTCGCGCAGGCCGCGGAGCCAGTCGAGGTAAGTGCGCTCGGACCGCTCGGGGTGCCACCGGACGCGGTCGGCCTCCGAAGCCTCGACCGCGCGGTCGCGAAGCTCCGCCATCTTCAGCCACCACTGCTCGCTGATCAGCGGCTCGATCACGTAGTGGCATCGGTCGCAGTGGCCGACCTGGTGGGTGTAAGGCTCCTCCTTGACCAGGAAGCCCTCCTTCCGCAGGTCCTCGACAACCCGTTCGCGCGCCTCGAGCGCCGGCATCCCGTCATAGGGCAGACCGGGCACGTTCATGCTGCCGTCCTCGTGCATGCCGTTGACGATCTCCAGGCCGTGACGCTGCCCGATCTCGTAGTCGAGCGGGTCGTGGCCGGGCGTGACCTTGAGCGCGCCCGTGCCGAATTCCTTCTCCACGCCTTCGTCGGCGACGATCGGCAGCTTGCGACCGACCAGCGGCAAGGTCGCCGTCTTGCCCACGAGGTGGCGGTAGCGCTCGTCGTTCGGGTTCACCGCCACGCCGGTGTCCGCGAGCATCGTCTCAGGGCGCACAGTCGCGATGGTGACGTCGCCGCCGCCCTCGACCTGGTAGTTGATGAAGTAGAGCGTGTCCTGGTGCTCCTGCCACTCGATCTCCAGGTCGGAGATCGCAGAGCGGTCGTGCGGACACCAGTTGACGATGCGCGGCGCGCGATAGATCCAGCCCTGGTCGTAGAAGGCGACGAAGGCCGTCATGACCGAGCGGTAGTAACGCGAGTCCATCGTGAAGCGCAGCCGCGTCCAGTCCATTGACGCGCCCACCAGCCGGAGCTGGTTGATGATCGTCGCGCCGACCTGCGCGTACCAGGCGTTGACGCGTTCGTCAAACGCCTCGCGGCCGAGCTGCTCCTTGGTGGTGCCTTCGCGCGCGAGCTGCTTCTCGATCACGTTCTGGGTCGCGATCGCGGCGTGGTCGTAGCCCGGAAGAAAGAGGACTTCGTAGCCGGCCATGCGCTTGTAGCGGGCGAGGAGGTCGTAGACCGCCGTCTGCAGCGCGTGGCCGAGGTGGAGCTCGCCGGTGATGTTCGGCGGTGGAAAGCACATCGTGAACTTCGGTCGGTCGCTCGTCGGGTCGGCGATGAACAGGCCGTCGCCCTCCCAGCGCGCGTACCAGCCGGCCTCGATGGCCTGCGGGTCGAACGCCTTCGGCATTTCGGTCTGGGTTTCGGTTATCGGGCGTGCTTCGTCCATTTGCTCTGGCTCGTGTGCGCCGGCGAGATGGCCGCGGTTAGCGCGACGGAGCCGGCAAGGGTACGGATACGCGTACTACCCGGCTCATGGTGCTGAAGATGTTACCGCTTATCGCGCTGGCGCTCTCCTTGCGCGTCGGCGATGCTTGCGGCCGGACGGCGCCCCGCGGCCGCGACGATTCCCGGCGCCAGGGCCTGCACGACCAGGCTCGCCTTCATCCCCAAACCCGCCACGTCGACCTCTCGGCGGTTCTTCGTGATCGCCGACAAGACCGCGTCCGCGACCTGCGCCGGCGTGACCTCGCCCACGATGGGGTGGGGCTTGAGGCCCGTCGCGGCCCACATCCCGGCCTCACTGACGTATACCGGGCAGATCACCGAGACGCCTACTCCCGTTCCCCAGAGCTCCTCACGCAGCGAGAGCCCGAATCCGCGCACAGCGAACTTGGTGGCGTTGTAGATGGTCAGCCCGGGCGTGGGCAGCTTGCCCGCGATCGAAGACATGAACACGAGGTGACCCGACTTCCGAGCGACCATCGAGGGTGCGAGAAGGCGCGCGAGGACGATGCCGGCGCGCACGTTCACCGTGAGCGCGTTGTCGATCGCCTCGACGCTGAACGTCTCGAGCCGGCCGCTCGCGGGTAGGCCGGCGTTCGACACCAATACGTCGACGTCGCCGGCTTCGTGAGCGAGGCGTTCGGGCTCACCGGCGCGCGACAGGTCGGCGGGGATGACCTTCGCTCCGCCCAGCTCGTCCGCGAGCTTGCGCATCGCCTCCTCGTTCCTCGCCGAGAGCACGAACTTCGCGCCTTCGCGGTGCAGGCGGCGCGCGATGTGCGGACCGAGCCCGGTCGACGCCCCTGTGAGAAGGACGGTCCGGCCGTTCAGTTCCATGCGTGCAGCCTACCGGCCAGGCGCGGCCCGTTTCGATCGAATCCGGGGCCACCAACCGCGCAGACGGACCGGTTTTGATCGAACGTGGGGGCAAGAAGCCCCCCGGGCGCAGTCTAGGCCGACTCTCCCACGGCCCGGACAGGACTCTCGGTCTCGTCGGCCAGCTCGAACTCGGGCTCCAGCGCCTCGCGGATCGAGCGCTCGGAGATGATGCAGCGCTTGATCTCCGGCCGCGACGGGATCTCGAACATCGAGTTGAGCAACGCCTCTTCGATGATCGACTTCAGCGCCCGCGCTCCCGTGCCGCGCAGCAGCGCCAGCTCGGCGATCGCGTCGAGCGAGCCCTTCTGGAAGACGAGCTCGACATTGTCCAGGGAAAAGAACTTCTGATACTGCTTCACGAGCGCGTTCTTCGGCTCGGTGAGGATGCGCACGATGTCCTGCTGGTCGAGGTGGTGCAGGGTGACGATGATCGGCAGGCGCCCGATGAACTCGGGGATGAAGCCGTACTTGAGCAGGTCCTGCGGCTGCAGGTGCTTCAGCGTCTCGGTTACCGCGCGGCGCTCGTTGCGCGTGTGCGGCGCGCCGAACCCGATCGCGCGCCGGCCGATGCGCTGCTCCACGACCTTCTCCAGGCCGTCGAACGCGCCGCCGCAGATGAACAGGATGTTGGTGGTGTTGATCTGGATGAAATCCTGGTGCGGGTGCTTGCGCCCGCCCTGCGGCGGCACGTTGGCCACCGTGCCCTCGAGGATCTTGAGCAGCGCCTGCTGCACGCCCTCGCCGCTGACGTCGCGCGTGATCGACGGGTTGTCGGACTTTCGCGCGATCTTGTCGATCTCGTCGATGTAGATGATTCCGCGCTCGGCGCGGCTGATATCGAAATCGGCGGCCTGGATGAGGCGCAGCAGGATGTTCTCCACGTCCTCGCCGACGTAGCCCGCCTCGGTGAGGCTGGTCGCGTCCGCGATCGCGAACGGGACGTCGAGGATCTTGGCCAGCGTCTGGGCGAGGTAGGTTTTGCCGCACCCCGTCGGGCCGACGAGCAGGACGTTCGACTTCGTCAGCTCGACGTCGCCCACCGACTTCGACGCGCTGATGCGCTTGTAGTGGTTGTAGACCTGGACCGAGAGGACTTTCTTGGCCCGCTCCTGCCCGATCACGTACTGGTCGAGGGCCGCGCAGATCGTCTTCGGGTTCGGGATGAATCCGGTCTTCTGCTTCTTCTGCCCGGCCGACCGGTTGTCGTCCTCGAGGACCTCCTGGCAGAGGTCGATGCACTGGTCGCAGATGAAGACGCCCGGCCCGGCAACCAGCTTGCGCACCTGGTCCTGCCCCTTGCCGCAGAAGCTGCATCGCGTATAGCGGCGTCTGTCTTCTCGTTCGTTCATGGGTTCTTAACTCACGACCTTACGGGGATGCGGGCGCCGGGGGCGGATTATGGCCCCAGAGAATCTCGTTGGCAAGGCTGATGCACTCGCTGCAGATGAAAACTCCCGAGCCCGCGATTAGCCGAATTCCCCTCTCGCCTTGCTGCTTGCCGCAGAACGAGCACTTCGGTCGATGCCTTTTGACCTCGTCGCGCTTGGTTCTGCGGCGGAAGATCATCCTGGGATGACCTCGACGGCCGCACCGGCCACAGATCGCGGCAGGCGACCGACAGGTCGCCCGTCAGGGCGCCGAGACGAAGGAAGGGGTGGCGCGAGGAGGAGCGCATCGGTAGATGCGTGACGACGAAGCGCCGGGCCCCATGACACACGTATCGGCGTCCTGAGCCGATGAGATGTGGTCGGGGTGGCCGGCGGGGTCATCCTGCAGCGACCTTTTCTTTGACTTTCTCTTCGTCTTTGGCCTTGTCGCCAGGGCCGACCTTGGTCGGCGTGAGGATGATGTCGTCGATCAGCCCGTACTCCTTCGCAGCCTCTGAAGTCAGGAAGTAGTCGCGCTCGGTGTCCTGCGTCACCTTCTCGATCTTCTGACCGGTGTGGCGCGCGAGGATCTGATTCAGTTGCTCACGGGTGCGCAATATCTCCCTGGCGTGGATCTGGATGTCCGTCGCCTGGCCCTGCATGCCGCCCCACGGCTGGTGGATGAGGATGTTCGCGTGCGGCAACGCGTAGCGCTGGCCGTGCGCGCCACCCGCGAGCAGGACGGCGGCCATCGAGTACGCCATGCCGATGCAGATCGTCGAAACCGGCGGCCGGATGTATTGCATCGTGTCGTAGATCGCAAGCCCCGCGGTCACCTGTCCGCCCGGGCTGTTGATGTAGAGAGCGATCTCCTTCTCGGGGTCCTCCGACTGGAGGAACAACAGCTGGGCGACGACGAGGTTTGCGACCTGGTCGTCGATCGGCGTGCCGATGAAGACGATCCGCTCCTTGAGCAGTCTGGAGTAGATGTCGAACGCCCTCTCACCGCGGCCGGTGTTCTCGACGACCATCGGGACGAGGTAGCCGGCTGGATCCTCGCTGCGGTTCATGCTGGGCATCACGTCATTCTAGACACGGGTCGCCCAGGTTCAGTCAAGACTCGGTAGGCCCGGGCGCTATCTCCACCAGGCGATCGAGCACGCGGCGGCGCCGGAGCCGGGAGGCGAAGTAGCGCCGGGCGGCCGCGCTCTTGCGCAGGGCCGCGACCTGGCTCTTCAATTCCTCGTCCTCGGCCGCTTGCCCCTCGAGGAACTTCGTCACCTCCTCGTCAGCCGGCTCGAGGCCCTCGCGGCGAGCGAACTCGGCCAGCACCAGGTCGACCTTGAGACGCGACTCCGCCTCCGGCCGCTGCTGCTCCATCCACTGTTCGAGCGACAGACCTACATAGTTGAGGTAGCGATCGAGCTTCAAGCCCTGCCGGTTCACCGTGCGCTCGAGCGACTCGAGCTCGCTCGTAAGCTCGCGGTCGACAAGGGCCACGGGCACCTCAACCGACGATGCGTCGACCAGCGCTTTCACGACCGCCTGCTCGCGCTCCATCTTCTCGAGCGCGTGGGCCGAACCTTCGAGCTCTTCGCGCACGGCCTGCCTGTACGCTTCCGCGGTCTCGACCTTGCCGCCGGACATGCTCTTGGCCAGCGCGTCGTCGAGCTCCGGCAGCACTTTCTCCTTGACGCCGCGCACGGTGACGCGGAGCGTCGCGTCCTGGCCCGCGAGCTGCGGGTCGCGGTGGCTCTCCGGGAACTTCACCCTCGCCTCGCGCGTCTCGTCGACGAACGTTCCGGGAAGCACGGCCACGAGCTCGGGCAGAAGCACGTCACCCTTGACTTCCGCCTCCGTCGACTTGCGGGTCTCCGACTCGACGACCTTGCCGCCGGCCTCGACCTCGATGTCGATGACGGCGATGTCGCCCATGCGGACCTCGCGCTCCACCGGCGTGATCTCGGCCATCGGCTCGCGCAGGTCGGCGAGCCGCCGCTCGACGAGCTCGTCGGTCACCTCGTGCGAGTGGTCGGGCGGCTCGATCTTCAAGTCCTTGACGTCGGCGAGAGTGACCTCGGGCATGACGCTGATCGTGGCCTTGAGCTTCGCCGGCTTGCCGCGCTCCAGCTCGAGCACCTCGACGTCCGGGTTGTCGATCGGGTCGATCGCCTCCTTGGCCAGGGCCTGCTGGACCACCTCCGGCACCATCGTCTCGACCACCTCTTCGCGCAGCGCCGTGGGGCCGACGCGCGCCTCGACGATGGCGCGCGGCGCACGTCCCGGACGGAAGCCTTCGATCTTCGCCCGCGACGCAAGGCGGCTCAGGACGCGGTCGTAGGTCGCGTCCACGACCTCCGCCGGCACCTCGATGCTCATCCCGACCTGGCTCTTGGGCAGGCGTTCAGTCACGACCGAGACTTCGGGCGGCATTGGCCGGAAATACTACGTAGCGGCCGACATCAGCTCAGGGGCAGGGGACCGGCGGCACCGGCGCCGGCGACGGGCAGGGCGACGGGCTCGGACTCGCGACGACCGGGCCAGTGCCGGGGTCGGGCGGGATCACGTAGGCGGGTCCGGTCGGCGTAGGCGTCGGCAGGCTGTCGCCCGGCAGCTTCGAAATCGTCGTCGTGTCCGCCAGGTACCAGCTGTTGTTCGGGCCTGCGACGACGCCGGGCGGCGCGGTGTACCAGCGGTTGCCGGGGACGCCGGCGAGCGCCTGGGCGACGAAGGAGTGCACGCCGGGCGAGGCGACGAACACACCGTCGGAGCCCGGGACCATGAAGTGCCGGTAGTCGAGGATGTCGCCGACCCACAGTCCGACGGCGAGGTCCGGTGTGAACGCTATGGTCGCCGCGTCCTTGAAGTTGTCCGTCGTGCCGGTCTTGGCGGCGACGATGCGGTCGCTCCAGTGCAGCGGGCTGTTGCAGCCGAAGATCATGCAGCGGTTTTTGTCGTCGGCCATGATCTGAGCCATGATGTAGGCGACCGCGGGGTCGACCGCGAGTCGCGCGCGCTGCTCCGGGTGGTCTTTGTACAGCACCTGACCGTGTGAGTCGGTCACCTCGAGGATCGCCTGCGGGGTGTGATAGATACCCATGTCGGCGTAGGTCGCAATGCCGTTGACGTGCTCGAGCAGCGTGATCGGGTAACCGCCGAGTGTCAGTGACGGCCCGTACTCGTCGCCGGGAGCACTGGCGTTGTAACTGCCGTCGGGGTTGACGTAGCGCGGCAGGACTCCCAGGCCGCGCATCCAGGTGAGCACCGCCGGGACGCCGATGGAAAGCTCGACCTTGACCGCGGCGATGTTGAGCGAGTTACCCATCGCCTGCTTCAGCGGCAACACCCCGTGCTGCTTGCCGTCGTAGTTGTAGATCTTGGTCGTGCTGTACGCGTCCTTGTAGATGAGGGGCGACGGGCCGTCCCACACCGGGGTGTCGACCGTCGCGGCGCGCGCGTTGATGACTGCGCCGTACGTGTACGGCTTCATCGACGAGCCCATGTTGCGTGGGATCGTGGTGTAGTTGATCTGGCCGCCGGTCGAGTTGTAGGTCGGCGAGCCGACCATGACGAGGATGTCTCCGGTCGTGGGCTGGACCGCGATCATGCCCGAGGACAGCACGCCGTTCCGGTCGCGCCAGGTGTTCCTCTGCAGGTTGCTGACGACGATCGACTCGCCGATCTGCTGCTTGCCCCAGTCGAGCGTGGTCTTGACGTTGAGCTGCTGCACACCCGGCTGGAACCCGAGCTGGCGGAGCTCGGCGAGTACGTAGTCGACGAAGTGCGGCGCGCGGGCCGTGTTCGTGGCCGCGTAGTAAGTGAGCTTCTCCGCGACCGCGTTGTCCATCGCGTCCTGCGAGATCAGTCCCTGGCGCACCATGGCCTGGAGGACCTCGGTCTGCCGGACCTTGGCCTGGTCGGGGTGCAGCACAGGGTTCCACTCGGTCGGCGCCTGCGGCAGACCGGCGAGCACCGCCGCCTGCGCCAGGTCGAGCTTGGACGCCGGTATGTGGAAGTAGGTCTCGGCGGCGGCCTCGACGCCGTATGACTGCTCGCCGTAGAAGCTCTTGTTGAGGTAGAGCTCCATGATCTGGTCCTTGCTGTAGGTCTGGCTCAGCTCATAGGCAAGGGCGAGCTCCTTGATCTTGCGGCTGTAGGTCTGGTCGGGCGTGAGGAACTGCTGCTTGGCGAGCTGCTGTGTGATCGTGCTGCCGCCGCCCACGACGTGGCCGGCGCGCAGGTTGTCGAAAGCGGCGCGGATGATGCCGCCGAGGTCGAAGCCGGGGTTGGTGCGGAAGCCCTTGTCCTCGATCGCGATCGTGGCGTCGACCATCACCGGGTTGATGTCCTTGAGCTTGACGGCGAGGCGGTGGTCGCCGTGGTTGCCCACGTCGGCGAGCAGGTTCTTATCCGTGTTGTCGTAGATCACGGTGTCGCCCGCGAACGCGGCGGAGTCGAGGCCCTGGATCGAGGGCAGGCTGTCGAAGAACGACTGCGCGTAGGCGTCGGCCGCGAGGCCGAGCACGAACACCACGGCGAGCGCCGCCCCAAGGCCGCGCAGGACTGCCGTGCGGCGCATCTTCTGGCCGATCGGCGACCACGCGGCGTGAATCCGCGCTCGAGGGTGGTGACCCCCCTTGGTCTTTATCCGCTCAGGAACGTTGCGAGCCATGAATTGGGGGCGCGCATGGATTCTACGCTTCCCCACCCCCTCCAACGGCCACCGCGGCCGCCGGGTTACGCCGCCTGATCGCCGCCGTCGCCAGCCGCCATTCCTCGGGTTCGATCACCCGCAGGAGGTAGATCGCGAGCACATAGGCGGCGAAGCCCGCGGGCGCGGTCAGGAAGATCGAGTAGCCGCGCACCGGGAAAAGGACGGCTCCCATGATTGCCCCCGCAAGGAGGATCCGCCACGTAAGCCGGAGCACCGACAGCCGCAGCTCCGGCCTTCGCACCTGGACGAACCACCAGCCGAAGGTGCAGAGGGCGGCCTCGGTCAGCACGGTCGCCACGCTCGCGCCGAGGTAGCCGAACAGGACGATTGCGACGAGGTTGAGGGCGACGGCGACGACCGTGGCCAGGCCGGTCGCCCACGCGTTGAGGCCCTGCCGGTTCATCGCGTTGAGCATCGCGTAGAAGGCCGAGTTGGCAAACAGGAAGACGATGCCGAACGCCAGGATGCGCAGCGCCGGCTCGGACTGGGCGAACTGACCGGAGCGGTTGAAGACCTGGTTGATCGGGTGGACGAGCACGAACGTCCCCACGGTCAGCGGCCAGCCCAACAGGACGAGAACTTTGAAGAACCGCTCGTACGCGACCTTGAGGCGCGCCGGGTCGCTGACGAAGTAGACGCCAAGGACCGGGTAGACGACGGTCTGGATCGCGAGCGGCACGAACTGCAGCGCCTCGAACGGCTTGTACGCGAGCGTGTACCAGCCGACCTCGGCGAACGATCGCAGCTGCTGGAGGATGACGAAGCCGGCGCGGAAGTAGACGTTGGTCAGGAAGAACGTGAGCGCGAAGGGCAGCGCCAGGGGCAGCCAGCGCTGGACCAGGCCGAGGTCGAAGCCGAGCCGGACCCTGCCCAGGCGAAAGACCTGGATCACGACGAGCGAGTAGACGATCGTGAAGGTGTAGGAAGCGGTGTAGGCCAGGACGTAATAGGAGACGCCCGAGTGGCGGCGCGCGCCGAGGACGATCAGGCCGGCCTGGATGAGCGTCTCGACCACGACTGCGATGGCGTCGAACTCAGCGCGCCCGACCGAGTAGAAGGTGTTGCGCAACAGGCTCGCGTAGGCGGTCGCGATGAGGAGCGCGCACCCGGGGAGGATCAAAGAGGGAAGGCCGGCGCCCAGGCCGAGCGCCAAGGCGAGGACGAGCGCGGCCGCGGCGGCGAGCGCAACGCGGAACACGATCAAGGTGCCGAGGTAGGCGCCTAGCTCCGAGCGGTTGCGCGCGGCCTCGCGCGTGTAAAGAGACTGGAACCCGAGGTCGCCCACGACGGCGACCAGGCCAGAGTAGGCGATGAGCGTCGTGTACTGGCCGTAGCTGGTGGCGCCGAGTGCGTTCGCCAGCACGATCACCACGACGAGCGAGATGACGCGCGACACGGTGCGAGCGGCGAGGATCAGGACCGAGTTGGTGACCGCGCGGCCTCCGAGCTGTTCCGCCGCCTGGGCCGTTTCGCTCACGCCCGGAGAGTATGCCCCACTGTCTACGTCCCCTCCCTCATTGGGCGAGGCGTCAGGGGGTCCGGGACCGCGGACGGTCGCACGCCGAAGCTGTTCGCCGATCGCTCAATCCCTCCTGCTGCACCAACGCGGAGGTTCGCGCGCCTGCCTTCCGGCGGTTGAGAGCCGTGAAGGGGTACGGAGATCTAAAGCCCCGCTCGTATACTCGCGGCGGCCGGCGCGCAACCTTTACCGGCCCTTTCAAGTTCTAAAGAACGGATGCTGGGCTTCCTCAAGTGGTTCGTCGGCCTGGGCCTGCTGGCCGTCATCGGCATCGGCGCCGGTGTCTACTTCGCGTTCTTCGGCTCCGGCCCGCAGATCACGTACTACACGCCCGACCTGGTGCCGATCAGCAATGGCTCCGGGCAGCCGACGGACCAGCCTCCGGCCAACCTGCCGGCGGCGGTCATCCTCCCGGTGCCGTGGACGACGCAGGCGCCCCTCGGCAACTGGGCGCAGAGGCAGCACACCTGCGAAGAGGCAAGCCTGCTGATGGTCGACCGCTACCTCCACGGCGACCACTCGTCGACCATCGACCCCCGCACCGCGGACGCGGGCATCAACCAGATCACCACATGGAAACCCACCCTCGACCTGACTCCGCAGCAGGTCGGTGAGGTCGCCCAGAAATACATGGGCTGGGCCTACCAGATCCTCCCCGCCGACCGCCTGCACATGAAGCAGCAGCTGGCGCTGGGACGGCCCCTGATCTTCGGCGTGCGCACGCACGGCCTGGGCAACCCCCACTACCCCGGCTACCGGACGCACTACGAAGAGACGGGCTGGTCGGTCTCGCACTACCTGGTGGTCGCCGGCTACGACCAGAACGACACGTACGTCCTGAACGACCCTGGCATCTCAGCCGGCCACGGCTACCACATCACCTACGACCAGCTGATGCACGCGGTCGACGATCTCGACCAGGCCTACCCGTCGCTGAACGCGGGCCGGGTGTTCGTCGTCCTGGCCCCGTTCGCGTCGAACTCCTAGGCGAAAACGATCGCCTCGCCGAAGTCCGAGTAGCCGGCCTCGAAGGCCATCTTGCTGATCCAGTACTGGCCGCGGATCGGGTCGTTGACGAGCACCCGCGTCGGGCTGACGCCGGCCACCACGTAGACGTGTGAGGCAAAGACGGGACCGATCCACGGGATCCACTGCCCGTCGAAGCTCAGGTAGTCGCGCCGGGGGTGCCACGCCCAGTCCCACGTCGCAAAGGCGACGACCGGGTGGCCCGCGATGACGCGGGCGTAGATCGTAGCGGCGTTCATCGAGCCGTAGGCTAGGACGCTCGCGCCGTGCGCCTTCGCCACACGCACGAGCGGCGGGTAGAAGGTGCCGAGGCCGGTGTAGTTGCTCTCGCTGCCGTTCACGTTCCCGACGAATGTCCTGTACGCGTTGCCCCAGCGCACTCGCCCGGCGCCGTCGACATACATCGGCCGCAGGTCCGCGCCGACCTCGGCCAGGATCTGGTCCTGGCTGACATGGATGCCCTGGTGGGTCAGGGCCATCGAGGTCGCCGCCTCTTCGCAGCTAAGCGGATGGTTCTGGTAGGTGAACGTGATCCCGGGGATCACGTGCGTCTGGCTGATTGCGACATAGATCTGGCGGTCGGCGCCGGCCGCGACCTGCTTCAGGTCGTCGGTGATGTTGTTGAAGGCGGCCGGCGTCATCGCGGCCCCGAAGAGCACCTGGTCGGTGGCCACCCGCGCCGAGAGGCTCGACGTGTCGAGGCCGTAGAGCTGCGCGAGGGCGATCTCGTTGTTGGCCGTCTTGAAACTCTGCTGCGTGACGGTCGCGGCGTCGAGCCGGCCCTGCAGGTTCGCCTGCAGCGCGACGACCGTGCGCGTCAGCATCTCCGCGCGCGCCATCCGCTCCTCCGGCAGAAGGCGTGTGTAGGCATCGGCGCGCGCCATGACGTCGGCGGCCGGCTCGCTTCGGATGCCCATCTGGTTCGCCCTCTGCATCTGGCCGCCGACGGCGGCGACCTGGGCGGCGATGCGGCGGTCGATAGGCACGAGGCGCGCCTCGGCGAGCCAGCTGTCGCGCAACGTCGCGAAGTCGAGGGGCGTCGCCGCCGCCGCGAAGGCGTCGAGGCGTGACTTGCGCTGCAGATGCGTCTCCGGCGCCAGCGCGTTGTGCAGCAGCTGCTCGGCCGCGAGCGCGTCGGAGCGGTAGCGGCTGAGGTCGCGCGCCCAGACGGCGTCGGACTCCTGCTCCCAGCGGTTCAGTGTGTCGGCGCCGCCGGGAAACCAGAACATCGTCCCCACGCCGAGCAGGCGCGTCGCCTGGCTCAGCGACCACTCGCGTCGGAGCGGAGCGAGGTCGGAGTCGGGGATGCCGTTGTCGACCATCCAGGTCCAGCGGGCGTGGAGAGCCTGCGCACGCCCCTCGAGCGAGTAGGCGCTGCCGACGTCGACCATGCCGCCGCCGCCGAGCGAGGCGACGACGCACAGGATCAGCAGGACCGCGGAGAGCCTTCTAGGCCAGCCGAGCCTCAAGACGCGTGGGCGAATGGACGCTCGTGGCGCCTCTGAGTGGTCTTCGACAGGCGGTCGTTCGACGGCGATCATGGTTATTCGTGAACGTCCCCAACCTCTAACCCCGGTCGCCGAGGCGAGCATACACGTCGTCGGCAGCGACCAGCCGTTCTTGACGCGTGCCCGGGAAATGCACTCTCACGCCTGGCCTGCCAGGGCTTCCCAGCTCCCAGCCGGCGGCGTACAGCTCGGCCGCCCGCGCCAGGTCGTGCGCCTGGGCGACCTGGACCCCGTCCGTGAAGGCGATGCTCTGGGTGCGCGCGCCCGGGAAACCGAGCCGCACCTCGCCGCCGGTCTTGAGGTTGTAGACAAAGCCGTCGAGGGAACCGCCGTCGCTGGCGGCGACCAGCTCGGCGACGGTCGGGAACTTGCCGTCGCGCATCGCCGCCTTGAGGTCGGCGCGCGCGGTGCGCTCGCCGAGACGGCGCCGGCGGCGCAGCTCGGTGAGGAGGACGTCCCGCTCGCCGCGTAGTCGCGCGAGGTCGGCCTCGAGCGGACGCATGCGCTCGCGGATCTCGGCGACGCGACGATCGATCTCGGCCGCGTCGAGGTCCTCGAGCTCGTTGGTCACGGCCACAGGTCGCCGTGCAACATGTAGCCGAAATTTCCGGGCTGGATCGGCGACTCGCCCGACGCAAAGGTCACGGCGCTCTCCGCCCGTGTCCGGAGCTCGACCGCGAAGACCTTGCCATCGGGCGCGGTCGGGTCGAAGCACGGGTCGTTGGCGGACGCCACGCATGGCTTTTCCTCGAGGTACCAGACCCAGCCCGCCTTCACGAAGATTGTCGAGGACCGTGGCTGGCTCGACAGAACGTGGCTCGAGCTGGTGTTGAGGTCGTAGAGGTTGGCGCCGATCTGGCCGGTTGTCGAAACGCCCGTGAACGCGACCTGCGTCCCGTCGGGCGAGAAGTTGGGATCCAGCACCCATCCTGTCGTGTTCGGCAACGTCGTGACGGCGGACCCGGGCGTCCACTCGGCGACGCTTGATGTCCCGACCATGAAGAGCCGATGGCCTGTCTTTGCCCATAGGACCGAGCGGAAGTCCTTCGGGAGAGCCGGTGTCACGTTCGCCATGTCGGACAGGCGGAACACCCGTATCGACCCCACCGCGATCGCCCATCCCGCGGCCAGGTAAGCGCCGTCAGCAGAGATCGACAGCGCCGGAGCTGGGATCCCAGGTCGCCTGAAGGAATCGATTCCGGGGACGGCGTAGCTGTAGACCTTTGTCCGGCCCGATGCCGTCGCCAGCCAGACGTCGGTGATTCCAAGACCATTGGCGTCTGTGCCGCCCTGGGCGCTGTAGGCCATGGCGCTGAGTGATGGACTCCATGCGATCGGGGTCCAGGCGCTGAAGTAAAGCCCGGAGAGATCGGCGCGGAAGGTGGCCACGACGGTTTCGTTGTTGCTGCCGAGCGCGTGCAGCACGACGTCGGTGTTGCCGTCAACGCGCGGTTGCAGGTACTCAAAGGAGGTGCCCGTGACGATGTGGACCGAGGTGTTCGCGGCCCGGCACACGACGCGCGGTTGCATGGGGTTGGTGACGTCGTAAAGGATCCATTGCGACGCTCCGTAAACGACCGCCTGGCTCGTCGGTACCACGCCGGCCGCGCACTGGACCGCCGGCATCGGCGGGGTGGGTGACGGCTGGGGCGGCTCGGTTCGCGGTGCCGAAGCAGGCTCTGAGGACGCGGAGGCGACTGCTGTCGGCGTCTCCAGCGCGGTGGCGACCGGTGTCGGCGTGGCGTGTGCAGAAGGCGACGGGCGGCTCGCGGCGGCGCCACCGGTGGCTCCGCAGGCCGCGACCAGAAGCACGCCGAGGATGGCGACGATCCGCATGCTCGCCTAACAATGGCGGCCGGCGATCGGTAACGGTCGCCTCACATCTCGTGCCCCGCTCGGCGGTTGCGAAAGCCGGCGTAGAGCGCCAGGTCGTAGACGACCTTCAGACCTCCGCCGGCGAAGAAAGGGACGCCGAACGCCTCCGCCCCGATGGCGACGCCGGCCAGCGCCGGCCCGAACGACATCGCCACGCCACGCACCGCCCCGGTCATCGCCACCGCGCCCGCCCGCTCGCCCGGCGGCACGATGGAGACGATGTACGCCTGGCGCGCGGGCACGTCCATCTGCGAGAGCGCGAAGCGCGTCAGGAGGATGGCCACCGCCCACGCCAGGCTCGGACTGAACGGCACCAGCAGCAACAGAAGGTTGCTCGGCAGGTGCGTGAACACCATGGTGTTGACCAGTCCGAAGCGGTCGGCCAGCCGGCCCGACACCTCGTAGGACACCGCCTGGAGGACGGCGATGCCCGCGAAGACCGGGCCGAGCAGGTCCGGTGGCGCGCCGAAGCGGACGTGGAGCCAGTAGGCGATGACGGCGTTGGCGACGAACCCGCCGCCGAGGGAGTCGAGCGCGAACAGCGCCGCAAGGCCGGCGAGCGGCCGGAACGAGCCGAAGACGCGCGGCGCGGGCTCGCCTTCGACACGCGGCGACATGACAAGCGGCAGCGCCGCGGTGACGATTCCGATCGCCGCATAGAGAAGGAAGTAGTTCGTGGTGTCCGCGAAGATCGCCGCCGACAGCCCGCCCGCGGCGTTGAACAACCCCCCGGTCAGCGAGTAGCGCCCGAACGCCCGGTTGCGGCCCGCCGCCGGCGCTGTCTCGGTCAGTACCGCCTGCTCGACCGAGGCGAACGGTCCGTAATCCACG
Organism: Candidatus Dormiibacterota bacterium; assembly: GCA_035280365.1. Lineage (GTDB taxonomy): Bacteria > Chloroflexota > Dormibacteria > Dormibacterales > Dormibacteraceae > 40CM-4-65-16. Next base: position 5,340 of record DATEGB010000009.1, on the reverse strand, counting down.
CTCGCCGCGCCGAGCATCCCCGTCGCGCCCGACAGGATCAGGAGCGAAGGCGCCCGCACCAGCGCGAGGTCAAGCCCGGTGAGCGCCATCAGCAGACCAACGAGGGCCAGCGTCCGGCGGCGGCCCAGCGGGGCGGAGAGCGCCGCCGAGCCCAGGCCCGTCAGCGAGGCCGCGGCGAGGCCGATGCCCAGGGTGACGCCGATCTCGGTGGGCGACAGGCCGGCGCGTTCGAGGTGCACCCCGAGCAGGACCGCGGAGAAGCCGAACGCGAACGCGCGAAGTCCGCGAGCTGCTAGTAGGAGGCCGCGGTCACCTGGCACGGCGCCGCAGGGCCGTCACGCCAGCGCCGGCAAGGAGCACGAGGACAAGCACGCCCACGCCGAGCGGGACGCCCCACGTGCCCACGAAGTCCACGAGCCCCGGCGAGATCGCCGGCCGGCTCGTGTTCGCGACCGGGGCCGCCGACGGGGTCGGTGGCGGCGGCGTGACCGTGAAGACGATGTGTCCTTCGCCGTGGGCCTTCGTCGCCGTGGCGACGACGGGCGTGACCGTGCACTTCGCCTGGCATCGAATGGCGACCATCTGCCCGCCTCCTTCCGTGGCCGCGAGCAGGTCGCCCTCCTGGACTCCCGCCGCGGCGAGCTCGGACGAGGTCAGGCGGAGGATGCTGTCGCTCCCCGAGTGCGGGCTGTTGGCGGTCATCCGGTCCGCGAAATATGCCGCTCCTCCGCGCGCGATCAGGCCTTCGGGCACGAACCCGAGACTCTCCACGCCCGCGTCGCCGCCTACCGGCAGCGCCGGTTTCGCAATGGTGCCGACCTTGCCGTCGGGCGCGATGGCGTAGATCTTGCCAGTGTTCTCGTCCGGGGCGATCAGGTCACCGCCGAAGGCGCCGAAGCTCGGCGGCGCGATCGCCAGTCCACCCTCGAGCTGCGGCGCCGAACGACTGACGACGCTCACCGCGCCATTGCAGTCGATCGCGAAGACGACCGTCTTGCCGCTCGCCGCGCCGGTGACGAGCAGGCGGTGGTCGAACGCTCCGCCGGTGTCGAACACGATGCCGTTCAGGCCGATGACGCCCGTCAGGTTGTTGAAAGCGCCGGTCTCCTCGCCCGAGGCGCTCACGCGAGTGATGCCCATGGGCACGTGCAGGCGGAGGAGGAACGTATCGTCGCGCGTGAACGAGCAGCCCGCCGCGGCGACCTCGCCGCCCGGAGAGGTGACGGCATAGGCCTCGGTTCCGGGGTCCTCGTGGTAGCCGCCCGGCCCGCGCGCGAAGGCCGCCTCCGTGCCGTCGGCGCCGACGAGATAGAGGGCGGCCGACCCGGCGACGAGCAGGTTGCCGTCGGTGCGCGGGCCGCCCAGGTCCATGACCCCCTTGATCGGATGCCACAGCTCCCACGCGGGGCTTGCGGCGGCAACGTTCAGCGGCAATAGGGCCAGGCCGCCGGCGGCCAGGCCGGCAAGGTATTTCAACAAGGCGGTTGAAAAACTCCTAAAATCGACCTCGTGGACTCCAGGCGGAACACCATCCTCGCCTTCCTCAAGACTCGTGGCCACGCCACTCTAGGCGAGATCGCCGCCCATCTTGAAGTTTCGAAGCAGGGCGCCGCCCGCCACCTGGAGGCCCTCCAGGCCGCCGGCCTCGCCACGATGGCGCAGGGCCCCGCCCACAGGCCTGGCCGTCCTGAGAACGTTTACAAGCTCACGCCGGCCGCGGGCGAGCACTTCCCGGACGGCCACCGCGAGCTGACGGGCGACCTGGTCGATTTCATGACCCAGAGGCAGCTGCAGGACTTCTTCGCGCGCCGCGCCTCCCGGCTCGAGGCCGAGTACGCCCCTCGATTGGCGGGCCTAGACTTTGAAGCGCGCGTCCGCGAGCTCGCCCGCCTCGCGACCGAGCACGGCCACATGGCCGAGGTCGTCGAGGCCGGAGACGGTGGGCTCGCCATCCGCCACTGCAACTGCCCCATCCAGGACGTCGCCTCCCGCACCGGCCTCCCCTGCATCAACGAGCAGCAGATGTACGAGCGGCTCCTCGGAGCCGAGGTCGTGCGCACGACGTGGATGGCCGAAGCGGCGGAGGACTGCACTTACGCAATTCAAAGAGAGGAGAACGGAGGGAAAGTTGGCTGATTTCGAGATCAAGGACCTGCGCGCGAGCGTCGAGGGACGGCAGATCCTGAAAGGCGTCTCGCTCGCGATTGACAGGGGCGAGGTCCACGCCGTCATGGGGCCCAACGGCTCGGGCAAGTCGACGCTGTCCCACACCCTGATGGGTCACCCCGGCTACACGGTCGACAGCGGCCAGGTGCTGTTCAAGGGCCAGAACGTGCTCGACCTCGAACCTGACGAGCGAGCGCGGCTGGGCATGTTCCTTGCGTTCCAGTACCCGGTCGTCGTCCCGGGGATCTCGATGGCCAACTTCCTGCGCACCGCGCTCAACTCCAAGCGCGGCTACGACGGCAAGGACAAGTCCAAGATGGTGACGCCCAAGGAGTTCCGCGGCCTGCTCAAGGACGAGTTGAAGGTGCTCCACATGGAGGACTCCTTCCTGCCTCGCTACATCAACGACGGTTTCTCCGGTGGCGAGAAGAAGCGCGCCGAGATCCTGCAGATGGCCGTGCTCAAGCCGGAGATCGCCATCCTCGACGAGACCGACTCCGGTCTCGACATCGACTCGATCAAGTTCGTCGCCGAGGCCGTGAACCGCATGCGCGGTCCAGAGCTCGGCGTCCTGATCATCACCCACTACACGCGCATCCTCGAGTTCATCAAGCCCGACTTCGTCCACGTGCTGGTCGACGGCAAGTTCGTCCTCTCCGGTGGACCGGAGGTCGCGGATCGGCTCGAGAAGACCGGCTACTCGGAGTGGGGCAAGGAAGAGACGGCGCAGCACGTGTCGCCTCAGGAGGTCGCCTGATGGCTTCTGTCCCGAAGCTCGACGTCGGCGTCGACTACAAGGAGAAGTACGGGTTCTTCTTCCCCGAGGACTACGTCTTCAAGGCCAAGCGGGGCCTCAACGAGGAGATCGTCAAGGAGATCTCCTACATGAAGGGCGAGCCCGAGTGGATGACGAAGTTCCGCCTCCGCTCGCTCGAGATCTTCCGCAAGAAGCCGATGCCCACCTGGGGCGCGGACCTGTCCGTGATCGACTTCGAGAACATCTTCTACTACCTCAAGCCGGCCGAGAAGCAGTCGAAGTCGTGGGACGAGCTGCCGGCGGACATCAAGGCAACGTATGACCGCCTGGGCGTACCCGAGGCGGAGCGCAAGTTCCTGGCCGGCGTGTCGGCGCAGTACGAGTCAGAGGTCGTGTACCACTCGCTGCAGGAGAAGCTGACCGAGCAGGGCGTCATCTTCCTGGACACGGACTCGGCGCTGCGCGAGCACCCGGACCTGTTCAAGGAATACTTCGGCACCATCATCCCGCCCGCGGACAACAAATTCTCCGCTTTGAACAGCGCCGTCTGGTCGGGCGGATCGTTCATCTACGTGCCGAAGGGCGTGAGGGTCGACATCCCGCTGCAGGCTTACTTCCGCATCAACGCGGAGAACATGGGCCAGTTCGAACGGACCCTGATCATTTGTGATGAAGACTCGTTCGTACATTATATCGAAGGCTGTCACTCACCTAATGCAACAGTGAGGGTATCGGATGGGGATAAGCCGATCAAGGAAGTGGAGGTCGGCGACTTCGTCCTCACGCACAAGGGTCGATGGCGCGAAGTGCTCGAGAAGCAGGTGCGGCGCCACCGTGGCGACATGCTGTCGATCCAGTTCGACGGTGAGCGCTACCGGCAGCTGAGCGTCACGCCGGGCCACCCGTTCCTGGTTGGACGGCGAACATCGTACGGATCGATTCAGCAGCACTGGCTCGAGGCGCACCAGCTGCACGTTGGCGACCTGCTCGCCGTTCCGGTAATCCAGGAGTCTGGCATCGCGCCTGACACCGAGCTGACGACGGAGGTATCGGTTGGTCGCGGCCGGCGTGCGGCTGTCCTCGAAGACACGACCGTCAAGCTGTCGACCGCCACGGCCTGGCTCATTGGCGCCTTTCTAGCCGAGGGATCCGTGCCCGCGAATCGCTCCTACGTCAACTTCGACAGCCACACCGACGAGGTCGCCGAGCGTGACCGCGTGAGGGCGGCAATGAAGGAATCGTTTGGGCTTGAGCCCTGGGAGTTCATCTACGCGGACCGCGCGGGCGTGTCGCTTCGGTACAGCTCGGTTCGAGCGGCCCGATGGTTCATCGATCAATTCGGCCGACTGACTGCTGAGAAACGGCTTCCCGATTGGGTGTTCGGCCTCCCGGCTGAGCAGCGCGCGGCGATTGTCGCCGGGTTCTATGCGGGTGAAGGACACTGGGACTCCGCGCGCGACGTCTATCGAATTAACCAGACGAATCAGTCCTTAGCACAACGCATGCGCGAGCTTCTTCTAAGCCTCGGTGTCCGTTCGACCCTGTCACGAAACGTCCGGCCCGCACCGCGTCAGCCGATCTGGCAGCTGTACGTGTGCCCACCCGATAACCGCCTTTTCGAAGAGGCCGTCGGGATCGCTCCGCTGCCGCGCCGTGCGCCGCAAACGTCCCTCGAAATTGCGGACGGGTTCATGTGGATGCCCATCCGGTCGATCAACGCGATCTGGACCGAGATGGACGTCTACAACCTCAAGGTCGAGGAGGATGAGAGCTACGTTTGCGAGGGCGTCGTCTCGCACAACTGCACCGCCCCGATCTACACCACCGACTCACTCCACTCCGCAGTGGTCGAGATCATCGTCAAGAAGAACGCTCGCTGCCGCTACACGACCATCCAGAACTGGTCGACCAACGTCTACAACCTGGTGACCAAGCGCGCAATGGCATACGCCGACGCGACGATGGAATGGGTCGACGGCAACCTCGGGTCGCAAATCACGATGAAGTACCCCTCGGTCTACCTGATGGAGCCGGGCGCCAAGGGCGACGTCCTCTCGGTGGCGTTCGCGGGCAGGGGCCAGCACCAGGACGCCGGCGGCAAGATGATCCACGTCGCGCCGAACACGACCTCGACCATCACCTCGAAGTCGATCAGCAAGGCCGGCGGCCGCACGTCGTACCGCGGCCACGTGAAGATCTACCCCGGCGCCAACAACTGCAAGTCATTCGTCAAGTGCGACGCGCTGCTGCTCGACGACGAGTCGCGGTCGGACACTTACCCGTACAACGACGTCGACGCCGAGAACGTGACCCTGGGCCACGAGGCCACGGTGAGCAAGGTCAGCGACGAACAGCTCTTCTACCTGATGAGCCGCGGCATCCCACGCGCCGAGGCCGAGACGATGATCGTCAACGGC
>DATEGB010000008.1:0-31711 GCA_035280365.1 Candidatus Dormiibacterota bacterium | reverse complement strand
TCGACGATCCCCTCCTGGGGCTTCTCCTTGGCGGTGTCCGGAAGGACGATCCCGCTCTTGGTCTTCTCTTCTCGCTCGACCGGCTTGACCACCACGCGGTCGCCCAACGGTCTCAGGTTCATTTGCAGCCCTCCTCAGCTGTCTGGTGTTAGCACTCCCCACGCCGGAGCGCTTAGCACTCCGGCAGGTCGACTGCTAAATGGTAATACCTCGCCGGGGCCGGCTGCTAAACGTGCTCGGCGGACCCTGCCTCGCCCTGGGCCTCGTCGTCGGGCGTCAGCGGCGCCTCCTCGGCCTGCTTGATCAGGCGGCGGGCGGTCTCCGCGTCCTCGCTCGGGACCAGTATCCGGGCGGGGGTCAGGTCGATTCCGACCCCGTAGGCGTTGTCGCCGAACACCTCGACCCGGAGGCCGTCGGCCTCCAGGATGGCGGCGAAGACGTCGGCCTGCACCCGCTCACCCTCGAACACGACCGTCCAGCCCTTGACGCCCATAGCTGACCTACCAGCTTAGGGAGGGATCGACCACGACGGCTTGACCGCCGCCGTGGAAGGCCGCGGTCGCGATCATGGCCGCGTTGTCGGTGCACAGCTCCAGCGGCGGCATCGTCAGCCGGGCGCGGTCGCCGACCACTTCGGCCGCCCGCCCGCGGAGGAGCGTGTTGGCCGCCACGCCGCCGGCCACGACCACCTCGGACACCGGCGTCTCTGCCAGCGCGCGGTCGAGCTTCTCGAGCAGCGACTCGACGACCGACCGTTCGAAGGCGGCGGCCAGGTCGGCCCGGTCCTGGTCGGTCACGGACCCGCCGAGGTCACGCAGGCGGTAGAGCAGGGCCGTCTTGAGGCCGCTGAAGCTGTACTCGAGGCCGGGCAGGGACGGCTGGGGCAGCCTCTGGCGATCGGGGTCGCCTCGCCGCGCCATCCGGTCCAGGGCGGGGCCGCCCGGGAAACCCAGGCCGAGCATGCGCGCCGCCTTGTCGAACGCCTCGCCGGCCGCGTCGTCCCGGGTCCGCCCGATGACCTCGAACGAACCGTGCGCGGGCATGCGCACCAGGTCGGAGTGGGCGCCGCTGACGACCAGGCCGAGCAGAGGCGGCTCCAGGTCGGGGCGGGCCAGCAGGGCGGCGTAGATGTGGCCCCACAGGTGGTTGACGCCGGACAGCGGCTTGTCCCAGGCGGCCGAGAGCCCCTCAGCCACGCCGACGCCGACCAGGAGGCACCCGACCAGGCCCGGCCCGCGCGTGACCGCGAGCTGGTCGAGGTCGGCCGGCGTTACGCCCGCCTCCTCCATGGCGAGGTCGAGGAGATGCGGCAGGCGCTCGACGTGGTCGCGCGCGGCCAGCTCGGGGACGACTCCGCCGAACTCCCTGTGCAGCTCGACCTGGGAGTGGATGACGTTCGAGCGGACATGCCTTCCGTCTTCCACGACCGCGACGGAGGTCTCGTCGCAAGAGGTTTCGATGCCGAGGGTCAATCCCCGCGAAATCCGAGCCTTCGGCGTGATTTCGCGGGGACCCCTCAGAGGCTTACTGGTCGCCCTTCGTCAGCAGCTCGCGGCGTAGGCCGCGCACCTCGGAATCGATCCGCTCTAGGTTCGACTCGTACGCCTTGCGAAAGCGCGGCGAGTGGATGGAGTCGGACCACATCACGATCGCGTCCTCGCCGTTGTCGGTGTAGTAGCCCTTGCGCCGGCCGATGACCTTGAACCCGAACGACTCGTACATCTTCATCGCGTGGTCGTTGGTGGTCCTGACCTCGAGCGTGATCCACTTCGCGCCCATGTCGTAGGCGGCCTGGACGAGGCCCGCGAAGACGATGCGGCCGTAGCCGCGGTGCTGCAGGTCGCGACGGACGCCGATGGTCGTGACGTGCGCCTCGTCGTACATGCGCCACATGCCACCGTAGCCGATGATGGTGAGGTCGAAGTCGGCGCCGCGGAAGGCGGCCGGCCGGTCGACGGGTCCTTCCTGGCGCAGGACCACGTAATGCGCGCTCGCGCGCGAGGCCAGCTCGCGGTAGTAGGCGTTGCGCGGCCAGGGCGTGGCGAAGATCTCGCGCTCGATCTCCTGGACGGTGTTGACGTCAGACTCGCGCATGAGCTCCAGGGCGAGCTCCTGCCGGATCTGGACCATCTACACCTTCCTCGTGAACGACTGCATGTATTCGATCTCGAGATTACGATACGGCACTTCCCTGGCCCTTTCGAGCAGGATCCTGGCGGCGTCCGCGAACGTCCGCAGCTCGGCCTCGGGCCTGAACCGGTGGCCCGCCGCAACGAAGGACTGCCGGTCGTCGACGTTGCCGACCAGCGGGTGGCGCGTCGGGATGTCCGCCGGCTCACCCAGCGCCGTCTCTCCGCCAGGCGTCAGGTAGTAGTAGCGCCCACGGCCTGCGTCAACCACCGCGGTCGCCGGCTCGGGGCTGCGCGCCGCCTGCAGCTCGAGCGTTGGCAGCGGCACGATCGGGATGCGTAGCCCCATCGCCAGCCCGAGACCGAAAGACACCCCGACGCGCAGGCCCGTGAATGAGCCCGGACCGGTCGCGACCGCCACCCTGCTCACGGGCCGGGAGCGGACGATTCCCTTCAGCACCTCGAAGTCCAGGCGCGGCGACGACAGCTCCTCTACGGCCTCGCCGTCGATCGTCGCCACGATGGACTTTCGCGGCGATGAGGTGTCAATGACCAAGATCATCGCTCGTCCTGATCAGGCGGCGGTCGCCGCCGAGGTGCTCGATCGCGATGTGGGCGGCCCCCTCCACGTCCATGCGCTCGCCCCATTCCACGACCACCGCGCCTTGGTCGGCGAGCTCGTCCAGGCCCAGGTCGCGCAGCTCGGCGGTGGTCTCAACCCGGTACAGGTCGACGTGGGCCAGCTGCACGCGGCCGGGGTAGACGCGCACGAGCTGAAACGTCGGGCTGGCGACATCGGCCCGGGAGCCCGCGCCCCTGGCCACGCCGCGGACGAAAGTCGTCTTCCCCGCCCCCAGCTCGCCCGTCAGCAGGACGACGTCACCCCGGCGGAGGCGCTCGCCGAGGCGCACGCCGGCCCGCTCGGTCTCCGCGGGCGAGTTCGAGACGTCCTCACGCAAAGTGGTCGTAACCGGTGGTCTCGAGCTCGGAACCGACGACGATGACCTCGGGCTCTTCGGTCGTCCGGCCGACCACCGTCAGTCCGGCGCGGCGGACGACTTCCTCGGGGCCGACGCACACGAGCTCCGCCTCCTCCCCGCTCGTCAGGGCTTCTTCGAGCGAGGCGCCTTCGGCGCGCGGCACATCGGCGGCCTCGATGATGCTCCCGACCTCCGACATGGCCGCGAACTTCTCCATCTCGCGCACCAGGCCGTCAGAGATGTCACCGCACGCGAGGCCGAGGCTGTTGAGACGCATTCCTTCTTCGACGAGGGGCACGAGGCGGAACGGCTTCTGCTCCCGCAGAGCGACGGCGGCGGCGCCGAGCGGTCCCGTGACACCCACCGCCCAGCCCGGCTTCGCGTCCGCCCGGGCGAGCGGTCTGGTCTCCGTCCGGCCGGCCACCGTCAGCGAGAGCACGGCCGGGCCCGAGGTCGAGCTCATGTCCCCGCCCGCGATCGGCATGTGCCACCGGGCCGCGAGCCAGTGCATGCCGCTGTAGAGGCCGGTGACCTGGTCGACGTTCCAACCGCCCGGGATCGCGAGCGCGGCGAGTGCCCACTCGGGCCTGGCGCCCTTGGCGGCCAGGTCGCCGAGGGCGAGCGCGAGGGAGCGCCACCCCGCGTCCTCCGGGCTCATCCAGGCGAAGTCGAAGTGCACGCCCTCGACGTACATGTCGACGCTTGCGACCAGGTAGCGGTGGCCGTCGTGGATGACCGCGGCATCGTCGCCGCCCGCGCCGGCGCCGAGGTACCCCCGGATCAGTTCGAGCAGACCGAGCTCGCCGAGGCCGCGGAGGCTCACGCGGTCAGCATCGCACGGAGGCGCCGCGTCGCTTCCTCGGGGTCGGGCGCGTCGCTCACCGCGCGGATGACGCAGGCCCTGCGGACGCCGGCGGCGACGAGCTGTGCGACGTTCGACTGGTCGATGCCGCCGATGGCGAAGACGGGAATGGTGATTGCCTTCGCGAGCGCGGCGACGGCCGCGGGGCCGATGGGCCTTTTCTGCCCTTTCACGGGGGTCGCGAAAACCGCGCCGCAGCCGACGTAGTCGGCGCCCGGCTGGATGGCGTCCGAGCTCGAGGCGGAGACGCCGATGAGCAGACGGTCGCCGGCCACCTTGCGCGCCGAGGCCACGCTGAGGTCGTCGGGCCCGAGATGGACCCCGTCCGCACTCGAAAGCAGGGCGATGTCGACGTGGTCGTTGACGACCAACAGGGTGTCCGGGATGGCCGCGCGGAGCTCGATCGCGAGGGTCAGCAGCTCGCCGCGCGCAAGGGCCTTGTGCCGCAGCTGAACCACGTCAGCCCCGCCCCGCACGGCGGCCCGGGCGATCTCCAGGACGCGCGCCGGCGCAGCGTCCGGGGTGATGACGTAGAGGAGGGCGGCGTCGAGCCGCTTCGTCAGCTGAGGATTTGCCGCAGCTTGTCCCGGAATGCCTCAGGCGCGACGTCGCAGTCGCACGAGTGCTTGACCACCCGCTTCAGGTGCTCCTGGAACTCGTAGTGCTCCATGCAGTCGGGGCATCCTTCGAGGTGGAGCTGCACCTCCAGTGCTTCGGTGTTCGTCAGCTCTCGATCGACGTAGCGATCGAGCTTGTCCGCACACTCCTCACATCTCATTGCTGCACCTGGCCTTGGCCGCTCGGCCGCACGATACCCGATTCGACCGCATAGTCATAGAGGGATTTTTGAAGCTGCTGGCGGGCCCGGTGCAGGCGGGACATGACCGTCCCGATGGGCACGCCAAGCGTCTGGGCCGCGTCCTTGTACGAGAAGCCTTCGACGTCGACAAGGAGCACGACCTCGCGGTGGAGCGGTGGCAGCTTGTCGACGGCCGCGACGACCTCGGAGGCCGCGATCTTGTCGAGCACGTCGGCCTCGGGCCGCGCGCCCTCGTCGCGCAGCTTGTCGTAGAGCACGAAGTCGCCGACGTCGTCGAGGCTGATGTCCTCCTTGCGCGACCCCTTGAAGCGGTCCCAGAAGAGGTTGCGCATGATGGCGAAGAGCCAGGCCTTCATGTTCGTCCCCTGCTGGTAGCTGTGCTGGTAGCGGAGGGCGCGCAGGTAAGCCTCCTGGACGAGGTCCTGGGCCTGGTCCGGGTCGTGCGTAAGCCGGAGCGCGCCTCGGTAAAGGGTGTCGAGGTGGGTCAGCGCCTCTTCCGCGAAGGCGGTTTGGGCGGCGGGTTCCGCCATGAGTAATGCCAGTGTAGGATCACCTGCCTTGCAATCATTGGAAGCCATGCTCTCTCGGCGCTATTCCGAGTGACGCCTCGCGTCCGGATCGTGCAGGCCGGTCTGGGCGATTGGGGCCACGACTGGGCCTGGCGCGTAAACCCGTCGGTGGACGAGGTCGAGGTGGTGGGTTACGTCGACTCGGATCCCGCCGCGCTCGAGCGAATCTCCAGGCGACTGCCCGAAGCCTCAGGTCGCGTGTTCGGTGCGCTCGGGGACGCGATCGAGGCCACTCGCCCGGACGCCCTGATGGTGACGACCACCCTCGCCGGCCACGAGCCCCTCACCCGGCTGGGCCTGGAAGCCGGGCTCCACGTCCTGTGCGAGAAGCCGTTCACCGACAACCTTGAGTGCGCACGCGAGCTCGTCGACCTTGCCGCCGCGAGGGGCCTGACGCTGATGGTCAGCCAGAACTATCGTCACTTTCCGGCGCCCAGGGCGGTGGCGTCGCTGGTCGATGATGCCGTGTTGGGGAACCTGTACGAGGTTTCGATCGACTTTCGCCGCAACGACGCCTCGCCCCCGAAACCGCTTCGCCGGCATCACCATGACGCCCAGCCGCTCCTGATCGACATGTCGATCCACCACTTCGACCTGCTTCGAATGTTGCTGCGGCAGGAGCCGCAGCGCCTCATGTGCCAGTCGACAAACCCGGCATGGAGCGGCTTTGACGGACCGCCCACCGCCAACGCCTCGATCGCGTTCGACGACCTCCTCGTGAGCTATCGCGGGAGCTGGATCAGCGCCGGGCCGCAAACGCCCTGGGCCGGCCACTGGACAATGGAGTTCGAGCGCGGACAGCTCTGGTGGACAAGCCGGGGCGAAAACAACGGCGCGGGTGATGACAGGGTCGTGCTCCGGCCTCGCCGAGGCCGGCCTAGGGTGCTCTCGCTGCCAGAGCTGTCGCGGATCGACCGGGCGGGCACGCTGACGGAGTTCGCCATGGCGCTGCGGGAAGGGCGAGAACCCGAAAGCTCCGGGCGCGACAACCTGAGGACGCTCGCGTTCACGCTGTCCGCGGTCGAGTCCGCCAAGCTCGGGGCATGGGTTAACGTGGCGGAACAGGTCGGCGTTGGCGTCGGCAAGCTTTGAGCACGTAACCAGGCGGTTCCCCGGCGGCGACGCGAACGTTTGCGCATGGTCACCCCTCCCAGCCGATCGCCGACAGCACCTTAGTCAGGTTGGCGTAGCTGATGGCCACGCTCTCCAGCGGGTCCCTTCGCGGCGCGTCCTGTTCGACGATCAGCCACTTCGTGTTCGCCTCCCTGCAGGCGGCCAGGATGTCGGGCCAATCGAGATTGCCCTCCCCTATCTCCGCATCAACGGGGTCACCGCGCTCGATGGCGAGGTCCTTGAGGTGGACGAGCGGCGCCTTCCCAGAGAGGCGTCGAATCCAAGTCGCGGCGTTCACTCCGCCGTACTGAAGCCAGTAGGTGTCCGGCTCCGCAGCCACGTTCCAGTTGCCCAGGTGCAGCAGCTCGAGCGCCGTCTTGCGGTCGAACCGCTCGAGCTCGAACGCGTGGTTGTGATACGCGAGCGCGAGGTCCTGCGTCTGCAGCTTGTCGGCAAGGAGGCCGGTTAGGGCCCCGAAACGCCGGTAGCCGTCCATGGAGCGGTACTCTTCGGGCACGCTCGGGATGACGACGTACTCGCATCCCCATTCGCGGCATTCGGCGACTACGCTGTCCGGTTCACGCATCAGTCGCTCCAGCCCGACGTGCGCGGCGCAGGCGATCAGATCCGCGCGGCGGAGCTCTTCGCCGAATCGGTCGACGGTATTCGGGCCGAGCCCGGCGACCTCCACGGCGCGGTAGCCGATCTCACGCAGGCGGCCGAGCACGCCGCCCAGCTCTGCGGGGTCCTGCAGCCTGCTTCGGAGCGTGTAGAGCTGGACCGCGATCACGTCGTCGCGAGCAGCTCGGCGTCCACGGGCAGCGGCTCCGGCGGGTTACAGCTGCTTTCGAGCGTCACGTGCTTCCACGTCTCGCTGGATTCGAGAATGGACAGCATGACTTCGAGGACGTGATACCCGAGCTCCAGAGACGCGCGCGGGTCGCGTCCCGCGCGGATGGCACGTACCGCCTCGATCACGCCGATGCCGCGAGAATCGGCGCGAACCTTCGTAGTTTCGAATAGGAGGGGTTCCTCTCGCCAGCCGGAGTCTTCATCGTTGTCGCGCACAAGCACCGGTCCGGCGAAGGTGTCAGGGTCCGGAACGGCGAGGACGCCGCCTGAGCAGTACACGTGCATGTAGGGCAGGTCTCGTTGCGCGATGCCGAAGCTCGACACGATCACCGCCTGCGCTCCGCTCGCAAACTCGAGCAGACCGGTGATGAACGTCGGCGTGGTGACCTTGAACGTGTCGCCCGTCGCCGCCCTGAGCTCGGGGTAGAGGGTGCGGCCCATGCCGGCGACCCGGCGCACCGGCCCGAACAGACACACCAGGTGGGTGACGTAGTAGACCCCGACGTCGAGCAGGGGTCCGGCTCCGGGGCCGTAGAAGATCACGGGGTTCGGATGCCAGCTCTCCGGCCCGCGCCGCACCATGAACGCCGTTGCGGCGAGCGGGTCGCCGATGCGACCGTCCCTCAGGACCGCCAGCGAGGTTTGCAGGCCTGGGCCGAGAAAGGTGTCGGGCGCGCACGCGATGACGACCTTGCGCGCCTCGGCCTCGGCGCGGATGCGGTCGGCGTCCGGCATGCTCGCCGCGAGGGGCTTCTCAGTGACGACATGCTTGCCGGCTTCGATGGCCGCCAGCGTGACTTCGGCGTGAGCGTTCGGGACGGTCAGGTTCACCACGAGCTCCACTCCTGGATCGGCGAGAAGCTCCGCATTGCTGCATGCCCTGGGCACTCCGAACTCGGCGGCCTTCTGGCGCGCGCGCTCCACCAGCACGTCGGAGCAGGCGACGACCTCGACCTCGGAAGAGTTCGTGAGGTTTTTGAGGTAAACCTCGCTGATATTTCCACAGCCCACGACTCCCACGCCCATCGGTGCGTTCATCGGCTCAACCGGACAGCCTAAAGGAGCGCCAGCGGCGCCCACAGGCGTCTAGAGATTCTGGAGCTCCACGATCATGCCGCGGTCCGCGGATGCGTAAGCGCCCAGGATGACCTTGAGCACGTTGACCCCTTCGACCTCGGTGTTAAGTGGGCGCCGTTTCTCGCGCAGGCAGGCGATGAAGTCCGCGACCTCGAGCGCGTAGGTGTCGGGAGCCGACGGTCCCGCGTCCTGAACAACCACACGCTCACCGCCGCGCGGCTTGAAGAACAGCACGCGGCCGTCGCTCCACAGGCTTCCCTCCTCCCCCACGACCGAGAAGCGTTCGGTCGAGCCGGCCGGTTCGTAGGCCCAGCCGGTCACTATCGACCCGATGGCCCCGTCCGCAAACTCGACGAGCACGTGCGCGGTGTCCTCGCCTTCCAGGAATGACAGGCGGTGGCGGCTGAGCATCGCGGCGACCCGGACAGGAACGCTGTCGACCAGGTGCAGCAGCAGGTAGTTCGGGTGATACCCGGTGTCGATGAGCTCGCCGCCGCCGCTCGTCGCGCGTGTTTTCCGCCAGCCGATGGACTCCGCGGTGACGTCGAGCGCAAAGACATCGGTGGTGCGGGCGGCGTAAACCTTGCCCAGCTTGCCGGCGCGGATCATGTCGCGCGCCGCGGCCACCGCAGGCAGGAACAGCTGGTTGTGGGCGCACATGAGCGTCACGCCCGCGGCCCTGACGGCGCTGGTCACCGCTTCGGCCTCCTCGAGGGTCAGGCACAGCGGCTTCTCACAGAGGATGTGCTTGCCCGCGGCCGCGGCGGCGACGATCGCGTCCTTGTGCAGGTGATGGGGAAGACAGATGTCGACGGCGTCGACGCGGGGTGACGCGATCAGGTCGCGGTAGTCGCTGAACACTTCGAAATCGCCCAGCTGCGCGGTGTAGCGTCGCGCCCGGTCGGCCTCGACGTCGGCCACGGCGGCGACCTCGGCGTGCTTCGCCTCGAGCAGGTAGCCCTTGATGTGATGGCCCGCGATGTTCCCCGCGCCGATGATGCCGATGCCGATCCTGCCGTTCTCGGTCATGCGCGGTATTAAATCGGTTTCAAGCCTCCAGCAGCCAGGTCGCGGTCTCGACGTGAGGGCCTGGATCGAGAAGTCGGTGGCGATTCGTTAGGCTATTCGGGCCCAGCCAGGGCAAACGAGGAGGCTACGAATGAAGTCGATTCGCAAGTTCGTCGTTGGAGCCGGGTCAGCCGGACTTCTCGCGGCAGCCGCTCTTCTTCTCTTTGCCCAGACGGGGGTGGCGGCGACGCGTTCGTTCGACGACCGGCCGACCACGTCGCAGGCGACCCTGACGGCGGCGTGCACGGCCGCGATCCAGGCCATCAAGGACGCGGTCGTGGCGGACCGGTCGGAGGACGCCGCCGAGCGCGCGGTCGCCAAGACCGAAGGCACGGAGGCGGCCGACCGGCCCGAGGACGCCGCGGAGCGCGCCAACTTCATCTCTCTGTTCAAGGCGGCGCGGACGGCTTGCGCCCCGACCACGGTGACGAAGCCGGTCGAGCGCACGTTCACACCTTCCCCCGCGTGCACCTCCGCGATCCAGGCGGTGAAAGCGTTCTGGGCGCAAGGCCGCCCCACGACCATGGCGCAGTGGCAGCAGCTTCAGTCGCTGGTGCAGGCGGCGCGCGCGGCGTGCGGCTTCACGACGGCGTCGTGGAGCTGGGACCGCCGCTAGCGGCCAACGAGACTTTCGACAGGCGGGCGCCGGCCGATCCAGGGCCGCGCCCGCTCCAGCTGGGCGGCCAGGCCGAGGATCACGTCCTCGCCACGAGGTGGGCCGACCAGCTGGACGCCGATCGGGAGCCCGGAGCCGGCGACGCCCAGCGGCAGCGAGATCGCCGGCTGGCCGGTGCAATTGAACGGGTAAGTGAAGGAGACGAATTCCATGTACTCGTCGCCGGCGGTCGACAGGTCGGCGCCCAGCGTGTTCAGCGGCGGGGCGGTGGTGGGCAGCGTCGGCGTGACGAGCACGTCGTGGTCGTCCCAGAACGAGACCACGGCCCGGCTGTGCACGCGGATGGCGTCGACCGCGCGCACGTAGTCGATGGCCGTGATCTGCCTGGCGAAGGCGAGCCCGAGCTGGTTGAAGGGGTCGAGCTTCGACTCGTCGGAGATCGGAAGCGATCCCACCCCTGACACGACGATGAGCTGGAACGGCCCGTGGAAAGGTTCGGTGTCCGGGCCGCCTTCGCTCACGTCGTGACCCAGCTCCTCGAGCAGCCGCGCGATGTCGCCGACGCAGGCAGCGACCTCCGGGTCGACCCTGGCTCCGAAGAATTGCGTCGTGAACCCGACGCGGAGCCTGGGTGCCGCCGGCGCCGCGGCGGGCAAGAAGGACTCGGGGTTCTCGGCCCAGTAGGCGTCGCCGGGCAGATGCCCCGCCATGGCATCGAGGCCGGCCGCCGCGTCGGCGACCGTGCGGGCGATGACGCCGTCCGTGGCGAGCCCCTCCCAGTGCTCGCCGAAGACCGGGCCCGGTGAGATCCGGCCGCGGCTCGGCTTGAGGCCGACCGTGCCGCAGCAGGCGGACGGGATGCGCACCGAGCCTCCGCCGTCGGACCCGTGGGCGAACGCGCACAGCCCGGCGGCCACGGCCGCCGCGGCGCCGCCGCTCGAGCCGCCCGGCGTGTGGTCCGGGTTCCACGGGTTGTGGCTGGCGCCGAACAGCCCATGCTCGGTCGTCGGCCGGCTGCCGAACTCTGATGTGTTGGTCTTGCCGAGGATGGGGCATCCATCGTGCTTCAGGCGGCTGACCGGGAAAGCGTCGTACGGCAGCGTGAATTCCTCGAAAGCCTTCGACCCGAGGGTCATCGGAAAGCCCGCGACCGAGATGAGGTCCTTCACCGAGACGGGCACGCCGCGCAGCGGCGAGTCGCCGTTGCTCGCGTCGGCCTGGCGCGCCTGCTCCAGCGCGAGCTCCGGCGTCGTCAGCACATAGGCGTTGAGCACCGGGTTGAGCCTCTCGATCCTCTGCAGGTAGGCGTTCGTCAAATCGACGGACGAGACCTCGCGGCGCCTGATCGCCGCGGCCTGCTCGAGCGCGGGCGCGTAGGGATCCATCACCGGCGTTCCACGCGCGGGCCGATGGCGGTCAGCACTTCGTAGCTGATGGTGCCCGACCATTCTGCGACCTCTTCGGCGGTGATGACCTGGTCGCCGTCGCGGCCGATCAGCGTCGCGGTGTCCCCCACCTGCACGCCCGGCACGTCGCTCACGTCGAGCGTGATCGCGTCCATGCTGACCATCCCGACCAGCGGCGCACGGCGGCCGCGCACGAGCACGTGGCCGCGGTTCGCTCGAGCGCGACGCACCCCGTCGGCGTAGCCGATGGCGACGGTGGCCACCCGGGTCGGACCTTCTGCGCGCCACAGCGACCCATAGCCGACGGTTGCGCCCTTGTCGACAGTCTTCAGGTGCGTGATCGCCGAGCGCAGCGCCAGCGCCGGCCTGGTGCCCGGCCACTCGCACCCGTATATGGAGATGCCGCAGCGCACCCCCTCCAGCGCGAAGTCGGGGTGGTGCAGCGCGCCGGCCGAGTTGCAGACGTGGCGCATGCCCGGGCCGACCTCGAAACCGGCGACGGTCTCGACGAAGAGCTCGAACTGCCGGCGCGTCATCGCGTCGTCCGACTCCGACTTCGCGAAGTGCGTCCACGTGCCGGCCAGCGTCGTGCCTCGCGATTCAGCGATGAGTCGGGCGAGCGACGCCGCCTCCTCGGGCGCGCAACCGAAGCGGCCCATCCCCGTGTCGATCTTCACGTGCACCGGGACGGCCTGATGGGCGGCGGCGGCGGAGAGTGCCCCCGCGAGCTCGCGGCTCGAGACGCCGATCGAGCATCCGGTCGCCGCGGCTTCCTTCGCCTGCGCGGGCAGCAAGCCGCCCATGACCAGGATCTGGTCCGGGTCGACGAGCCCGCGCAGCTGGGTCGCTTCCTCCAGCGTCGCGACCGCGAGGCCGGTCGCGCCGCCTTCGAGCGCCGCGTGCGCGACCGGAACGGCGCCGTGGCCGTAGCCGCCGGCCTTGACCACTGCCAAGAGGTTCGTGCCGTTGGGCAGGTGGCCGAGGATGCGGTCGCAGTTCGCGCTGACCGCGCCGAGGTCGACCTCAGCCCAGCGGAGGGACGATTTCAAGAGCGGCCGGTCAAAGGCCGCCCTGGCGGAGGACGTTCATGACGACCGGGATCTCCGGCAGCAGGTCGCTCGCGAGGAGGCCAGACTCGCCGAGGCGCTCAGAGATCCGCCGCCCCGCGGCCGCGTGCACGTAGACTCCGCTCACCGCCGCCGTGAAGGGGTCCAGGCCCTGCGCCAAGAGGCCGCCGATGAGGCCCGACAGCACGTCTCCCGTGCCGCCGCTCGCCAGGGCCGGGACCTCGTGAGGATCCTCGCTGAGGCGGCCGTCCGGGTGCGCCACCACGGTGTGCGCGCCCTTCAGGACGACCACGGCGCCCCAATCCTTGGCCGCCTTGCGGGCCGCGGCGGTGCGGTCGGCGTTGATCGCATCGGCGGTCCTGCTGGTCAGCCGGCCGAGCTCGCCCGGGTGCGGAGTCAGGACGCGTCGCGGCCCCAGCTTGCCTTTCGACCGTGGCGAGTCGGCGAGCGCGTTGAGGCCGTCCGCGTCGATGACGAGGGGGCACTTCGCGTGGACTGCGAGATCGACGGCGAGCCGCCAGGTGGAGCTGTCGCGACCGAGTCCCGGGCCAATCACGCCGGCCTGGGCGGTCGCGAGCTGGCGGAGGATGGAATCGTACGCTGCGTGACCGACGGCGCCGGGCGCCACCTCCTGCACGGGCGTGGCCATGACCTCGGTGCACTTGGCGGCGAGGATCGGATAGATCGTGTCCGCGACCAGCAGCCGCACCAGGCCGGCCCCGGCGCGCGCGGCGGCGGTCGACGTCAGGTAGGCGGCGCCCGTCAGGCCGAGACTGCCTGCGAGCACGACGACGGTGCCGAATGTGCCCTTGTGGGCGTCAGCCGGGCGGTGCGGGATCTGGACCGCGTCAGGTGCCTTTAGCATGGCGCCGGCGTCGGGGATCTCGAGGTGCGCGGTCGCCACGGCCAGCCGGCTGTGGTGCGTGATGCTGACCTCGACCTGGGCGCCCCGGTCGTTGCCGAGGAGGCGGGCCCGAGGGGCCCCGTTGGGACCGGGCAGGACCTCGATGCGGCGGCGCGGGAAGCAGATGCCGGTGCCGTCGAAGCACTTGATCACCGCCTCTTTGGCCGCCCAGCGGCCGGCCAGGCGCTCGTCGTTGCCGGCGCAATAGGCGAGCTCGGCGGGCGTGTAGACCCTGGCCAGGAAGCCCTTGCCGGAGCGCTTTACGGCAAGCGCGATCCGGTCAACCGAGACGGCGTCGACGCCGATCCGCTGCACACGGCAATTATTCGACGGTGACGCTCTTGGCGAGGTTCCTCGGCTGGTCGACGTCCCGGCCGAGCTTGACCGCGACGTGGTAGGCGAAGAGCTGCAGCATCACGGTGTTGAGGACCGCCGACGCGGCCTCCTCGACCGGCGGCATCTCGAACACGTCCGTAGCCACGCCGTCCAGCGAGCGGTCGCCCTTCGACACGAGGGCGAGCACAGGCGCGTTCCGGGCCACGATCTCGTGGACGTTGCTGACCATTTTCTCCTTGGTCGAGCTGGCGGTGCAGATCGCCACGACCGGGAACTGCTCGTCGAGGAGCGCGATCGGGCCGTGCTTGAGCTCGCCACCGGACGTGCCCTCGGCATGGACGTAGGAGATCTCCTTCAGCTTCAGCGCGCCTTCGAGTGCGACCGGGAAGCCGAGACCGCGCCCCGCGTACATGAAGTTGCGGTACTTCGAGTAATTGTGCGCGAGCTTTTTGATCTCCTTGTCGCGCGCAAGGATGCCATGGACCTGATCAGCCAGCACTCGCAGCGCGTGAACAATCTCTTGGCGGCGCTCGAGCGAAACCCGTCCGTGCACAGTGGCCAGTCGCAGCGCTAGCAGGTAGAGGCTGACCATGTGCGCGTGGAGCGTCTTGGTCGAAGCGACGCCGATCTCCGGGCCGGCGTGGAGGTAGATGGCGCCATCCGCGTCGCGTGCGGCCGAGCTGGCGATGACGTTCGTCACGGCCACGCTCAGCGCGCCCCGCGCCTTCGCCTGCTGCATCGCGACAAGCGTGTCGGCCGTCTCGCCGGATTGAGTGATGACGACATCGAGCGTTCGACCGCCGACGGTGGGCCGCCGGTACCGGAACTCTGACGCGTCCTCGGCGCGGGCCGGGATGCCGCTCCAGTCCTCGATGACGTACTCGCCGATCATCGCCGCGTGCAGCGAGGTGCCCATGCCCAGTAGGAGCACGTCTTTGACCTGACGCAGCCGTTCGTCGGGGATGTCGAACTCGCGGAACGAGACCGACCCGTCGTCGGACAGCCGCCCGCGCATGGCGTTGGCGACCGCCTCGGGCGACTCGTGGATCTCCTTCAGCATGAAGTGTGGGAAGCCGCCCTTCTGCGCCTGGGCCACATCCCAGTCGACGTGGACAATTTTCGGCGTGACCGTGACGCCGTCGAGCGTCGAGACCTCTGCGCCCAGCGGCGTCACCGCAGCGACCTCGCCCTCGCCGAGCACGAGCACTCGCTTGGTGTAGGGAATGATCGCGGTGATGTCGGAGGCGATGTAGTTCTCCTTGTCGCCAAGCCCGACCACCAGGGGCGCGTTAAGGCGCGCTCCGACCAGCAGCTCGGGGTCGTCGCTGGAGAACATGGCCAGCGCGTAGGCGCCCTTGATGCGCTTGAGCGCGGCGCGCACGGCGGCGAGGAAGTCGCCCTGGTAGTACTTCTCGATGAGGTGCGGGACGACCTCGGTGTCGGTCTCGGACGGGAACTCGTGCCCCTCTTTCTCGAGCTCGGCCTTGATCTCGGCGAAGTTCTCGATGATGCCGTTGTGGACGACGAAGATCTTGCCCTGGCAATCGGTGTGCGGGTGGGCGTTGATGTAGGTCGGCTTGCCGTGGGTCGCCCAGCGCGTGTGGCCGATGCCGAGCTTGCCCGAGGGCATGTTCGCCTCGAGCTTCTGAATCAGGGTGTCGACTTTGGCCTCTGACTTGGTGACGCTGGTGCGCACCGCCTCCCCGGCTCGGGGCAGCTCCAGGACGGCTACGCCGGCCGAGTCATAACCCCGGTACTCGAGGCGCTTGAGGCTCTCCATGAGGATGGGCGTCGCCTCGCGGTCGCCCAGGTAACCGATGATCCCGCACATCTCTTTAACCTCTACTAGAACTTCTGGGGCGCGTATTTCGACTGGGGTAGAACGGCTGCGGAAGGGCCTAGGTTACTCCGGAGGCTAGGGGCTCGGGGTCACGTTCGGGTTCCGGGAGATCGAGTACTTGACCAACGCGGTCTGGACCGTGCCGGAAGTCCCGTTCGGGTAGGTGATGGTGACGTTGAAGGAGACGTCCGACGTAGCGTCGCTGAGGTCCAGTCCCGGCAGGGTGATGCGCAGCACCCGGCCGACGGCGGCGGGGTCGCCGGTGATGATCACGGTCGAGGGCGAGATCGTCACTCCCGTGACCTGATAGGCGCTCGGCGGGTTGTGCGTCGGCGCCGCAACGACCAGGGCCACGGTGCTGCTGGAGGCGCCGGCGGCCGCCTCGACATGCACGTTGACCGAGTTCGTGTCGAGCACGGCGCACGGCTGCGTGTTGCATCGGGTCAGGTCGATCGCGCCGTTGCTGTTGCTCAACGCCACCAGCTGGTTCGGGATGTCGAGCGTCCCGGTGCTGACCTGCTGCGCGAGGGTGATGGTGGCCACGAGGTTCTTCTCCCAGGTCAGCGGCCCGTCGAAGTGGACCTTACAGGCGCTTGGCGTGGTCGACGCCGGGCACACCGTGGTGATCTTGGTGACGCTCCAGCCGGGCGCGGCGCGGGCCACGACCTGAACCGGGATCTCCTGCACCTGCCGGGTGTCGGCCTGGACCGCGATCGGCGGCGGCTGCAGCACCTGGACGTGTGTGTCGGTGGCCTTGACGTTGATGTTCAGCCTGACGGCCGCGGACGGGAGCACGCGCGTGGCGTCGACGCTGGCGGTGAGGTTGCTCGCGTCGACGTGCGCGATGGCGTCGGCCAGGCCCTGCACGGTGACGGTGGTCTTCGTCGGCGGGTTGATGAGGACGATCGCGGGCGGGACCACGTAATCGATCCCCACCGTGACCGTCTTGACGGTCGGCGGGTTCTGGGAGAACGCCACCGCGCCCAGCATGAGGATGCCCAGGCCGAGCGCGAGCAGCTTGAGGCGCCACTCGTTGGTGACCAGGCTCCAGCTCATCGGCGAAACCTGAAGCGACCGTTGCCATTCGATGCGACCTTCACCGCGATCCGCCGGCGCAGGTTGTCAGGGTCGAGGTTGCGGCTGATCTGCCCCTCTTCGATCACCGAGATGTTCCCGGTCTCCTCGGAGACGACGAGGACCAGCGCGTCCGAAGCCAGCGACAGGCCGAGCGCGGCCCGGTGACGCGTGCCCAGGCGCTCGCGCACGGTTCCTTCCTCCGGCAGGGGCAGCAGGCAGCCGGCGGCGATGATGCGGTCGCCGCGGACGATGACCGCCCCGTCGTGCAGGGGCGAGTTCGGGTAGAAGATGGCCTGCAGCATCTCGGCCGAGACCTCGCCGTTGATGCGCACGCCAGTGGCGGCGTAATCCTCCAGGCCGACCTCGCGCTCGAAAGCGATGAGCGCGCCGGTGTGCTTCATGCTCAAGCGCTCGGCGGCGCGGATCGC
Organism: Candidatus Dormiibacterota bacterium; assembly: GCA_035280365.1. Classification (GTDB taxonomy): domain Bacteria; phylum Chloroflexota; class Dormibacteria; order Dormibacterales; family Dormibacteraceae; genus 40CM-4-65-16. Next base: position 14,567 of record DATEGB010000008.1, on the reverse strand, counting down.
CTCCGAGATGGCCTGGTTGTACTGACGCGCGTTGTAGCGCGAAAGCGGCCGGCCGATGTGCCCGATGCGGCCGAGCTGGTCGAGAGCCCGACGCAGCTCGGGCTGGAACATGACGATGACCGCGATGACGATGAAGAACGTTGCGTTGCGGAAGATCCATGAAAGGAGGATCAGGTTCAGCGAGGTCGAAACCACGCCGATCACCGCGAGCAGGATGAGGCCGACCAGGATCTGTGTGCCCTGCGTGCCGCGCAGCAGGCGGAGCAGCTGGTAAAGGACGATGGTCACCACCACGACGTCGACGATCTCGAGCGGCCCGAGGTGCCGGAGCACCTCGCCAAGCTGCGACCAGAACGCGCCGAAGAACGTCATCTCTCGAACAGCCCCGCCATCAGAGCCATCTGCGCGTAGAGCCGGTTCTCCGCCTGCTGGAAGACGACAGAGCGTGCGCCGTCGATGACCTCGTCCGTCACCTCTTCCCCACGGTGAGCCGGAAGGCAGTGCATGAACACCGCGTTCGGCGCTGAGTCCATCAGCAGCTGGTTGACCTGGTAGGCGGTGAAGACCTTCTGCCGGGCCGCGCGCTCGTCTTCCTGGCCCATGGAGGCCCAGACGTCCGTGTAGATGGCGGTCGCGTTGCGTACATCGATGTGGTTCGTCAGCGAGATGTGGTGCTTGCCTGAGTTGATGCTACGAGCCCGCTCCACGATGGCAGGGTCGGGGTCGTAGCCGGCGGGCGTGACGACCGTCAGCTCGAAGCCCGCAAGCGTCGCCGCCTCGATCAGTGAGTGCGCGATGTTGTTGCCATCGCCGATGTAGACGAGGTGCTGGTCGCGCAGGTCGCCCTTGACCTCTTCCATGGTCATCAGGTCCGCAAGGACCTGGCAGGGATGGGAGCGGTCGGTCAGGGCGTTGATGACCGGTTTGTCCGAGAACCGTGCCAGCTGCAGGAGGTCGGCGTGCGAGCGCAGGCGCGCGACGACGCCGTCGACGTAGCGGGCGAGGACGCGGGCGGCGTCGGCGACCGATTCCCGGAACCCGAGCTGGACGTCCTGGCTCGTCAGCGTCGTCGTCGTCCCGCCGAGCCTGGCGATTCCGACCTCGAAGGAGACGCGGGTGCGATGCGACGGCCGCTGGAAGAGCATGGCGACGTGCTTGCCTGCAAGCGGCCGCTCCGACCAGCGGCCCGCCTTGATGGAGTGGGCAAGGTCCAGCAGTCGGCGGAGGTCGCCGGACTGGAGGTCGGCCACGTCGACGAAGTCCCGTCCCCTCAACGAAATCCCCCCGAAATCTGAGGCTTCGCCGCGATTTCGTGGGGGCCCCTCAAAGATCACTGGAGCGATCATGATCGCTCTGATCCTCTAAAGACGAGGCTCTATTAGCTCTCCGGCCACCACGGGCGAGATCGCCAGGTCGCGCACCGAGTCGAACTCGGGCAGCCTGGCCCGCAGCTTCGGGTCGTCGCGGAGCCGGACGATGAGGTCCCGGCAGGCGGCCGGCTCCAGGCCGAACGCCGCCGGCTTGAGGACGAGCGGCGACTCGTTGCGGAGCTGGATCGTGAGCCGGTCCGTCACGCTGACCCTGGGCCAGGAGTCTGGCTCGGACAGCGTCACCGCCCCCATCGCCGTCCACACCGCCCGCATCTCGTGCCGGCCCAGGATCACGAGCAGCCGGTCCCTGAACAGGCACAGCCTGGCCGGAGGCCAGCTCAACAGCTGGAACGCGGTCCGCGCCGCGAGCACGGCGCCGCCGACCGAGCCCAGCGCCATGGCCACGCCCGCGATCGCGCCCTGCGGCAGCTGGAAGGCTCCGACCGCCAGCCCGGCGAAGGCCGCGGTCCAGGCGAGCGCCGCCACGAGCAACGTCACGAGCGAGCGGTGCGACCGAACGTAGATCAAGTGCTCCCCACCACCATCGATTAGTGTATTCCGCGTAATGGACGTGCTCGCAGAGCGCGCCGCCATCGACGCCGCGGTCTCGGGCAAGACGATCTGCACCATCTTCGCCGACGCGGTCGGGAAGTGGGGCGACCGGCCCGCTCTGCACTGGAAGAGCAACGGCGGCTGGGAGACCCTCACCTGGCGCGATTACCGTGACCAGGTCGCCGCCGTCACCCTCGCCCTCCGCTCGCTGGGTTTCGGCCCCGGCCAGTTCGGCCTGATCATGGCCCGCAATGCGCCGGAGCACGTGATCGCCGACCTCGGCATCGTCCACGCCGGTGGCGCTGCCATCAGCGTCTACAACTCGCTCGCCCCGGAGCAGATCGAGTACGTCGCCAACCACTCGGAGGCGACCGTGGCCTTCGTCGAGGACGAGGGCTTCCTGCAGAAGTTCCTCGCCATCAAGTCTTCGACGCCTCATCTTCGCCACCTGGTCCTGGTGCGCGGGAGCGCGCCCGAGGGCGTGATGTCGTGGGACTCGCTGGTCGCGACCGGCCGTGAGATGCACGAGGCGAATCCGAAGGACTTCGAGCGCTCGTGGCGGGCAGTTGGTCCGGAAGACACTGTCTCGTTGATCTATACCTCGGGCACCACCGGCCCGCCGAAAGGGGTCGTCTACTCGCACAACAACGTCCTCTGGACGCTCGAGTCCGTCCAGCGCTTCTGGGAGATCGAGCCGGAGACGCTGGTCAGCTACCTGCCGCTCGCGCACGTCGCCGAGCGTTTCACATCGCAATGGCGCGGCATCCATCTCGGCCACGAGGTGTGGCTGTGCCCGGACCCCAACCTGTTGCTGCCGTTCCTGGTCGAGGCGCGTCCGACGTTCTTCGTCGGCGTGCCGCGCGTGTGGGAGAAACTCATGGCCGGGCTGAGCGCCGGCATCGCGGCCGAGCCTGACGAGGCCAAGCGCAAGATGGCCCAGGGCGCGCTGTCGGCGGCGATCACCGCGTACCGGCTCCGCCGCGAGGGCAAGCCCGTGCCGCCTGAGCTGGCCACGTCCGTCGAGGCGGCGGCGCCGCTATTCCGCCTGCTGCGCTCCAAGGTCGGCCTCGACCGGTGCACGACCGCCATCACCTCGACGGCGCCGTGCCGGCCCGAGGTGCACGAGTTCTGGGCCGCGCTCGGCATGCCTCTGTACGAGGTCTGGGGCATGAGCGAGCTGACCGGTCCGGCAACCGTCGTGCCAATGGACGACCACCAGGCGCCGTCGATCGGCAAGCCGATGCCAGGGGTCGAAGTCCGTCTCGGCGAGGACGGTGAGCTGCTCGTCCGCGGCGGCAACGTGATGGTCGGGTACTACAAGGAGCCCGGCAAGACCGCCGACATCATCGACAAGGACGGATGGGTCCACTCTGGCGACATCGCCGAGCCCGGTCCGAACGGCCAGTTCAAGATCATCGACCGCAAGAAGGAGCTGATCATCACTTCGGCCGGCAAGAACATCTCGCCGGCCAACCTCGAGTCTCTGGCCAAGTCGAGCCCGATCATCGGCCAGGCGGTTGCGGTCGGCGACGGCCGCAACTTCATCTCGGTGCTCGTCGTCCTCGACCCGCAGGTCGCGCCGGCCTGGGCCAAGGCGCGCGGCATCGACGCCTCGTCGATGGCCGAGATAGTCGAGCACGAGGCGGTGGTCGCCGAGGTCCGGCGCGCGCTGACCGAGGCCAACAACCACCTGTCCCGCGTCGAGCAGTTCAAGCGCTTCACGATCCTGCCGACCGAGTGGTCGCCGGAGTCGGAGGAGCTGACGCCGACGCTGAAGCTGAAGCGCCGGGTGATCCATGCCAAGTACCTGCCGCAGATCGAGGCGATGTACGCGACGCCGCCGGGCGGCCACGCGGTGGACCCGGAGCGAGAGTCGGGCTAGGGCTTCTTCGCTCCGTTCTTCTTGGCCGGCTCGGGCTTGAAGTTCATGACCGCCTCGGTGAACAGGCGCGCCGCGATCCTGGTCTTGGGCTCGCCGGTACGCGCGGCCAGCTTGCTGAGCTGGTCGATGACGCGGGGCTCGACGTTGAGGCGGTAGAGCTGTTTGAAGACGGTTTTCTGTTTCATGAGGCGGAGTCTGGCAGTCATCCTGCCTGACGCCTACCCAGGGTGTTAAGGCGATGGGGGCCTCACGCTGGAGCTGCGGGCGCCGACTCCTTGCCCATGGGCAACGTGAACCAGAAGCGGGAGCCCTTTCCTGGTTGGGACTCGACACCCATCCGACCGCCTTGGAGCTCTGCCAGCTTGCGCGCAATCGAAAGACCGAGACCAGTGCCGCCATAGTTGCGCGCGATCTGGTCGTTTGCCTGGCGGAACTCCTCAAAGATTCGCTCGCGGGCCTCAGCCGCAATGCCAATCCCTGTATCGGTGACCGAGATCTCGGCCACGCCATCAAGTCGAGCGCTCGTGATCGTTACGGAACCTGAAGATGTGAACTTGATTGCGTTGGAGACCAGGTTGGTCAAGATCTCACGGAGTCGACCTGGGTCGGCCATCACGACGTGCGCCGCAGGCGACAGCTTGGAGGTTAGCTTCAAGGCTTTCGATTCCGCGATTTGCAGCATCGTCGCGATCACGTCATCCACTACATTCTGAAGGTCGACGTCCTCGATCTCGATCTCCAGCCTGCCAGCCTCGATCTTGGACAGGTCGAGGATTTCGTTGACCAGCTCGAGCAGGACGATGCCGCTCTTATGGATCTGCGTGACATCCTCCATCTGCTCCGCGTTCAACCCGCCGTCCATACTGCCGAGGAGAACCTCGCAGAAACCGATGATGGCGGTGAGAGGAGTACGCAGCTGGTGGCTCATCTTGGCCAGGAAGTCAGACTTGAACTGGCTCGCTCGCTCCAGTTGGGCGTTGGTCTGACGCAGTTGGGTGTCATACGCGTTCGCGATGCGGACCAGGCTCGCGTCCGCGTTGTCATTGATGACTCGAATCACCTCGCTGAGCACCTCGTCCGCCGTGCCTAGGCGTGCGGCTTCTTCCCGGGCAACGTCGACCAATGTTCGCCGCCAGTGATGGTGGCCGCGGGTGGTCTCGACCAGAGGTACACCCTCGCGAGCCGCCGCAGCGCCGCTACGTGTGATGTATTCAAGCTCTTCTTTGTCCGCCGCGATATCGCTCACGAGCCATCGAGCGATCAGGAGCGTGCCAATGACGCTCCGGCCCCGCCGGTAGTCAAGGTAGGTTTCGCTCGCACGGGTCGAGGGCTGGTTCCGATACAGAAGAGCAATGGTCCGAGCGTAGACCTCTTCAGCTCGCGCGCCGATGGCCAGGCCGAGCTCGGACCTCTGAACGTGGCGGTTGGCGGCATCGTCTGCTGTATGCATCGGCGCGGCTAGCAGCGGGGCATGGTATCGCGAACCGGCGCCGATCGATCCTCCTTATCAGCGGCCCACGAGCCGCATCCCGTTCGTGGCAGTCCCCCCCGGGCCGGTGGCACTCACCTGCGTCTTTGGCCCGGTATCCGAGATACTGGATGACCGATGCCGCTGCTACACGACCTCGTCGGCGCCATCGCAGGTGGGAAGGTCGAGGTGATCGACCTCACCGCTCCGCTCTCCGAGAAGACTCCGATCATCCAGCTCCCGCCGCCCTTTGCCAACACCCGGCGCTTTGAGCTGACCCAGATCAGCCAGTACGACGACAGGGGGCCGGCGTGGTACTGGAACGACATCGCGACCGGTGAACATGTCGGCACCCACTTCGACGCCCCGATCCACTGGGTGACCGGACGCGACAAATCCGATGTCGCCCAGGTGCCGGCAACCCAGCTGATCGCTCCGGCCGTCGTCATCGACAAGAGCCGCGAGTGCTCACAGAACCCCGACTTCCTGCTCGAGGTCGCCGACGTCGAGCGTTGGCAGCAGGAGCACGGACAGCTCCCCAAGGCAGGTTGGCTCCTCTACCGCACCGGTTGGGACGCGCGGGCAGGAGATCAGCAGAGATTCCTCAACGCGAATGAGACCGGGCCGCACACGCCCGGCATCTCGGTCGAGTGCGCGCGCTGGCTCGCGGAGGAGGCGCCGATCATCGGAGTCGGTGTAGAGACCGTCGGCACGGACGCCGGTACCGCACACAGCTTCGACCCTGCGTTTCCGTGCCACGCTTTCCTGCTCGGCGCGGGCAAGTACGGGCTGACCCAGCTCGCCAACCTGGCGAAGTTGCCGCCGACGGGCGTGGTCGTCATCGCCGGTCCGCTGCCCATCGTCCACGGCTCTGGAAGCCCGGCTCGCGTGCTCGCCCTCGTCGAGCGGTAACCGCCGTGCGCGTCGCCGAGGCGCTCGGCCGCGCGGTCGCCCAGTTGGGGATCCGGGACTGCTTCGGCCTGGTCGGAAGCGGGAACTTCCATCTCGTCAACGCCATGCGTGCCGGCGGCGTGAGGTTTGTCGCCTCTCGTCACGAGACGGGGGCCGTGACCATGGCGGACGCCTATGCTCGCGCGTCGGGACGGCTTGGCGTCTGCTCGGTCCACCAGGGACCTGGCGTGACCAACTCCATGACCGGGTTGACGGAAGCCGCCAAGAGTCGCACGCCCCTTCTGCTCCTCGCCGCCGAAGCCGGCGCGCCGCTGTCCAACTTCTTCATCGACGTCGAGCACCTCGCGAAAGGCACCGGCGCCGTCCACCGCCGTTTGGCCAATCGCGAAACCGCGGTCCAGGACCTGGCGGGCGCAGCGCAGATCGCCGTACGCGAGCGCAGAACGGTGCTCGTTTCTCTGCCCCTCGAGGTGCAGTCGGCCGAGTGTGAGCCGGCCGACGTCGCGCCTCCGCGCCCTTTGGCGCCAGAGCCGCCCAGAGACGTGGAGGGCGTGACGCGCATGCTCGAGTCGGCTAAGCGTCCGCTCCTCCTGGCAGGGCGAGGCGCGGTCCTGGCGAACGCCCGGCAGCCGCTCGAGCGGCTGGCCGAGCAGACTGGAGCGCTGCTTGCGACCAGCGCGGTCGCCGACGGGCTTTTCGCCGGGAACCCCTGGTCCCTGGGAATCAGCGGCGGATTCGCGACGCCCCTTGCGGCCGAGCTGATCGAAGCATCCGATGTGGTCGTCGCGTTCGGAGCGTCGATGAACATGTGGACGACTCGGCGCGGCCATCTCATCGGCCGGTCGGCGAAGGTGGCGCAGGTCGACGTCGACGAGCACGCCCTTGGCGCCCACCGGCCCGTCGACCTGGCGGTGGCCGGCGACTGCGGCGAAGTCGCGCGCGCCGTGGGAGCCGCGCTCGGGTCACGCTCGTCGCAAGGCTGGCGGAGCGAGGCAGTTGCGGAGCGCATCCGCCGCGGAGGCTGGCGCGAGCAGCCATTCGAAGATCTTTCCGGCGACGGCCGGATCGACCCAAGAACGCTGAGCATCGCACTGCATGGACTCCTCCCAACGGACCGAACGCTCGCGGTCGACTCCGGGCACTTCATGGGCTGGGCCCCGATGTACATGGACGTCCCGGACGGACGTGCTTTCGTCTTCACCCAGTCCTTCATGTCGATCGGCCTCGGCCTGGCCACGGGAATGGGCGCGGCGATCGCCCGGCCCGACCGGATCACGGTCATCGCCCTCGGCGACGGGGGCGCACTGATGAGCTTGCCGGAGCTGGAGACACTGGGCCGGCTCGGCCTTGATGTGCTGGTCGTGGTCTACAACGACGCCTCCTATGCGGCCGAGGTCCATCACTTCGCGCCCGAGCACGCGGCGATGGAGACCGTCACGTTCCCGGACACCGACTTCGCCGCCCTGGCCAGGTCAGTCGGCCTCGAAGCCGCGACGGTCCGCGGCCTCGCCGACCTGGAGAGCGTCCGCGACTGGCTCGACCGCGGCCGGCCGAAGCCGTTGCTGCTCGACGCCAAGGTGACGCCGGCTGTCGTGGCCGAGTGGCTCGAGGAGGCGTTCCGGGGCCACTGACCCCCCTCACCACAGTCCCGCGATCGTCGCGACTATCGCGCATTTTGCTCGACCGGACGTTTAGGTTAGTCGCGACTATCGCGGCATTGCGGCCGGATCAGGTCATCGCCGGGACCCTGGGCAACTCCTCTATGGCCGCGTCGATGCGTGACTGCGAGAGCTCGATGTCCTCGAGCTTGCCCGCGAAGTACGCGTCGTAGGCCGACATGTCGAAATGCCCGTGGCCCGACATGTTGAACAGGATGACCCGCCTTTCGCCGGCTTCGCGCGCGGCCGCGGCCTCTTCCGCGACGGCTTTCAGCGCGTGCGCCGATTCCGGAGCGGGCAAGAAGCCCTCGGTCCGCGCGAAGCGCACCGCCTCGGCGAAGACCTCGTTCTGCTTGTACGCCCGCGCCTCGACTACCTTGTGCTCGACGAGTGCGCACAGCGACGGCGCGTCGCCGTGGTAGCGAAGGCCGCCCGAGTGGATCCGGTCGGGGACGAAGCTGTGTCCCAGCGTGAACATCTTGACGACCGGCCCGATGCCGACCGCGTCGCCGAAGTCAAACGCGTAAACGCCGCGGGTCAGCGTTGGGCACGCCGCCGGCTCGGCGGCGATGAACCGCGTGCGCGGCTGCTTGCCTTTCAGCCTGTCCCCGATAAACGGATACGAGAGCCCCGCGAAATTCGAACCTCCGCCGACGCACCCGATCACCACGTCGGGATACTCGCCCGCCATCTCCATCTGCTTGTGGGCCTCGAGCCCGATCACCGTCTGGTGAAGGAGCACGTGGTTGACCACCGAGCCGAGCGAGTACTTCGCCTCCTCGTGAGTGGCCGCGTCCTCGACGGCCTCGGAGATCGCTATGCCCAGGCTTCCCGGAGAGTCCGGGTCCTGGGCGAGGATGCCTCGGCCGGAGTTGGTCAGGTTGGTTGGCGAGGCGTAAACCTTCGCGCCCCAGGTCTCCATCATGGCCCGCCGGTAAGGCTTCTGCTCGTAGGACACCTTGACCATGTAGACAGTGACCTCGAGCCCGAACAACGCACCCGCGAACGCGAGCGCGGAGCCCCACTGTCCCGCGCCGGTCTCGGTGGTCAGCCTCTTCACGCCTTCCTTGGCGTTGTAGTAGGCCTGCGGCACGGCGGTGTTGGGTTTGTGCGAACCGGCGGGGGAGACACCCTCGTACTTGAAGTAGATGTGGGCGGGCGTGTCCAGCGCTTTCTCCAACCGGTCGGCGCGATACAGCGGACTGGGCCTCCAGATCTTGTAGACCTCGCGGACCTGGTCCGGGATCTCGATCCAGGGCTCCGCCGACACCTCCTGGGCGATGATCGCCTGCGGGAAGATGGGCGCCAGGTCGGCCGGCCCCATGGGTTGCAGCGTCTGCGGATTCAGGTACGGCGCCGGCGGCGCCGGCATGTCGGGCAGGATGTTGTACCAGCGCTCGGGGATGTCGTTCTCGGCGAGCAGGATCTTCTTGGTCACTACTCCCAGCCTCCTGAAATCAGGTCCGAAGGTGTTTGCAGGGAAAGGGTAGCGCTGCCGCCGTCGCCATAATTTCTCGGATGCCGCCCCGCGTCGCATGCCGCAACGTGGTGAACGGCCTGTGAAGTCCCTCCGCGAGCGTTGGAGCGCGGGCGAGCCGACGCTCGGCGCGTGGTGCACGATCCCGAGCTCGTGGACCGCCGAGATGGCCGCCCGCTCGGGCCACGACTGGGTGTGCATCGACACCCAGCACGGTCTGATCGGCTACGACGTCATGCTGCCGATGCTCCAGGCCATCTCCGCCGGCGGCGTTCCCTCGTTCGTGCGCGTGCCGTGGAACGAGCCCGGCGCGATCATGAAAGCCCTCGACGCCGGCACCGGCGGCGTCATCGTGCCGATGGTCAACTCGGTCGGGGAGGCGAAGGCAGCGGCCGACGCCATGCGCTATCCACCGGACGGGATACGCAGCATGGGGCCGGTCCGCGCGCGCGACGTCGACAACGACTGGCGGCATCCCATCTGCGTCGTCATGATCGAAACGGTCCCGGCAGTCGAGCATGCGCACGAGATCCTGGCCGTCCCCGGCATCGACGCGGTGTTCGTCGGGCCCAACGACCTGGCCGTTTCGGCGGGACTCGAGTCGAGCTACGAGGGCCGGCACCCCGAGCACCGCCGCCTGATCGAGGCCATCGCCGAAGCGGCGCGCGCCAACGGCGTCGCGGCCGGGATCATGTGCGGGACGGCGGAGGTCGCCCGGCAGTGGCACGATCTCGGCTTCGTCATGCTCGGCCTGCAGAGCGACACGCGGCTGCTCGCGGGGGCGACCGAGGACCTCGTCACGAACGCGAAGCGACTGACGGCACCTCGATCCCGAGATCCCGGGCGATAGCCTCGGTCTCACCCCAGGTCTGCGCGTCGACTTCGACGATGGCACGCGCTCGAGCCGCGCGGGATCGCCGGGCGCGCCAGAGTCACAGCTCTAGGCGGAAGGTCGCCACCGCCGGTGGCGGCTTCGCGCGCCCTGCTTGAGCAATTCCAGGCGCGGTCGCGGCCCGTCGATGCGGCCGGCCGGCGGCTTGCGGCTCCCTCGCTGAAACTGCACCGGCCAGGCCACCGCGACCTCCTGCTCGGCCGCGGCGTGCAGCGTCCAGGCGGGGTCGTAGAGGTGAGCCCGAGCCAGCGCGCACATGTCGGCCCGGCCGGCCAGGATGATCGTGTTCACGTCGTCGTAGCTGCTGATAGCGCCCACCGCGATCGTTTTCACGCCTGCCTGGTTGCGAATTCGGTCTGAGAACGGCGTCTGGTAGCTACGGCCGAAGCTCGGTTGCTCCTCCGCAACCGTCTGGCCGGTGGACACGTCGATCGCGTCTGCGCCATGCGCGGCGAATGCGCGCGCGACCGCGACGGATTCATCGGCCGTCAGACCGCCGTCGACCCAGTCGGTCGCCGACAGGCGAACGCTCATGGGTTTACCGGCCGGCCACTCGGCGCGGAGGGCGTCGAACACCTCGAGCGGATAGCGGAGCCGGTGCTCGAGGCTACCGCCGTATTCGTCACGCCGCCGGTTGGTGAGGGGTGAGATGAAGCTCGCCAGCAGGTAGCCATGCGCGCAGTGGAGCTCGAGGTGGTCGAAGCCGGCCCGTATCGCCATCCGCGTGGCGGCTGTGAACTGGTGGCGGACGACCTCCATGTCCTCCCGCGTCATCTCGCGCGGCACCTGGCTGCCTGACATATAAGGAAGAGCGGAAGGGGCGATGAGGTCCCAGTTCCCCGACTCCAGCGGCTCGTCCATTCCTTCCCACATGAGCCTCGTCGAGCCCTTGCGCCCGGAATGCCCGAGCTGGAGCCCGATCCTGGCCGGCGTGTCCCGGTGCACGAAGTCGACGAGGCGCTTGAAGGCGGCCTCGTGCTCGGGCAGGTACATGCCCGCGCATCCAGGCGAAATTCGGCCTCCGCGCGAAACACAAACCATCTCCGTCATCACGAGAGCCGCGCCCCCGAGCGCCTTGCTGCCGAGGTGCACGAGGTGGAAGTCGCCGATCAAACCGTCTTCCGCGCTGTACATGTCCATCGCCGACACGATCACGCGGTTGGGCAGCTCCACGTCGCGCAGGCGAATCGGCACGAACATCGGCGGTTTCGAGCCGCCCTCGGGGTTGAACCACTGCTCGACGCGCTCCACGAACTCCGGGTCGCGGACCTTGAGGTTCGAGTACGTGACGCGCCGGCTTCGAGTCAACAGGTTGAAGGCGAACTGCAGTGGCTCTTGATTGGTGTACTGCCCGATGCTCTCGAACCATTCAAGGCTTGCCTGCGCCGCCCGCTGAGCGCTCTCGACGACGGGGCGGCGCTCGGTCTCGTAGGCGGCCAGCGCCCCGTCAACGCTCGGGTTTTCGTGGAGGCACGCGGCGAGCGCCAGCGCGTCCTCCATCGCGAGCTTGGTGCCGGAACCGATCGAGAAGTGGGCCGTGTGCGCGGCGTCGCCGATGAGGATGACGTTCCCGTCGCGCCAGCAGCGTGTCCGCACGGTGGGAAAACGGATCCAGCGGCTGTTGTTGCCGATGAGCTCGGCGCCTTCCAGGTCGACCTTGAACACCTCGGCGCAGAACTCGATGCCGGCCTCGTCGCTCTCACCGGGCTTCCACGATCGTCCGGCCGAGTCGAGCTGCCCGCTTCGGCTCCACGTGTCCTCCGCAAGCTCGACGATGAAGGTGCTCATCGACTCGCTGTACGGGTAGGCGTGCGCCTGCACGGTGCCGATGTCTGTCTCGGCGATGAAGAACTTGAAGGCGTCGAAGACGAGCGGCGTGGCGAGCCAGATGTAGCGGGCGTGCCTGACATCGACACGAGGTTGGAAAACCTGCTCCTGCGCGCTTCGCGTGAGGCTGTTGACGCCGTCGGCCCCAACGACCAGGTCGTACGAGCCGCGCAGCCGGTCGATGGCCGGCGCGGGCTCGCGGTAGTGGATGGTCACCTCGAACTCTTCGCACCGCTCACGCAGGATGGCGAGTAGGCGTTGCCGGCTGATGGCCGCGAAGCCATGGCCACCGGATGTGAGTACCTGGCCCTTGTAGTGCACGTCAATGTCGTCCCAGATCGCGAAGCTCCTGGTCAGCTTCTCGTAGAAGGCCGCGTCGGCGTTCTCGATGCCGCTGAGCGTCTCGTCGGAGAACACCACGCCGAAGCCAAACGTGTCGTCCGCCGCGTTCCGCTCCCAGATCTCGATGTGATGCGTCGGGCTCAGCAGCTTGACCAGCGTGGCGAGATAGAGACCCGCCGGTCCGCCGCCGACGATGGCGATGTTCAGCCGGAGGTCTCCCTCAATCTGAACCGCTGCACCTTGCCGGTCGCCGTCCTGGGCAGGGCGTCGGCGAACTCGACCACGCGCGGGTACTTGTAGGGAGCGATCTGGCTCTTGACGAAATCCTGCAGCGTCCGGGCGGGTTCAGGACCGAGGTCTGCCTCCTTCTGGAGGACCACGACCGCCTTGACTAGCATCCCGCGCTGCTCGTCCGGGACGCCAACGACCGCCGCCTCCGCGACCGCGGGGTGCCGCAGCAGCGCTTCCTCGACTTCGGGACCGGCGATCTTGTAGCCGGCGCTCACGATCATGTCGTCGGCGCGGGCCTGGTAACGGAAGTAGCCGTCCGCGTCCCTGACGTAGACGTCGCCCGTGACGTTCCATCCGTCCTGCACGTACGTGGCCTGCCGATCGCCGCGGAGGTACCGGCAGCCGGTCGGGCCCTTCACCGCCAGCCGGCCGAGCTCGCCGTCGGCGACCGGCCTGCCATCGTCGTCCTGGATCTCGGCCAGGTAGCCCGGGATGGCACGACCGGTGGCTCCGGGGCGGATGTCCTCGCCGGCCGCGGAGATGAAGATGTGGAGCATCTCGGTGGATCCGATGCCGTCGATGATGCGAAGCCCGCTCGCCTCGTGCACCGCCTCCCAGGTCGCCTTCGGCAGTGTCTCGCCGGCGGACACGCAGGCGCGTAAGGAGCTGGTTTCCGCCGCCGGCAGGTCCGGGAGCATGGCCCGGTAAGCGGTGGGCGCTGTGGCGAGCACTGTGACGCGGTGGCGCTCGACGGCTTCGAGAAGCTTTTTCGGCGACGGCTGCTCGAGCAGGTACACCGACGCGCCGGCGCGGAAGGGAAAGACAAGGCTCTGCCCGAGCCCGAATGTGAAAGCGAGGGGCGGACTGGCCGCGAACAGGTCGTCGGCCGCCGGTCGCAGCAGGTGGCGCGAGAAGGTGTCGGCGATCGCCAGCACGTCGCGGTGGAAATGCATCGTCGACTTGGGCCTGCCGGTCGTCCCGGACGTGAACGCGAGCATGCATACGTCGTCGGCGGCGGTCGCGACGTTCTTGAAGCTCTCCTTCTTCCTCGCCGCCACGCTGACGAGGTCGTCCTGGCCGGCGCCGCCGTATGCCCATGTCTTGAAGCCGCGTGGGGCCCCGGCCTCGAGATCCTCGACGAAACGGTGGTCGCAGATGCCCATCTCGATGGCGGCGATCTCGATCATCGTCTCGAGCTCTCGTTGCCGCAGAAGTGGCATGGTCGTCACGGCGACGCCGCCGGCCTTGACGACGCCGAACCAGCTCGCGACGAGCCACGGGTTGTTCGGCCCGCGCAGCAGGACACGATTCCCGGGCACCAGCCCCATCTCGTCGACGAGGGCGTGCGCGACCTGGTTCGACCGCTTCAGCAGGTCGGCGTACGTCCATTCTTCCTTGTCGGTCAGCAGGCAGCGCCGTGAGCCGTCGCCCGATGCGAAGTGGCGGTCGAGCAGCTCGGCGGCGCAGTTGAGCCAAGGCGGATAGGCCAGCTCCGGGAGTGTGAACATGAACTCTGGCCACTGTTCGCGGGGAGGTAGATTCTCCCGGGTGAACGTATCGACGTGCGCCGAACGCGTGCCCAGCTTCAAAGGCCCTGTCTCGACATACTACCTGCATGCAGCGCCCAGGCCCGCAAAACGTGAACCCGCCAGACCTCGCCCCGGCCCGCGGTTTCTCCCACGTCACGATCGCCGGCGATACCGTGTGGATCGGCGGCCAGGCCGGCCTGGATGCCGCGGGAAACATCGTCGAGCGGGGTGACGTCGTCGCCCAGTTCGGGCGGGCGATTCGCAACCTGCGCACCGCCCTCCGCGCCGCGGGCTGCGAGCCGGAGGACACCGTCAAGCTCACCTATTACGTGACCGACCTGACCGGCTACAAGCGGAACCTGGCCGTGATCGGCTCCGCGTATCGGGAGGTCTTCGGGCGCCACTACCCGGCGTCCACTCTTGTCGA
>DATEGB010000007.1:0-59912 GCA_035280365.1 Candidatus Dormiibacterota bacterium | reverse complement strand
ATGGCGGGAAGGGAGGGATTCGAACCCTCGAGGGAGTTTCACACCCCCTACCCGCTTAGCAGGCGGGTGCTTTCGACCACTCAGCCACCTCCCCGAGAAGGGCTCGCTCGATTCTATCCACCCCAGCCTCTCCCCATACTTAGCAGCCGATGGAAGCTCCCGGCGGACCAGGCGCGCCCCCGATGTGGGGGCCTGGACGCAAGATGGCGTTCGGAACAGCGCCCGGTTCCAGGAGCAAGCTCTGGTACACGCTCGCCGACGGCAACCTCAGCGAGGTTTTTTTCCCTTTTCTCGACCGCGTCGCACTCCACGAGCTGCGCTTTCTCGCCTCCGCCGGCGGCGCCCCGCCAGTCGATGACGCGGCCGACGGCCAGCACTCGATCAGCTGGATCGCACCCGGCGTGCCCGCCTTCCGCGTCGAGTCGACGCACCAGGAATACCGGCTGAACAAGGAGTTCTTCTCCGACCCCGAGCTCAACGCGATGCTCATCGCCGCGACGTTCACGCCCGAGCTGCCCGACCTCCGCCTCTTCATGCAGGCCTCGGCGCACTGGCAGCCCTACACCGAGGGCAACTACGCGCGCGTCATCGACACGCATCCGCCAGCGCTGCTCATGCAGCAGCAGGACATCTGGATCTGCATCGTCGGCCCCTTCAGCCGCGCGACCGCGGGCTACTTCCGCAGCTCCGACGTTCACATCGACCTCAGCGACGCCGACGGTCGCCTGACCTACCAGTACGACCGGTCAGGCCCGGGCAACGTGAGCGTCGGCGCCGAGGTCGGCGTCCGCGCGGGTTCGTTCCAGATGGCGATTGGCTTCGCCCACACGCGAGCCGACGCCGAGGAGGTCGCGCGCACCGCGCTGCAAAAGGGCGCGGGCGCCGTCAAGCAGTCGTTCGAACGCGCCTGGCGTGCCCAGCCCGATATCCCTCGCGCGCTCGGCCAGGTCAGCGGTGACGAGGGCATGCTCGCCCGGGCCTCATTCGCGACCCTTCACTGCCTGGAGGACAAGTCCCACGCGGGCGCGTTCATCGCCGCTCCGGCCGCGCCGTGGGGAGAGATGAACCACGACGGCAACCACGTCTATCACCTGGTGTGGCCGCGCGACCTCTGCCGCATTGCGACCGCCCTGCTCGACGCCGGCGACAGCGACGCCGCGCTGCGCGCTTTCCGCCACCTGCAGACACACCAGCGCGCGGACGGAGGCTGGCACCAGAACTGGACGCTCGACGGCGTGCCGCACTGGCAGTCGACCGAGCTCGACCAGGTCGCGCTGCCGATCCTGCTCGCGTGGCGGCTCGGCGTCGCCGGGTGCCTGGACCACGATCCCTACCCGACGATGGTGCGCCCCGCGGCGCAGTACCTCCTCCGCGAAGGCCCGCTCACGCCGCTCGACCGCTGGGAGGATGCGGGCGGCCTGTCGCCCTCGACGCTCGCCGCCTGCATCGCCGCTCTCGTGGTCGCGGCCGAGTTCGCGGGCGACGCGGGCGAACACGTGGCCGCGAGCCATCTCCGCGCGGTCGCCGACTACTGGAACGACCGCGTCGAGACCTGGTGCTCGCTGCCTAACGGCCAGTACGTCCGCCTCGCCGCGGACCCAGACCGCCGGCCGACGGAGGGCGCCATCGCGCCCGAATTCCTCGAGCTCGTCCGCTACGGGCTGCGCCGTCCGAAGGACTACCGCGTCCTCCGCAGCCTGCAGGGAGTCGACACCTCGCTGAAGGTCAGCCTGCCCGCGGGCCCGAGCTGGCGGCGCTACGTCGGCGACAGGTACGGCGAGCACGAGGACGGCGCACCGTGGGACGGCGCCGGCCGCGGCCGCGCCTGGCCAGTCCTCACCGGCGAGCGGGCGCGACACTTCTTCTCCATGGGCCTGCCGGCGGCCGAGCTGGTGCGCACGCTCGAAGGCTTCGGCGGCCAGTGGCTGGCGCTGCCGGAGCAGCTGTGGGACGGCCCCGAGATGCCCAACCGCGGCCTGCAGTTCGGCAAACCCAACGGCTCGGCGTGTCCGCTCGGCTGGGCGCACGCGGAGTACCTCGAGCTCCTGGTCACCATCGCGCTCGCCGGCTTCCCGGACATCGTCATGCCCGCTCGCCGCCGATACACCGAGGGCGTGGCGCAGGAGCCGGCGTTCGTGTGGTCGCACCACCACCAGATCACGCGCATCGCCGCCGGCCGGCGCCTCAAGGCGCAGCTGCCGCGGCCCGGCTCAGTGCACTACACGTTCGACAACTGGGACTCGTTCAGCGTGGTCGACGCAGTCGACACGACCCTTGGCGTTTGGGTGGCGGAGGTGCCGTGCCAGAAGCTCGCCGTGGGCACCGAGTTTTCCTGGACGGCGCACTACATGACCGGGTGGGAGGGAAAGAACTTCTCCTTGACCGTGGAGTGACTACCGCTCTTCGGGCGGCTCCAGGTCGTCCAGGCGGAGACTCGAGTTCTCCTCCTCGTCGAACTGGCTGTGCAGCTCGCCGCAGTCGGCGCACCGGTAGTACTCGCCGACGAAGCCCTTGTGCCACACCGCGTAGCTGACGGCGCCCGGCTCCTCCACCAGGATCTCCTGCTCGAGGCGGTAGATGACCTGCTCCCAGCCGCCGGTCTCGATGTCGTCGTCGAGGACGACGAGGCAGTAAGGATGCGGCTCGCCCCATATCATCACGACCTCGCCGCGCCGCTCGTCGTCGGAGTTAACGATCGACCAGGCCTCGGCCGCATGGCCGCGGCTGCTGCGTACCAGCCGCAGCTGCGCCCAGAAGCGCTCCGCGGACTCGCGCTCCGCCTTGTCGTGCTCGGCCTGCGCCTCCTGGAACGCGGCCCACATGCGCAGCAGATGATTCCGGAAGCGGTGGTAGGTCGGCAGGAGCTTGGGCTGCTGTTTCGGCGAGCCGATCAGCTTCTCGAAAGCGTGCTCGAACGCCGCCTCGACGCGCTCCTGGCGGTCGGACAGGTCCTGCATCCAGCCCTCGTCCTCGGAGAGCCGCATGCTCTCGTTGAGCACGACCTCGAAGTCGAGCCAGTCGTCGCCGAACTCCGGGACGAACACGGACTCGACCAGGTCGGCCAGACGGTGCTCCTCGAGCAGCGCGGGGGTCACCTTGCCGCGCGCGTCGGGCCAGCCCTTCCAGCCCATGACGTTGTGGATCCAGTAGTCGAAGACGGTGACCGCGTACTGAAGGGCGGCGGGGGAGCTCCAGATGCCGGTCGGCCAGGTCTTCTTGCCGGTCCTGACCTTGTTGTAGAGGGAAATGATCTGCTCTTCGTCGAGGTATTCGGTTTCCATCAGGGGCCTCCCACTATATGAGAGCCGCCAAGAGACCCTCGGCGGCGCCTCGGCGCCGGCTCTGGTGTCTCTCATAGGAATATCGAGCCTCGGGCCCTGGGTATAGTCCTAGCAGGTATGCCCGAGAACAAGCCCTTCACCCCCGATCAGGTGGCGCGTTACGCCCGGCACCTGATCCTGCCCGAGGTAGGCGGCGCCGGTCAGCGCAAGCTCCTTAACTCGAGCGTGCTCCTGCTCGGCGCGGGCGGCCTCGGTTCGCCGGCCGCGATGTACCTGGCGGCCGCGGGCGTCGGCAAGGTCGGCATCATCGACTTTGACGTCGTCGACGCTTCCAACCTCCAGCGCCAGCTCCTCCACGGCCACGACGACATCGGCCGGCCGAAGGTCGAGTCTGCCGCCGAAACTCTGCGGAACCTGAACCCGGACGTCGAGGTCGTGGCCATCAATGAGCACCTCAACTCGGAGACGGCGATGCGCATCTTTGCGCCCTACGACGTGATCGTCGACGGCACCGACAACTTCCCGACGCGCTACCTCGCCAACGACGCGGCCCACTTCCTCGCCAAGCCGCTGGTCCACGGGAGCATCTTCCGTTTCGAGGGGCGGCTTGCCCTTTTCGACTCGGCCAAGGGGACCGGCTGCTACCGCTGCCTTTTCCCTGAGCCGCCACCGCCGGGGAGCGTGCAGAGCTGCGCCGAGGCAGGCGTGTTCGGCGTCCTGCCCGGGATCGTCGGCAGCATGATGGCCTTCGAGACGATCAAGTACCTGCTCGACATCGGGCGGCCGATGATCGGCCGCTACCTGCTGTTCGAAGGCGAGGATATGACCTTCCGCGAGCTCAGGCTCAAGCGGAACAAGGCCTGCCCGCTGTGCGGCGAGAACCCGACCGTCGACGGCCTGATCGATTACGAGGCGTGGTGCGGCACTCCCGCCATGGAACCTTCGGAGGCCCGGGCCAGCTAATCTCCGAGTTGGGCACGTGATCCAGCTCGACTCGTTCAACACGACACGTCTCGCCGGCGCCCGTCGCATCGTCCGCGACCTCGATTCGGTGCTCGTCGCGTACTCCGGCGGCGTTGACTCGACGTTGCTTCTGAAGCTCGCCATGGAAGAGCTCGGCGACGGCGCCGTCGCGGTGCTGGCGAGCTCGCCCGCGTATCCGGAGTCGGAGCAGTCCGCCGCGCGCGACCTCGCGCGCACGCTCGGCGCGCGGCTGGTCGAGGTGAGGACGAGCGAGGTCGAGCTCGAGGCCTACGCGCGCAACAACCCCGACCGCTGCTTCCACTGCAAGGAGGAGCTGTTCGACACGCTCGAGCCGGTGCGGAGCGAGCTGGGCCTGGCGCATCTCGCGTACGGCGCGACCGCCGACGACGCCGTCGAACACCGGCCGGGACACGGCTCTGCGGTGAAGCGAGGCGTGCGCTTTCCCCTGCTCGAGGTCGGCATGGCGAAGTCGGAGATCCGGGCCGCCGCACGCTCGCTCGGACTGCCGAACTGGAACAAGCCCTCGTTCGCGTGCCTCTCGTCGCGCATTCCCCACGGCACACCGGTCACCGTCGCGGCGCTGAGACAGATCGAGCGCGCTGAGGACGCGATCAAGGCGATGGGCTTCTCGCAGGTGCGCGTCCGCCATCACGGCGACGTGGCGCGCATCGAAGTCGATGCGAATGAGATTCCGCGTCTCGTCGCGGAGCGCGACAGAGTCGCCGCCGCGGTCCGTGGGGCCGGGTACAAGTTCATCTCGGTCGACCTCGAGGGTTACTCGACCGGTCACCTGAACCGAACCTGGCAAGCCAAGTAGTCCTCAGTCTCGACGAGGGAACTACCGGCTCGACGGCTGCCGTCGTCGGCCTCGATGGCGAGATCGTGGGCAAGGGTTACACCGAGATCACGCAGCACTACCCGCGGCCTGGATGGGTGGAGCACGACCCGAACGAGATCTGGTCCGCCACGAAGCGCAGCTCCGAAGAGGCGCTCCAGGCCGCCGGCGCGACGCAGCGCGACGTGGGCGCCATCGGCATCACGAACCAGCGCGAGACGCTTGTCCTGTGGGACCCGAAGACGCTCGAGCCGATCGCCAACGCAATCGTCTGGCAGGACCGGCGCACGGCCGACGAATGCCGGCGGCTGCGCGAAGCCGGCCATGAGGACCGTGTGCGCGAGGTCACCGGGCTTGTCCTCGACCCCTACTTCACGGCGACCAAGTACGCATGGGCGCTGAAGCACATCGACGGCGCGAAGGAAGCCGCCATGGGGACAGTCGACTCATGGCTGATCGCGAAGCTGTCGGAGGGAAAGGCCCATGTCACCGACGCGTCGAACGCGTCGCGCACGCTCCTCTTCGACATCGGCCTAGGCCAGTGGAGCGAGGAGATGGCCGATCTCTTCGGCGTCTCGCTCTCCAACCTGCCGGCGGTGGTCGATTCGAGCGGCGCCATCGCGACCGGGATCACCGGCGTCGCCGGTGACCAGCAGGCGGCGCTCTTCGGCCAGGCGTGCACCACGGACGGCATGGCCAAGAACACCTACGGCACGGGGTCGTTCGTCCTCATGCAGACCGGCGCGCGAAGGGTCGCCTCCTCCTCCGGCATGTTGACCACGGTCGCGTGGCGGCGCGGCGGAAAGCTGAGCTACGCCCTGGAGGGCGCGATCTTTGTCACGGGGGCGGCGCTGCAGTGGCTGCGCGACGGCCTGGGCATCATCAGCGCCGCGAGTGAGGCCGGACCGCTGGCCGCGTCCGTGCCCGACACCGGTGGCGTGTACCTCGTGCCTGCTTTCGTCGGCCTCGGCGCGCCGTACTGGGACCCCTACGCCCGCGGAACGATCGTCGGTCTCACGCGCGGCACCGGCCGTCCCCACGTCGTCCGCGCCGCGGTCGAGGCGATGGCCTACCAGACGCGCGACGTGGTCGAGGCGATGGAGCGCGACACGGGGGCGAAGCTCAAGGAGCTTCGGGTCGACGGCGGCGCCGCCGTGATGGACGTGCTGTGCGAGATGCAGGCCGACCTGCTCGGCATCCCGGTGCGTCGCCCTCGGCACACGGAGACGACCGCCCTTGGGGCGGCGTTCCTCGCCGGTCTCGGCGCCGGCCTGTGGACCGAGTCCGACCTCGCCACGTTGTGGAAGCTCGACCGCGAGTTCGAGCCAAGGATTTCGCGCGACCAGGCCGACGCGATGCAGGGTGCCTGGCGGCGAGCTGTGGAGCGAAGTCGAGGTTGGGTGTGAGGCTCCGCCGCGGCCCTCCCGGCCGGAGTTGAGGCCCCCATTCGGCCCGATCCGGGTGTTGCGGGCCCCGGCCTGGCGTCGTCGCGCATTTCCAATGCGCTCCTCGCCAGGCCACCCGCGCCTTCGGCTCGGGCCACCTGGATGACCTGACCTCTCGGCCGGGCGGGCGCGTCGGAGCCTACCCGATAATCAGTAGTTCGTTGAGCACCGCAGAGCCCACGCGCTCCAGCCGCCACCAGAACATGTACGCCCACCACCTCTGGGAGCAGCAGAGGTTCTACGCGCTCCTCCTGCTCGTGATCGGCGTCGGCGTCACCGTCATCGCGCTCTTCCAGCACCAGCTCTTCGCCGGCAACTACATCGCCTTCATCTTCTACACGCCGCTCGGCCTGATCATGGTGGCCGCCCTGCTCTTCTACCGCTGGCGGAACAAGGTGCAGGTGCTCGACAGCGGCGTGAAGATCTCAAACTCGTTCCAGAGCGTCGTCATCGACTACGACACGATCCGCTGGGTCAAGGCCCTGCCGCTGCGCCAGCACTACGAGAATGGACGCGCCCGGCGCATCGTCCCTTTCATGAAGCGACACGTCGACAAGCCGGCCGTCTTCCTCAAGATCCGCGGCGACGAAGCGCACCTCGCGGCGATCAAAAAGCGCCTCGGCATCTTCAAGTCGGGCCTCATGGCCGAGGACGTCATCGCCATCCCCGTGCCCGACGCGGATGTCGTCGTGTGGGAGATCAGCTCCCACCTACCCGAGCGGATCGGACAGAACCAGGGCGGAGCAAGGCGACGCAAGCGACGCCGGTGACCGGCGTCGGCGAGAGGTACTTCGACCGTTTCGACCTCGCTGCGGTTCTCGCGCTCACCGCCGTCGCGTTCGTGCTCCGCTTCTTCAGCCCACTGCTGCCGGACTACTTCCTGCACCCCACCCAGGGCCCGTGGATCACCGACTGCGTACAGCGGACGCCGGTGGACCCGCAGGGAGACCTCGGCACCCTGTGCGGCCTGGCTTACCCGTTCAACCGCGGCTACCCCGACGTCAACGGCGCCCTGTCACCGCCCAACGGCCAGGTCTTCGACGAGATCTACTTCCCGGTCGACGCTTACTACGACGTCAAGGGAATCGAGCAGTGCAAGCCGAGCATGCCCGCCAACTACGCCCCAGGCCGTTGTCTGTACACGTACTTCGACCCCGAGCCGCCGCTGGGCAAGGAGCTCATCGCCGCCGGGGAGTGGGGGTACGGCTGGTTCCGGGCGACCTTCCAGGGCGCGAGCGGCGATTACATCGACCTCGGGTTCAACACTTTCGGTTGGCGGATCGCCGCGTGTCTCTTCGGCATCCTGTGCATCCCCGCTATGTATCTACTGGCGAGGCGCCTGTGGCCGAACCGGCTCTTCGCGATCACCGCCGCCACGCTCGTCTGCTTCGACGGGATGTTCTTCATCCAGTCGCGCATCGGCATGATCGACATCTTTCCGATCTTCCTGATCCTATGCGCCTACTTGCTGTTCATGGTTCACCTACAGGCGCGGTCGTTCGAGGGGTCGATGATCTCGCTCGTCGCCCTCGGTGTGGTGCTCGGGCTGGGCATCGCTGCGAAGTGGATCGTCCTCGCCGCCTGGGCGAGCATCGTGTTCTTCCTGCTGCTGCGGCTGTTCCTCCACGCGATGCGCGTCGAGTGGGGCCCGCGGATGACGCCGGGCGTCCCTGTCGCGACCTACGTCGCGGTCGGCGTCGCCGCGCTCGCGATCATCCCGGTCGGCATCTACATCGCCTCGTGGTACCCCTTCTTCGCCCGGGGCCAATTCCACAACCTGGCCGACCTCTGGAACTACCAGCTCGACTCGTACAGGTATCACGCGCTCCTACGGGCCACGCACCCGTACGGGTCGCCGGCCTGGTCGTGGCCTCTCCTCGCCCGACCGGTGCTGTACTACGCCGAGTACTACCCCTACCTCGGCATCGATGAGTTCACGGGCGGCCAGCTGCAGGCACGGATGATCAACCTTGGCAACCCGTGGATCTGGTGGACGAGCCTGCCGTGCGTGGCGGCGCTGCCGTACTTCGTCATCCGGCACCGGAGCTGGATCGCGGCGGTGATCCTGGTCGGGTTCATCAGCCAGTACGCGCCGTGGTTTCCCATCACGCGCGTGCTTTTCCTCTACCACATGTTCGGCGGCCTCGTCTTCATGGTCCTCGCGGTGGCGTTTGTGCTCGCGTACTTCGCTGAGCAGCTTCGGCCACCGGGCAGGGAGTACGTCGTCGCCGGCTACCTGGCCGTGACCGTGCTTTTCTTCGGCTACTTCTATCCGGTCTGGACCGCGATGCCACTCTCGAACGCCGCGTGGTCACTGCAGCCGGGCACGCCGGTATGGGGGCCGAAGCTCTGGCTCGTCAACTGCAAGCCCAACCTGCCGCCGTCGCAGCCGCAGATCTTCTGTTGGAACTGATCCCAATCGCGTTCCTGGTACTCGCCGCGGCCGCGGGCTTCGGCGTGACCTACCTGGCCGGCCTGCGGTTGAGCTTCGAAGAGCGGGTCGTCTTCGGCACCGTGCTCGGCGGGGCCGTGGTCTCGGTCGCCACGTTCGTGCCGGCGCTGTTCATGCGTGATGTCACCATGGTCACGGCGCTGGTCGGGCTCGCCGTGACCGTAGCGGCCGGCACCGCAGGCATCGCACTGAACAGCAGCGTGCTTGTGGCGGACGGGCGGGACGCAAGGCGTCGCTGGTTCGCGCCCTGGATCACGCCCGGACATCCATGGCCGTTGCTGGCCGTGCTCGGCGTGTGCGGCTTGTGGACGGTCCATCTCCTCCACCAGGCGTACGTCTTCACGACAAACGGCCTGTACGCGGGCTACGTGAACATCTGGGGCGACTGGGCCGCCCACCTGAGCTTCGCCGGCTCGTTCGCCTACGGCCACAACTTCCCGCCGGAGTTTCCCATCGACCCGGGTCACCGCCTCGGCTACCCGTTCATGGTCGACTTCCTCGCCGCCAACCTCGTCCCGCTCGGCCTGTCGCTGACTGATTCGATCACCGCGACGAGCGGGATGCTCGGCCTGGCCCTTCCGGGAGTCCTGTACCTGTCCGCGCTGCGGTTTGCCGGCGGGCGTGTGGCGGCGGTCATCGCGGTCTTCGTGTTCCTACTCAGCGGCGGCCTCGGTTTCGTCTATGTGCTCCGAGACATCCAGGACTACGGCATCACGATCCTCTCCGGCATGCCGCGCGAGTACACGCTCAACCGCGACGTCAACCTGCAGTGGCTCAACCCGGTGCTGGCGTACCTCGTCCCGCAGCGCTCGACGCTGTTCGGCTTCAGCCTCGCGTTGATCGTCCTCGTCGTCCTGTGGATCGCGCTTCGCGAGAACCTGGGTTGGCGGCCGTTCGTGTTCGGCGGCCTGGTCGCGGGCGTGCTCCCCGTCTTTCACGTCCATGCCTGGGGCACCGTCGTCGCGCTGCCGTTTTTCTGGGCGCTGTTCCAGCGTCGCCGCCAGTGGCTCGCCTACTTCGCGCCCGCGCTCGTCGTCGGCGTGCCCATCCTCGTCTGGATGTGGCCGCCGGACAACACGAGCATGTGCGGCGACCTGCCTTCGCTCCGCGGCTACTGCATCCAGCCGGGATGGCTGTCCTTCGACGACTGGACCAGGCAGAACGCCGTCTTCGCGCTGCCCATCTTCGTGTGGTTCTGGATCTGGAACCTGTCCTTCTTCCCGCTGGTCCTGGTCGCCGGTCACCCGCTTCGGCGCTGGTTCGCGACCGCCTATCCGACGTGGTTCGCGCCGATGTGGCTGTGGTTTCTCGTCCCCAACCTCATCGTCCTGCAGCCCTGGGTGTGGGACAACACGAAGTTCTTCGTCTTCTGGGCGCTCCTCGGCAGCGTGGTGGTGGGCGGCGTGCTCGCCGGCATGCTCCGGCGGGGTCGTGCGCCCGCGATCGCGGCCGTCGTCCTCACGGTCTTGCTAGGCATATCCGGATTCCTCGACCTGTGGCGCGCCTCGAACTACCAGGTCAACGCCTTCCAGTTCACCGACGCGGGTGGGCTCAAGGTTGCCGCGTGGGCCCGCACCCACACCAGCCCCAGCGCCGTCTTCGCCGTTGCCGACGAGCACAACAGCCCCATCCCGACCCTCGCCGGGCGGCGCGTTCTGGTCGGCTATCCAGGATGGCTCTGGACCTACGGCCTCGCCGACTACGTGCAGAAGGAGGCAGACGACAAGAAGATCCTCGATGGCGACCCGGCGGCGATGTCGCTGGTGCGGAAGTACGGCATCGACTACGTGATGATCGGGCCGCAGGAGGTGCCCCGAGGCGGGAGCCGGGCGTACTGGGACGAGCACGGCACGCTGGTCTACGACGACGGCGAGTACGCGGTCTATCGTGTCGGCGATGCCTGACCCGATCGGCGACCGGGAGTCACTCGTCGCTGCGCTGCGTCTCGTCCAGCGCGAGGCGGAGCGGTACCTCGCCGCCGTCGACGGCGCGCTTGTAAAGCCCCCAGGCGCGCCCGCCATCGACGGCTCCTTACCTGCCGAGGGGGTAGGTTCGCTGCAGGCGCTCACCGAGCTGCTTCAAATCGCGGACGAGGGCGCGACGCGCTCCACCGGCCCGCGTTTCTTTCACTTCGTCATGGGCGGCGTGACACCGGCGGCGCTGGGGGCCGACTGGCTGACCTCCACGCTCAACCAGTCGGCCTACAACTGGGTCAGCTCGCCGTTCGCGTCCAGAATCGAGCAGGTCGCGCTCGGCTGGTTGAAGGAGCTGTTCGGGATCCCGGCGGAATGGAGCGCCGTCACGACCACGGCGGCGACGACGGCCAACCTCGTCGGCCTGGCCGCGGCGCGACGGTGGTGGGCCGAGCGCCACGGCGTAGACGTCGATGCGAACGGGTTTGCCGGTCTGACGGCCGCGCCGATCTTCGCCGGCGGTTACCTGCACGCAAGCGCGGTGAAGGCGATGGGCATTCTCGGACTGGGGCGGCAAACGCCGCGGATCATTGCCTGGCACGCGCTGGAAGAATCGCTGCGGAAGCTGGACGGCAAGCCGGCCATCGTCATCGCCACCGCGGGCGACGTGAACACCGGATACTTCGACCCTCTTCGTGAGATCGCCGCCATCACCCGGCGTTTCGGTGCGTGGCTGCACGTCGACGGCGCCTTCGGGCTTTACGCCGCCGTGTCCCCCCAGACCCGTCACCTGGTCGACGGGCTGGCCGGCTGCGATTCGATCGCCGTCGACGGGCACAAGTGGCTGAACGCCCCCTACGACACCGGGTTCGCCTTCGTCCGCGACCCTGCCCTGCACGCCGCCAGCTTCTCGTCGACCGCTGCGTACCTCGGTACGGAAGCCCTGGGGCGCCCGGTGTTCGGCAACCTGGCGGCCGAGATGTCGCGGCGGGCGCGGGCCATCCCGGTATGGGCGACGCTGCGCGCCTACGGACGCGAGGGTTATCGGGAGATGGTCGAGCGCCACCTCGCGCTGGCGCAGAGGGTGGCGCGGCAGGTCGACGCGGCGCCGGACCTCGAAAGGCTCGCCGAGGTGCCGCTCAACGTCGTGTGCTTCCGGTTCCGTCCCTCCGGAGTCTTCGGGTCAGAGCTCGACGAGCTCAACCGCAGGCTGGGGGCGATGGTCCTCGAAGACGGTCGCGTGTACTTCGGCACGACTGTTTACGACGGCAAGGTCGCTTTCCGGCCGGCGATCGTCAACTGGCGCACGACGGAGAAGGACGTCGACCTGATCGTCGAGGTCGTGCGCGAGCTCGGCTCGCGACTGCTGTCTAGATTCCCGACGAAGTCAGAGGCTGCGCCGTGACTTCGCGGGGGCCTCAGATCAGGGCGCCGGGACGGTGATCTGAGGGCGTTCCGGCGGAGGCGGCGGCACCGTCGCTTTTGACGACTCCAGCGTCTCCTCCAGGCGTCGAGCGAGCCGTTTCATCTCCCGGTCGCCGCGGTCGAGGCGGTTGACGATCTGCAGGAGGATCTCGTCCTGGTGCATCAGGTGGTTCATCAGCGACTTGAGCTCTTCCTCCGCCTTGACGTTGAGCTCGTAGTCCTGCTGCGCGCGCAGGCGGTCGCGCTCAGCGAGGCGGTTGAGCGCCATCAGGACGACGGAGACCCACAGCGCGGCCTCGAGGCTGAGGATGAAGTTAAGGAAGAGGAAGGGGTAGCGGTCCCAGGGGTGGATCAGGCTGAAAGCGTTCAGCGCGACCCAGACGACCATGATCCCGAGCTGACTGAGCAGAAACGCCCAGCTGCCGACGAGGCGCGCGAAGTCCTGGGCCACGCGGTCGGCGAAGGTGAGGCGCCGCTCCTCATCGCGGTTGAGGTCCCGGACAGGCGGATGGTCGTGCTGATGCTTGATCAGGTCGCGGGCGATGTCTTCGATTTCTCGGGCGATCGACATTCTTTCCGGGAGCTTTCCTCTGGGGTTGCTGCGATGAGGTGCGGTTGTAGGTGCCAAGCATGGCGCAAATGGCCCCTGGCTGGCTACATAAAGTAAGGAATCGGCTCTAGCGGGTTTTGACCGCGCGCCACATCAGAAACAAGGGAATTCGCCTCCAGCGCCCAGATCCGCCATCGATCCGGGGGCTCACGCAAGGCCTCGATTGCAAATCCGGCGTCCTCGAGCGCCCGGAAGTACCCCTCGAGGGGATACGCCCACCCTGCGAATTGCATCCGCAGCCCATCCCGCTCGATCGGCAGCTCGATCCATCGCCGGTCCGAGATGCGCTCAGAATCCCTTTTCGTGGCGCCAGCGCTCGAGCCACTCTATGTGCTCGGCTTCATGACCACTGCGCAGACCGGCGGCGCCATAGCGTGAAGGATCGAGCGCGTCCGGTGGCGCCGACGCGATCGCGTCGAGCAGCTTGCCGCGGGAGCGGTCCAGCTCCCATCTTGCCTGCGCCACGGACATCGAGCGCCTCAACTCGTAACCGGTCGCGTTGTGGACGTCGTCTTGGTGCTCCGTCATCTTCCAGGCCGAATCGAAGCCCGCGGAGATGCGCTCGACTTCGGCGGCACGGATGTCGTCCCACAACGCAAGGTGCGCGAGATGGTCCTTTACGGCCCAGCCGTCAATCGTTGGCTCTGACATCTCCTCCTCGGTCAGGCCGTCAATGGCGGCGAGCAGCCGCTGGCGCGATTCACGGTAGTGGTGGAGGAGGTCTTCGCGGTTCTCAGCCATGTTGGGAAATGATGTCATCGATAGTCGTGTGAGCGCTGAGCCGGCCGCGGTATGCCCGTCAGCGCCTCGATGTGACTGGCCAGCACCGAGTGCACGCCGTCCTGGCGCTGC
The DNA here is from genome assembly GCA_035280365.1 of Candidatus Dormiibacterota bacterium. Taxonomy (GTDB): domain Bacteria; phylum Chloroflexota; class Dormibacteria; order Dormibacterales; family Dormibacteraceae; genus 40CM-4-65-16. The sequence continues at coordinate 46,115 of DATEGB010000007.1, read as the reverse complement.
ATCACCCCGTCGATGATCAGGATCGGCTGACGGTTCGCGACCTGGCGGTACTTCTCGTAGACCTCCGGCTTGATGGTCACGTTGACCTGGCCGAACTCATCCTCGAGCGTGAAGAAACGGATGTGGTTCGCCGTCGCCGGGGCCTGGCGCGTGATGACGAGACCGGCGACACGAACCCGCTGCCCGCTGCGAATCGCCGGCACCTTGTTCGACTCGAGCGCCCCCAACGCCTCCAGGCGCTCGCGGCAGAAGTGGATGAGGTGGTGGCCGGTCGAGAGGTCGGAGATGCGGTACTCGAGCTGGTTGGCGTCGAACTCGTCGATGCGGGGCAGCTCAGGCGCGGTGGCGTTGAGGCGGAGCTCGGACTGCTTGTCGATGCCTTTGCGCAGGCCCGTGCCGTGCCAGCGTTCCTGCCAGCCCCAGAGCAGCTCGCGCCGCGGCTGGCCCAGCGCGTCGAAGGCGCCGACCATGACGAGGTTGCGGACGGCGCGCGGGCCGATGGGGCCCCCGCGGAGGCGGGCGAGGAAGTCGTCAAACGACCGATAGATGCCCCGACCCTCGCGCTCGGCGACGATCGCATTGCGTCCGTCCTCGCCGAGGTCGCGAACGTAGTTGAAACCGATGCGCATCGCCAGTCCGGCCTCATGACGCTCGGGTAGGCAGCGAACGTCCGAGCGGTTGATGTCGACCGGCAGAGCCTTCAACCCGTGGCGCTTCAGGTCCTCGACCAGCACGCTCGGGTGGTAGAAGCCCATCGGCTGGTTGTTCAGCAGGCCGCATCCGAACTCCACCGGGTGGTGCAGTTTCATCCATGCCGTCTCGTACGAGGTGCGAGCGAACGCCGCCGCATGCGAGCGGCAGAACCCGTAGACGGCGAATCCCTGCACCGCCGCAAAGAGCTGATCTGCCACCGACCGCGGCACGCCGTTGGCGAGGCAACCAGAGACGAACTCGTCCTCCAGCGACGACATCTCGACCCGGTTCAGGTGCCGCGTCATCGCCCGCCGAAAGCCGTCGGCCCGCCCCGGTTTCATGCCGGCGACGTGCATCGCGATCTCGATGATCTGCTCCTGGTACAGGATCACGCCCAGCGTGTCCGCGAGGATGGGCTCGAGCAGCGGGTGCGGGTAGGTCACAGGCTCGCGGCCCTGCTTGCGCCGGATGTAGGGGTGGACGGCGTTGCCCTGGATCGGTCCCGGCCGGATGATGGCGACCTCGACGACCAGGTCGTTGAAGTCCTTCGGCCGCGTCCGGGGCAGCGTCTGCATCTGCGCGCGCGACTCGATCTGGAAGACGCCGATCGTGTCTGCGGCGCCGCACATCGCGTAGACCGTGGGGTCGTCGAGGCGAAGCGCGTCGAGGTCGGGCCGCTGTCCGGTTTTCTCGCGGATCAGCTCCAGCGCCTCCGCGACCACCGACAGGGTGCGCAGGCCGAGCATGTCCATCTTGATCAGACCCAGGTCCTCGACGTCGTCCTTGTTGAACTGGACGACGCGCCGGCCTTCCATCGCCGCCGGCTCGACCGGCGCGATGTCGACAAGCGGCTCGCCGGTGACCAGCATGCCGCCGTTGTGGATCGAGAGGTGGCGAGGAAAGTCGATGACTTCACGGCAAAGGTGGAGGAAGTGCCGCCAGCTTTGGGGGCGCAAGTCCGGAGGCGGCACCGCCCACTGCACCGAGTCCTCCACGTCCTCCGTGAACCAGCGGTCGACGCCCTTGGCCAGCCGGTCCAGCAGTTCGGAGGAGAAGCCCAGCGCCTTGCCGACCTGGCGGATTGCCATCCGCGGCTGGAAAGTGACGACGTTGCACACCATGCCGGTCCGCTCCCAGCCGTACTTCTCGTAGATGTACTGGATGACCTGCTCGCGATGCTCGGTCGAGAAGTCGATGTCGATGTCCGGCGTGCTCGTCATCTCCTCGTGCAGGAAGCGCTCGAACAGCAGGTTGTGCTCAATGGGGTCGACCCGGGTGATGCCCAGCACGTAGGCGACGATCGAGTCGGCGGCCGAGCCGCGGCCCTGGCCGGGCACGCCGTGCTCGCGGGCGAAGCGCATGAGGTCCCAGTTGATGAGGAAGAACTCGGCGAGGCCCGTCTTCTCGATCACCTCCAGCTCGTGCTGGAGCCGGCGCGTCACCGCCGACGTGATCGGGTGGTAGCGCTCACGCAGGCCATCGAAGCACAGCTTGTAGAGGAAGGAGAAAGGCGTATCGCCGGCCGGCACGGGATAGCCGGGAAAGCGGACCTTGCGAAAGTCGAGGTCGACGTCGCATTGCTGCGCGATCTCCCACGTCGTCGCCAGCGCCTCTTCGTGGCCGCGGAACAGCGGCCGCAGGTCGCCGCTGCCTTTCAGGTGGTGCTCCGAGTTGCGAAACAGATGAGGCTCGGACTCGTCGAGCGTGGCGCGGTTGCGGATGGCGACGAGAACGTCGTGCAGGCGGCGGCGCGTGGGCACGTGGTAGTGGACCTCGTTGGTCGCGACGACCGGCGCGCCGCAGCGCCGCGCCATCTCGGCGCGTCCCTCGAGGATCCAGGCGTCCTCCGGCCGCAGGTGATGGTGCAGCTCACTGAAGACGCTCTCGCGGCCGAGCGCGTCCTGCATTTCTCGCAAGCGCGGCTCGGAGTCGGTCGCGCTCAGATAAAAAAGATCGCCGCGGTGGGCGGCGACCTGGGCAAGCGTGGCCCTCGCTTCTCCCTTGGGCTGGTCGGCGTGGGCGTCGCTTAGTAGCCGGCAGAGGTTTGAGTAGCCGCGCAGGTTGCGGGCGATGAGCACGAGCTCCTCGCCGTCGACCTCGAGCGAGCCGCCGATGATGGGCTTGACACCGAGCTTGCGGCACGCCTGGAGGTGGCGCACGGCGCCGTAGACGCCGCCGCGGTCGGTGATCGCCAGCGCAGGCATCTCGAGCTCGGCCGCCCGCGCGGCGAGCTCGTAGGGGTGCGACCCGCCGTCTAGGAACGAAAAGTTGGAGTGGCTGTGCAGCTCGACATACGGCGTCACCTTTTATGCAGGGTCTCCGTTTCACGATCGTGAGGAAGGCGCTCGTGCTGCTGTTTTGCGCGACGGTGGGCTGCGGCCAGGCACAACCGGTTGCGACCCAGACCGCGCCGAGCCAGAGTCCGGCTTCCTGCCGGCTGCCGATCGCAATCGCCGATGCCGGCGGCAACCTGCAGGGTGCGTTCGTCGATTACGCGTCGGGACGGGTGACCATCGATCCGAACGGCGCCGGCGGAGCGTTCTACGACCGCGACTTCGCCCGCTGGCTTCCCGTCGACAAGAGCGCGGTATCGCCGGATGGACGTCGATACGCGCGTCTGGATCGGAAGATCGCGGGAACTGCGGCTCCGCAGCGTCTGCATGTCGTCGACATAGCGACCGGTGGTGACCAGCCTCATGACCTTGCTCCTACGGGTGACCCCGCGGGCTACGCGATCATCAGCTTCGCCTCGGACGGCATCTGGCTGTCGTACGCGGGCTACGAAGGCCCTCGCACCGGCCTCTTCTTGTTTGACCTCACCACCGGCCACTTGAATGATGTCGCCGGCCAGCGGCTGATTCTCGACGCGGTTTCGGGGGGCCCTGGTGTCTTCTGGTACACCGATGGCGGCCCGAATCCTCAGGCGAGCGGAATCGGTTTCGTCATCCCCGCACGTCTTAACCGCCTCACCGTCGCGGATGGCACGTCTGCGGCCTGGTTCACCAGGGATGGTTCGGGCGTGCGAGTCTTCGGCACCGATCTGGCCGGGCACCCGATTTTCGGAACCTCGGCCCAGGCAGGTGGGTTCGATGTCTGGATTGCCGGCGCGCCGGGTGAGGCGACGAAGATCGCCATTCCTGCCGGCTTTTATGGCGTCTTCGCCGAAAGCCGTGGCGTCTGGTTCGGCGGCGACCAGGGCATCTACCTCTACTCCGGAGCGGATGTGCGCAAGGTGTCCGCCGAGAAAGGCTCGCCTGCGGGAACGTGCGCCTAGCTCAGTCATAGACCCGCTCCACGAACCACTCGTTGGTCGAGACGTCGCGATAGAGCTCGCACAGGAGGTTGTTATTGAGAACGGCCTTCCAGTACTCGCGGACCACCGGCCGGTCCCACCATGACGTCTCGACCTTCCACCGCGCGATTGGCTCGATCGAGCCCGCCAGCGCGCCCGAGATCGCGATGGGCGCCCGACCGTGGTCGAGTGTCACGTCGATCGCGACGGGCGGAACGAGGAGGCGCGTCACCGCGTTGGAACGAAGCGATGAGGTGCTGGCCGGCGATCCTCGCGCTCGGGCTGCTGGCCTGCTCGCAGGCCCCGACAAGCATGCCGGTGGCGAAAGTGAGCCCGACGGCTTCCGCCGCCACGCCGTCGACCGTCCCGTCGTCGGCGCCCTCTTCCGCACCCACCCCAATCCAGGCGATCCCAGATCTGCCGGTGTCGGCCGTGGGCTTCAGCTGCCGGCTGCCGGTCTACCAGGCCGAGGGCGGGATCGCCGACGAGTTCCTCTCGTTCCCCGGAACGACGCTGACCGTCGACCCGAGCGGCCATAACGGGAGGTACTTCGACGTGGCCTACTCGCGATGGGTGCCCGCGCCACGCGGGGCGGTGTCGCCAGACGGTGCCCATTACGCCTCCATCGACTACACAGGCAGCGACTTCGTGCTTCACTTGATCGCGGTCGTGGGCGGGAAAGACGCTCCGATTCACCTTCCGCCGCAAGCCTTCAACGGCCAGCCGGAGGTGCTGGACTATTCGGCCGACGGCATCTATCTCGATAACGCGTTTGAGCACCTGCTGGCAGGGCTGTGGCTCGTCAACCCATCGACCGGGCAGATGCGCCAGGTGTCGAAAGACATCTACCCGGTCCTCAGCGCGGGCAACGGCATCGTCTGGACGCAGGCCGTGAATCCCGCGGACGTCAACCCGGTCGTCACGAGATCCTCGGCCGGCACGCTGCCCGACGAGATCGACCGCGTCGACTTGCGATCGGGCGCTCGAACACAGTGGCTTTACGAACCCGGAAAAGGCCTCGGGATCATCGGGCTCGACAGCCGGGGTTCGCCTCTGATCGTAGATACGACCGTCTGGGGGGCTGACCCGAACGCCCGGCTCTTGCTCGTCGCCCATGCCGGCAGCCCGACGCCGATCTACAAGGGGGCGATCGTCCAGGAGATCGGCGGCGGCATCACGGATTTGCACGGCACCTGGCTCAGCGGGCAGGCAGGCATTTATCTCTACACCAACTCGGGTGCACTGCTGAAGGTCTCCGATCATCCTGCCTACGCCTACCTGGCCAACGGCTGCATCTGAACCACGTCTTCGCCAAAGCGTTCCTGCAACCGCTCCAGCGCCGCGACGACCTCATCACTGGACCCGTCGCCGCCCGCCCACAGCCTGAGCTGCCGCCGACCGGCGCCCTCGAGCACCGGCAGCTCGATCCACAGCTCGGCCACCGGTGCGCGAGGTTGCCACTCCTTGATCCATGACGCGACCAGGCCGAACAGCTCGGCCTGGCTGCTCAGCGGATGGCGGACGACGCACTCGCGCATCTCGGACTCGGCAGAGGACTCGAAGCCCAGGCGAACCCGGACGTGCTTCGCGCCCGCGCCCCGCAGGCCCAGCTCGTCGGCCAGGTCGCCGCACAGAGCCCGGGCGACGAAGAGCAGCGCCTCGCGGTCCTCGACCGGATCACCGAACCGGCGGCGCGCGCTCGTGAACAGCGGCGGCGCCCACGGGACGAGCGCGTCGGGCTCGAGCCCGCGGGCGAGAAGCACCCCGTGCCGGCCTTCGCGGCCTAGCTGGCTTTCGAGCTCACGTGGTCCGATCGCCGCGACAGCGCCGAGTGTGCGCAGCCCGAGAAGGTCGAGCCGCTCGAGTTGCTCCACGTCGAGCGGCAGCTCGCGGGAGGCGAGAGGCTCGAGAAAAGCTCGCGCGTCGCGGACCTGCAGCAAACGTCCAGGACGGGCGCGCGCCGCGGCCAGGCGTGCCGAGAATGGACCGGGCGCGAGACCCAGCCGAGGCTCGCGGCCGACCGCTTTGAGAAGTCGCCGGCGCATCTCGCGGATCGCCTCACCGGCGCGCACGACGCCGTCCAGGTCGAGCCACGAGACGCCCTCGTCGCGCACCTCGACCACCGGCGCGAGGTCGTAGAGCGCGGCGCAGACGAGCTCGCGGATCCGCGTCACCGCATCTTCGTCGGGCAGGACGAATACGGCCTGAGGGCAGAGATGCTCGGCCTGGCGCAGGGCCATGCCAGGCGCGACGCCGAAGGGCAACGTCTCCTCCGACGCCGCGACGACGTGGTCGTCCCAGCGGCCGACGATCACCGGCCGTCCGTAGAGGTCAGGCCTTCGCGCCAGCTCGAGGTGATTCGTCAGACCGCAGCAGACTCGCGTGGCCTCAACTCCTCGACGTGCGATGGCGTGGCGATGACTCCCGGCGTGTAATCGCCGAGCTTCTGTGCGCCGAATGGATAACGGATCTCCATCTCCGCCTGGCCCAGCGGCGGCGCGACCCGGTTCTTCACGCATCGCGCAGCAGTGCGCAGACCGACGAGCTGTCCGCGCTCCCAGATCCATCTCGTGCGCGCGAACGCGACGCTGAAACTCGACGCGTGGGCGAGCGCGCGGTCCGGCGCGTCGACCACTTCGACGACGACGGCGCCGGAGCGATTCGCGCCCGACTCGAGCGGGCCGAGCCAGTGCTCTGGCACGTCGCTCATCAAGAGGAGGAAGCCCGCGCCCGCGCGTGCGAGCGTCGCCGCGGCCTCGCCCGCGACCTCAGGAGCCGGCGCGCGGACGACGGTCAGCGCGCCGGGCTCAGGGGAGAAGGGAAGGAGTGACGAGGGATCGAACCCGCCGTCGTCGATCACGACCGCGTGGGCGAACGCATGCGTCGCGCGCGAGAGCAGCGCCAGCGCGAGCGTGCGCTTGCCGCACGTCCCGCTGCCGGTGAGCAGCGTGAGCCTGCCTTGCGGCATGCCGCCGATGCCTGTCAACGCGTCGAGCGGGGTCTCGCTCGGCCATGGCCGCGGAGGAGGCAGCTCGGCCGCCCTCGTCAGCGCCTGGCTGCCGAAGCGGACACGAATTGAGCTGATCGCGGACTCGAGAGCGACTTCCTGCATCTTGTGTGAGGGCCTCGGGAGGGAGGACGCAGGGAGGTGATGGAGGCGGGTTACACTATACCGAACGAATGTTCGGGAGGCAAGAGTCTTAACCAGGAAGAGCTCGTGGCTCTTCCTTATCTATGTGACCCACGGAAAAACAGAGCCGGGGCTCCACAGAACCCCGGCGTGTAACGACTTACGAAACGATTGAAGAGAAGGGTCTTACTTCTTCTTCGAGGACTTCTTCGCGGCCTTCTTGGCCGGCTTCTTCGCGGCCTTCTTCTTCGCCATCATTGCGATACCTCCTTCTCCCAAAGATGTGGACCCGATAGGTTTCATCGGTTTGGTGGATTCCATGTCGTGGAGTGACGTGGTCTGGAATGCTCCGACACGCGCCTCCTCTGCAACCCCATCGGTTTCGCCGCGGACCCTCATTGATGAGAACTCCGAGACATTGGCGGCTGATGGAAATGGTCCGCTCTCTCGCGTCGGGTCCGTCGCCTCTGTGGAGACAACCACGAGCAGCATCGCCATGCAAGGTGTTTGATACTCGATGAACCACGTGCGCGTCAATCCCTCGTGAAGATTTTTTTCCAACGTGCTTGTGGAAATTTCGCGAGAGGTCGCGTTGATCGGCGACCGTCATCGACCCTCGCCACACTGCGACCATAGTCGTCATGCGAGTCGTCCTCGGTCACGGAGCATCAGGCAACGCTGCGTCGATGAAGCCCTACGTTGTCGGTCTCAAGCGACGTGGAATCGATGCGATCGCGGTCAACCTTCCAACTGGCGGCGCGGAAAAAGCGGTGCCCGTCTTCATCAAGACCTCGGGTCGCGGCCATGATGTCGTCGGCGGCGGTCAGTCGTTTGGCGGAAGGGTCGCCAGCATGGCCGCGGTCGAGGCGGACTTCGGCGGATTGGTACTTTTTTCCTATCCGCTGCACCGACCCGGTTTTCCCGACCAGCTGCGGACCGCGCATTGGCCGAGCATCAAGTGCCCGACCCTATTCCTGAGCGGTGACCGCGACCCATTCGCCCACATCGACCTCTTGAAAGAGAAGATCAAGCTCATCCGCGGCGCGAAGCTCGTCGTCTTCGATGGCCAGGGTCACGGCCTGCTCAAGGTGCTCGACCAGGCGCTCGACGTCGCCGCTGCCTTCATCCACGAGCAAGTGCGATGACAGCGAGCCAGCACATGGTGCAGGCCAACGGCCTCCGCTTCAGGGTGATGGCCGACGGTCCGAGCGCCGGCGAGGTGGTCGTCTTGCTGCACGGCTTTCCAGAAGGCGCGGAATCGTGGTCGCGCCAGGTGGACGCCATCGCGAAGGCCGGCGGTCTCGCCGTCGCCCCGGACATGCGTGGCTACGGACTGAGCGATGCGCCGCCTCGCGTCGAGGACTACGCGATGGACGAGCTGGTCGAGGACGTGCGCGGGCTCATCGAAGCCTTCGGTCGCACCGGCGCTCACATTGCCGGCCACGACTGGGGCGCGATGGTGGCGTGGTTCTTCGCCATCGCCCACCCCGAGATGACGAAGTCGCTGACCGCGCTCTCTGTGGGTCACCCTGCCGCGCTGGCCGAGGCGATGGAGGACGCAGACCAGCAATCTCGGTCGCGCTATATCGACCTCTTCCTGATGGAGGGCAAAGCCGAGCACGTGCTCGAGGACGACGATCATCGGCGCCTGCGGGCGATGCTCGGCGGCGCGATCCCGCCGGTCGTGGTCCAGCACTTCGTGGGCTCGCTCTCGAGGCCCGGGCGGCTCACCGCCGGCCTCAACTACTACCGCGCCAACCTTTCGCGCGACCAGCCGTGGTCGGCGCTGCGGACAGAGACAAAGGTCGCGGCCCCCACGACGCTCCTGTGGGGCGACGCCGACCCGGCGCTGGGCCGCGCGCAGGCCGAACGAACGGCGCGGTACGTGAGCGGGGACTTCCAGCTCGAGGTCCTGGAGGGCGCCGGACACTGGCTTCAGTACGAGCGGCCGGACGAGGTGACCCGCCCGCTGGTCGCCTTGCTTTCCAAGTAAGCTTGCGCCGATGCTGCGGCCGGGTGAGTCGGAGCGGCGCGGTAGCTTGCGCCGGCTGGACGACATTCTGGAGAGCCTCGAACAGCTCAACCTCCACGACAAGACCGATCTTCCCGACCACGTCGCCGAGGCGCTCGTGATGCTCGGCATCGAACAGCCCCATTCCATCGCCATCCCGCAGCTCATCGAGCGCGTGTGGGCGATGCAGCAGCCGTACCTCATCACGATCGTGGTCGAGCGGCGCCGCAGGCGCCGGCGCAAGGTCACCGCCGAGTCAACGACGCTGCCGGATCAAGCCCCGCGCTGATTATCCCTACGAACTCAGAGCCTGCGGCGTGAGGTCGCGGGGACCCCTAAGTCACCCGGAAGCCTGGCTCGACGTCTTCGCGCGCATCGGCGACGGCGTGCGCCGCGCCGTGCTCCCGCTGTCCGGCACCGAAGCCGGGCGTGAAGCGCATCAGCTCGGCGCGGGCGGCGACACCACGGTCGAGGTCGACCGTGCGGCGGAGGCCGTGGTCTTCAACGAGCTCGCGGCGCTCGCCGAGGGAGGCGAGACGTTCTCCGTCCTCTCCGAAGAGGCCGGCCACCGCGACTTCGGCGCGGCGCTGCCGCTGATCCTCGTCGACCCGGTTGACGGCAGTCTCAACGCCAAGCAAGGCGTCCCCGTGTACGGCCTGATGCTTGCGGTGCTCGACGGACCGAAGGTCGCCGACACGCTCGCCGGCCTCGTCATGAACCTGGCCACCGGCCAAACCATGACCGCTGTGCGCGGGCACGGCGCGAGGCGCGACGGAGAACCACTGAGGGTGCTCGAGCGGGCGGACCCGAGCCGCATCGAGCTCCTCGGCCTGGAGAGCACGCCGCGCGCGCTGAAGGTGGCGGCGCCACTGGTCGAGCGCGCGGCGAAGGTCCGCATACTGGGCTCGATGGCGATCTCGATCTCACTCGTCGCGTCCGGCGGTCTCGACGTCTTCTCGGCACCGATGCCGGTCCGGGTCTTCGACATGGCCGCAAGCCTCCTCCTGCTGCGCGAAGCCGGCGGGGTGGCGACGACGATCGAAGGCCGGCCGCTTGGCGACCTGCCTTGCGATCTCAACACGCGCGCGACGCTGCTCTGCGCGCCCAACCGGCAGCTTCACGAGGAGGCGCTGCGCATCCTGGGCGCCCACGTGTGAGCCTCGACGGGCGCCGCGCCGTCTTCGTCCTCCTCAGCTTCGAGGGACCGGACGTCTACAGCCAGGCCGGCGGCCTCGGCGTGCGCGAGAAGGGATTGTCGCGCGCGCTCGCGCGCATGGGCTTCGAGACATACCTCTATTTCTGTGGCGACCCGGACCTGCCTGGCGAAGAGGAGACCGAGGGCGGACGGCTTCACCTGCGGCGCTGGGCACAGTGGATCTCCGCCCAGCACCGCGGCGGCGTGTACGACGGGGAGGAGGGCAAGATCCGGGACTGGAACTACAGCCTGCCGCCCAGCCTGATCCAGAGCGTGATCGAGCCGGCCGCGGCCGAGGGCATGCCAGTGATCGTGCTCGGCGAGGACTGGCATACCGCCTGGTCGATGAAGCTCATCTCCGACTCGCTCTTTTACCGCGGCCTTCGCGACGGGGTGGTGATGCTGTGGAACGCCAACAGCCTCTTCGGGTTCCACCGCATCGACTGGGCTGCCCTGAGCATGGCCGCCACCATCACCACCGTGAGCCGGTACATGAAGTTCCGGATGTGGGAGTGGGGCCAGAACCCGGTCGTCGTCCCGAATGGCATCCCGCGCGAGGCGATCGTCGAGCCGGACGCAGCGGTAACCGCGGCGGTGCGCGCGGCGGCAGCGGCTGACCATCTGTGGTTCAAGATCGGCCGCTTCCATCCCGACAAGCGCTGGCTGATGGCGGTGACCGCCGCCGCCGAGGTCAAGCGGAGAGGCATGTCCGTGAAGCTGATCGTCCGCGGCGACAACGGCGCTCACGGCTCCGAAGTGATGATGCACGCCGCGCACCACGGCCTTGTCGTGCGGCACGTGGACTCGCCGGCCGACGCGGCCGGCCTCGTCTCCGTGCTGCGCGCGTCAGTCGAGGCCGACGTCGTGCACCTGACGAGCTTTGTCGACGACGCGACGGTAACCGCCCTGTACTCGAGCACCGACGCGGTGCTCGCGAACTCGGGACACGAGCCGTTCGGGCTGGTGGGGCTCGAGGTGATGGGCGCGGGCGGGATCCCAGTCACGGGCGCCACGGGTGAGGACTACGCGCAGGCCTATCGCAACGCGATCGTGCTCGAGACGGAGGATGCGCTCGAGATCGTCACCGAGCTGGTGGCGCTGAAGGACCGGCCCAGGCTGGCGGCCGAGATGCGCAAGCGGGGCCGCGCCACCGCCCGCGACTACCTGTGGGACAGGGTCATCGGGCAGCTGATGCTGCGAGTCGAGTTCGCGGCGGCCCGCCAGGGCACCAGGCTGCCGGATGAGCCCTCGCCGAAGCGGCCGCCAGTTCGCCGCCGAGAAGCAAAGCCGGACGCTGCGATCATTGATGTGAACGAATGAAGCCCCTCCACGTCGCTTTCTTATGAAGCCCCTTCACGTTGCGTTCGTCTGGCACATGCACCAGCCCTACTACAAGGACGACCTCACAAGCACGTACCTGCTGCCATGGGTCCGCCTGCGCGCCGCCAAGGACTACTTCAAGATGCCGGCCCTGCTCGACGGCTACCCAACCGTCCGCGCGACGTTCAACCTCGTGCCGTCGCTGCTCGCCCAGATCGAGGACTACGGCAAAGAGGAGTCGGTCGACCTCTTCCTGAACCTCAGCAAGCGACCCGCCAACGACCTCTCCGCCGAGGAGCGCGACTTCATCCTCCGCTGGATGCGCGAGTCGCCGCGCTCGCTTCGGGTGCAACAGTCGCCGCGCTACCTCGAGCTGGCGTCACGGCCGCCCGACGCGAAGTTCACGGTCCAGGACGTCCGCGATTTGCAGATCTGGTTCAACCTCGCGTGGTGCGACCCGGTCTGGATGGAGAACGACCCGCGGCTCGCGGAGCTGAAGGCTAAGGACCGCGACTTCACCGAGGAAGACAAGTCCATCCTGTTCGCCGCGCAGCTCGAGCGCATCAGGAGCGTGATGCCGAAGTACCGCGAGCTCGCCGAGCGCGGCCAGGCCGAGCTGACGTTCTCGCCGTACTACCATCCGATCCTTCCGCTCATCTGCCACGTCGATTCGGCGCGCAGCGCCAACCCGCAGATCCAGCTGCCCGAGCGCCATTTCTCCCACCGTGAGGACGCCGAGCGCCAGATCGAGCTAGGCATGGGGTTGTTCGAGCGCATGCTCGGTCGCAGGCCGAAGGGCATGTGGCCGTCGGAGATGGCGGTGGGGGAGAGCGTCATCGGGCTGGCTCAGAAGGCGAAGGTCGAGTGGATGATCAGCGATGAGGAGGTCCTCGCCCGGTCTCTCGAGGGCCAGTTCAACCGCGAGGACCACCTCTATCAGCCGAAGCTGCTCGCCCGCGAGGGCGGCGCCGTGTCCATGGTGTTCCGCGACTCGCAGCTCTCCAACATGGTCGGCTTCGACTACCAGCGCATGCCGTCGATCGACGCGGCGCGCGACCTCATGGGACGCCTTTACCGGATCCGCGAGATCCAGGGCGACCGCGACTGCCTCGCCGTCATCGCGCTCGACGGTGAGAACGCGTGGGAGTTCTACCCGCGCGACGGGCACGATTTCCTGAACGCCCTCTACACCGAGCTCGATGCGAGCTCGGACATCGTCACCACCACCGTCTCCGACTTTCTCGCCGAGCACCCGCCCCAGCAGCCGCTCCACCACCTGCACACCGGGAGCTGGATCGGGGCGAGCCTCGACACCTGGATCGGCGACCCCGAGCACAACATCGCGTGGGACCTGCTCGCCGAGACGCGCGACTGGCTCGACGCACAGTCGCAGCAACGGCCGAAGGAGTCGCAGCAGGCGGCGCTGGCGTGGCGCGAGATCCTGATCACCGAGGGGAGCGACTGGTTCTGGTGGTTCAGCCGCAAGCACGACTCCGGGATGGACCCGATCTGGGACAACCAGTTCCGGCTGCACCTGCGCAACGTCTACAAGCTGATGGGTGCGCGGGCGCCGGCCCGCCTGTTCCAGCCGATCATCAAGCGCGCCCCGACCCCGGAGCGCGGCGTGCCTGCGGCGCTGATCAGTCCGCAGTCGAGGCACGACCCGGCGTGGTCGCAGGCGGGCTACTACCTGGTCGGCTCCGGCTTCGGCGCCTTGCACCGGCCGGCCGGCGTCGTGGAGCGCGTCTTCTATGGCAACGACGAGGAGAAGATGTACTTCCGCATCGACTCACCGAGGTCGGGGACCGAGCTCGAGCAGCAGAAGATGGAGCTCTGGCTTTACCTCTCGGGCCCGCCGGCCGCCGATGGAGATGCAGACGTCGACCTTCCGCTGCCCCAGGCGGCGATGGGGGAGCTCGGCTTCGAGCCGTCGTACGCGGTCCGGATCACGCCCCGGGAACGTGGCGGGGCGGTGGCGGTGCTGCGAGTCGTCGAGCCGTTGACGAAGGGCGCCGTCGAAACGACATGGGACGTCGACGACCCGTTCGCCGTCGCGATCCCCTTCGCGCAGATCGGCAAGCGGTCCGGGGACGCGTTCGAGCTCGTACTGGTCGTCAGCCGCGAGGGCAAGGACATCGAGGTCGTGCCGCCCTCGGGCGCGCTGGGCATCCGGGTGCCGGGCGAGGCGCCGATCGTCGAAGAGGCGCTGACGCAGCACCTGCGCGTCCTGGTGGCCACCGCCGAGCTGGCGCCGTTCGCCAAGCTGGGTGGCGTCTCCGACGTAGCCGCCTCGCTGTCCAAGGAGCTGCGCCGCATGGGCCACGACGTCCGCGTCGTGATGCCGCGGTACAGGCAGGTTGACATCACGCAGCACGGGCTGCGCCCGGTGGTGAGCAACCTCGAGGTGCCCCTCGGCACAGAGCTGGTCCAGGCGACGATCTTTGAAGGCCGCGTCGGCGAGCTGCCGGTCTACTTCGTCGACTGCCCGACGCTCTACGACCGCGACGGCATGTTCGGCTTCGGCGACGACGACGCGCGCTCGGTGTACTTCTGCCGCGCCGTGCTCGAGATGCTGACCGCGATCGACTTCTTCCCCGATGTGATCCACGTCCACGACTGGTGGGGAGCATTGATCCCCAACCTGCTGGACCGCGTCTACACGGGGGAGCGGTTCGAGGACATCGCGACCACGTTGACCATCCACAACCTCTCGGCGCAGGGCGTGTTCGGGTTCGGCGCGGTCATGCTGGCCGGCCTGCAGGAGTGGGGCTTGATCAGGCTCGGAATTCCCGGCCTCGACAACATCGTCAACTTCCTCGGCCGCGGCATCCACTTCGCGGACGTCGTGAACACCGTGAGCGAGCGCTACGCGAAAGAGATCCAGACGCCCGAGTACGGCGAGGGACTCGATGAGCTGCTGCGCCGCAACACCCAAAAGCTTCACGGCATCCTCAACGGGATCGACTACGACATCTTCGACCCGCAGAAGGACCCTGCAATACCGCATCACTATTCGGCCGAAGCGCCGCAAGGCAAGACGCTCAACCGAGCCGCGCTGCGAGCCGAGCTCGGGCTCGAGGACACAAACCGGCCGCTGTGCGCGATCGTTTCGCGCTTCTACGAGGTCAAGGGATTCGACCTGATCGAGCAGGCGCTGCCGGAACTGCTGGACCTGGGGCTGCAGGTGGTTGTGGTCGGCACCGGCGACCGTCGGTACGAGGACATGTTCGGGCGCTGGGCCGGTGAGCGGCCGCGCCAGGTCGCGGTGGCGGTTGGGTTCGACGCCGCGCTGGCGCAGCGGATCTACGCGGGCTCGGACATGCTGTGGATGCCGTCGCGGTTCGAGCCGGGCGGCCTGGCGCAGCTGATCGCGCTACGCTACGGGACGATCCCGGTGGTGCGGGCGACGGGAGGCCTGGCGGACACGATCCGGGACTACGACCCCGCGCTCAAGAAGGGCAACGGTTTCCGCTTCGGGCCTTACGACGCGTGGCAGTTCTTCGCGGCGGTGGTGCGTTGCGCGGAGACGTTCCGGCACGCCGACGTGTGGGCGTGGCTCGTCCAGCGGGCGATGAAGGAGGACGTGTCGTGGTCGCGCTCGGCGGGGAAGTACGTGCAGGTCTACGCCGCGGCGATCGCGGCGCGTCGCGAGAAGCACGGCATCGCCGCCGAGGTTTCAGTCACCCCAGTCGGGCAGTAGGAACGGAATCCCGCGATAGTCGCGACTATCCCGCCTCCTGGTGCGCGAGAACGTCAGATAGTCGCGACTATCCCGCCTCCTGGTGCGCGAGCACGTCAGATAGTCGCGACTATCTCGCCTCCTGGTGCGCGAGCACGTCCGTTAGTCGCGACTATCCCACCTCCTGGTGCGCGAGAACGTCCGATAGTCGCGACTATCCCGCCTCATGGTGCGCGAGAACGTCCGTTAGTCGCGACTATCCGCCCCAGTCCGGTAACAATCGAAGCTGCTCCACCCGGCGCGCGCCGGGTGCGTAGGCCGCGTTGAAGTAGTCGATCACCATCCGCCGCGCGGCAAACTGCGTCACCACGTTGCGGATCGAGGCTTTCATCATCGTCACCCAGCGTTGCGGGATGCCGTTCTCGTCGCGCTGGTAGTAGGCCGGCACGACCTCGCGCTCGAGGAGCCGGAACAGCCCCTCGGCCTCCGCCAGGTCGTCGATGTCCTGACGGTCGAGCGTCGCCGCCGAGGGGATGGCCCACCCGATCTCCGGCCGGTACGCCTCGTCCCACCAACCGTCGAGCACGCTGACGTTCAACCCGCCGTTCGCGCCCGCCTTCATGCCACTCGTCCCGCTCGCCTCGAGAAACCGCCGCGGGTTGTTGAGCCAAACGTCCGCGCCCTGCACGAGGTGCCGGGCCAGCGCGATGTCGTAGTCCTTCAGGAAGACGACGCGCGGCTCCTCACGCGCAAGGCCGACCACGCCGGCGACGATGTCCTTGCCGGGGTTGTCGGCAGGGTGCGACTTGCCCGCGAAGAGAATCTGCACCGGCCGCTTCGAGTTGCGCAGCAGCTTGCTGAGGCGCGCCCTGTCGCGCAGCAGCAGGTTGGCCCGCTTGTACGGCGCGAAGCGGCGGCCGAAACCGATGGTCAGCGCGTTCAGGTCGAGCTCGCGCGGCGTCTCGGCGCGCTCGTCCGTGTAGCGGAGCAAGCGGCGCTTCAACTCGCAATGGACGCTCCACAGATCAGTCGCCGGGATCTCGTGCACCGCGTGCCACCGCCCGTCGGCCGGGTCGAGGTCCCACCAGTCGGGGCCGACGAAGCGGCCGAGCAGCTCGGCGATCTCGGGCGCGACCCATGTCGGCATGTGCACACCGTTGGTCACCGAGCCGATCGGCACCTGCGCCTCGGGCAGGCCGCGCCACGCGTCCTTCCACAGCCGGCGCGACACCGCGCCGTGAAGCCGGCTCACGCCGACCGACTGGTCGGCCAGGCGCAGTGCGGCGTACGTGGTGCACAGTCGCTCGCGCGGGTCGCCCGGACGCTGGCGCCCCAGGTCCATGAACCGGTCGAAGGAGATGCCGACCTGGGTGAGGTAGGGTCCAAGCAGGTCCCACACGAGGCCCGCATCGAAATAGTCGCTGCCCGCCGCGATCGGCGTGTGGGTCGTGAAGACAATGCCCGCGCGCGCGACCAGGCGCGCCTCCTCGAGCGTCATCTGCCGCGACGCGCGCAGCTCGCGGATGCGCTCGATGGCGCAGAGGAAACTGTGGCCCTCGTTGAGGTGGAAGACACCCGAGTCGATGCCGAGCGCGCGCAGCGCCCGCACGCCGCCGATCCCGAGGACGATCTCCTGCCGCAGCCTGCGGTCTGGCTCGGGCACGTAGAGCCGGTCGGTGATGTTGCGCAGGTCCTGTGGGTTGGCTTCGACGTCGGTGTCGAGGAGGAACAGCGGCACGCGGCCGACCTGCGCCCGCCAGACGGCGACCTTCACGTTGCGCTGCCCGATCGGCGCCTCGATCTCCACGCCCTCGACCCTGTTGACCGGCAGCTCGGAGCCGCGGTTCTCGAAGTACACCTCGAACTGCCGGCCGCCCGGGTCGATGTCCTGGCGGCCGAAGCCCTGCCGGTAGAGAAGGCCCACCGCGACCAGGGGCAGGCCGAGGTCGCTCGTCGCCTTCAGGTGGTCGCCGGCGAGGACGCCCAGCCCGCCCGAGTAGATCGGCAGGCACTCGGTCAGACCGAACTCGAGCGAGAAGTAGGCGATGGCCATCGGCGCCTGGGCGTCCATGAAGCGCGGGTGGCGGTTGTAGTACTCGTGGTGCGCCGCCCTCGCTCCGTCCAGAGCGTCTCGCACGTCCTGGCGCTCGAGCGCCTTTTTTACGCCATCCTCTCCCAGCTCGTTGAGGAGCAGGACGGGGTTCTCGCGTGTCGACTTCCAGAGCTCGGGGCCCAGCGTGCGAAACAGGTTCTCGATGCGAGGCTGCCAGGTCCAGAGCAGGTCGTAAGCGAATTTCTTGAGTTCTTCCACGCCGCGAATAAGATCGTAGTGAGGAAGGGCACCACGAGGCGATGAAGGCAGTCGTGATGGCTGGCGGAGAAGGCTCTCGCCTGCGTCCGCTCACGAGCAACATGCCGAAGCCGCTCGTGCCCGTGGCGGGCCGGCCGATCATGGAGCACATCCTTCTCCACCTGCGCCGCCACCAGCTGCGCGACGTGGTGGCCACCGTCCAGTACCTAGGCGCGTCCATCCGCAACTACTTCGGCGACGGCTCCGAGCAGGGCGTGGCCCTGACCTACTCCGTGGAGGACTCGCCGCTCGGCACGGCGGGCTCTGTGATGCTCGCCCGCCAGCAGCTCAACGAGCCGTTTGTCGTCATCTCGGGCGACTCGCTGACCGACATCGACCTCGGCGCCGCTGCGCGCTTCCATCGCGAGCGTAAGGCGATCGCGACCATCGTCTTGAAGCCGGTGCCGAACCCGCTCGAGTACGGCGTCGTGGTCGTCGACGAGGGCGGCGCGGTCCAGCGCTTCATCGAGAAGCCGAGCTGGGGCGAGGTCATCTCCGACCTGGCGAACACGGGCATCTACGTCCTCGACCCGGCGGTTTTTGACTTCTTCCGGCCGGGCGAGATCACCGACTGGTCGGGCGACGTGTTCCCCAAGCTCTTGAAGGAGGGCGAACACGTCTTCGGCTGGATCGCCAACGGCTACTGGGAGGACGTCGGCGGCCACTCGGCCTACGTCAAGGCGAACTTCGACTGCCTCGAGGGCAAGGTCAAGGTGACGATCCCGGGCGAGCGCGTCGGCGACTCGACGTGGATCCATCCCGACGCGGAGGTGTTTCCGGGCGCGCGCGTCGACGGCCCGGCGTTCATCGGCGCGGGGGCCAAGGTGCGCAGCGGTGCCTGGGTGAACGGGCCGGCGGTCGTCGGCGCGTATACCACCATCGACTCGGGCGTGAAGCTGTCGAACTCGATCGTCTGGGACCACAGCTACGTGGGCCTGCACTCGCGCCTGCGCGGTGCGGTGGTCTGCCGGTCGGTGACGATCAAGAACGGCTGTCTGCTCGAAGAGGGCAGCGTCATCGGCAGCGACGTGACCATCGGTGCCGGCTCGACGGTCAACGCCAACGTCCGCATATGGCCGAACAAGGACATCGAGCCTGGCGCCGTGGTGCACGAGTCGATTATCTGGGCCGGCTCGTGGCGGCGAGGCCTGTTCAGCTCGTACGGCCTGAACGGGTTGATCAACATCGAGCTCACTCCGGAGTTCGCGTCCCGGCTCGGCGCTGCCATCGGCGCCCTGACTCCGAAAGGCACCGAGATCGCCTTCTCGCGCGACTACACGCGCTCCGCCCGGATGATCGGCCGCGCGCTGATGTCCGGCATCATCTCGGCCGGCAGCAACGTGATCGACCTCTCGGTGCTGCCCGCGCCGGTGTGCCGCTACTGGGCGCGCCACAACCACGTATCCGCGGTCCACGTCCAGACCTCGCCGGTCGACCCGCGCTCTGGCGACGTGCGGATCTTCGACGACCACGGCCTTGACATCGACAAGCGGAGCGAGCGCAAGCTCGAGGGCCTTTTCTTCCGCGAGGACATCCGCCGCGTGTCGCATTACGACATGGGCCGGATTACGCGGCGCGAGCAGCAGATCGACCGCTACATGGAGGACCTGATTGCCAAGATCGATCTAGAGGCGGTCCGCGGGGCCGCGTTCAAGGTCGTGATCGACTACAACAACGGCGCCTCGGCCATGGTTCTGCCGCAAGTGCTGCGCGAGCTGAACTGCAACGTCATTCCTTTGAACGCGGCGCCGGCCGAGATCCTGATGGAGCAGGACGACGCGACGTTCCAGGCGCACTTGCAGGAGATGGGCGTTATCACGTCTGCGGTGAAGGCCAAGCTCGGGGTGTTCATCGACACGCCGGGCGAGCGGTGCTTCATCGTCGACGAGACCGGCGCGCTGCTCGACCACAACGCCGCATTCGCGGTGCTGATGGAGCTGGCGCTCACCGAGAAGCCGGGCATGGTGCTCGGGCCGGCGTCGTCGCCGCTGTCGTTCTCGATGATCGCCGACCAGTTCGGCAGCCGGTTCGTGCCGACGAAGATCACGCCGGGGGCGGTGCTGCGGGCGGCGCAGCACGCGGAAGCGGTCCTGGCGTCGGACCTTGGAGGCGGGTTCTGCTGGCCGGACTTCGCCGTCTCGTTCGACGCCATCTGCACCATCGCGCGCGTGCTGGAGATGCTGGCCCACACGGGGACGTCGCTGAGCGCGTTGCGAGCGCGGATCCCTTCTGTGACGCATCGAGTGGCGGTCGAGTTCTGCCCCTGGGAGGTGAAGGGGCGGGTGATGCGGACGATGATGGAGAGGCACCTGAAGGACCGGGTCGACCTGACCGACGGGGTGAAGGTGTTCGTCGACGACGGTTGGGTGCTCGTGGCGCCGGACGCTGACCGGCCGGAATACTACGTGATCGGGTCGACGACCGACCCCGAGCACGCGAACCGGTTGGTCGACGAGTACTCGGGGCTGGTGAGGTCGGTGGTGACGGAGGCGGCGCCGCAGGCGGAGGCGGTGGTCGAGCACTGACCTGGTCGCCGCTGCGGTCCGTCCGAAGGCTTAGCCGGAGGAGGACACTCGACCTTTTCAATCGGAGGCCGATTGTTGGGCCCTCTCGCCGGAGTCAGGCGCCCAACAGGGCGCCGGCCCATCAGTCCTCCCAGCGTACGGTGATCGGTCCCCGGATGCCAGGCAACGGCAAGGCGTCAGCTTCCATATCGACCGCCTCTCGCGCCGCGCTGGACAGGCGAACCCAGAGCCGGACCGTCACGGTTGAACCAGCACGTCGCCACGTCCCGACGACTGCGCCCTCGACCAATACACCGCCCGGCCAAACGCGTGGCGTCCAGAGGTCTCGACGGTGGACGGTGTCAGGGACCACGAGCGCGCGATCGATCCCCCAGAAGAGAAGGTACGGATCCCCGCTCGGCAGGAGCCGTGCGGGAGCCGCCGGCACCGGCGCGGCGCGGAACGTCGGCTCGTCGCGGGTGAGAATCCATGCTTCGCCAACCGGTGTGCCGACGAGCGTCAACGACTTGCTGAGCGCCTCGAACGCAGCGGTGGCATGCTGCGTCCCGATCCCTGACCACCCACCAAAGGTCGCGGGCGTCGCCGGTCCGTAGACATGCAGGTACCGACGCGCCAACTCGAGACGGGCAATGCGGGGATCTACCGCAGGCGGCGGCACGGTCCACACCGTCGGCAGCCGCGCGCCTTCCCACCGGATCAGGACTGTGCCGCTCGGTGACGCGTACCTAAGACTGTTCGGATGCACGCCGAGCGCGCGTCCCGCCTGTTCATAGCTCACTCGTGCACCACCGAGGAAGATGTGTAGACGCCTTGCAATGTCCTCCGCCCGCCGCCGCCCCTTCACGTCGTCGGGAAGCAAGCTGAGCGAGAAGACAGCGAGGTCACGGGCGGCGATGACAAAGACGTTGTGCCGCGGCCCCCAGACCTGGACGAGGGTTCGGTCCTCCCACGTGGACGGTTCGGTTCCCTCGACGCGTGCGTGGATCGACAGAAGTGCGGCTCGGGGCATGCTGTCCTGCAGCCCTGCCCAGGCCGCACGTCGTAGCGATGATCGTCCAGGGCGGAGCCGGCTGTCGAGCGCGCCGACGTGCCGCCGGAACGCGAGGATTTGCAACCGAGTCAGGTCAAGCCGAGACCTGGTCATCTCAAGTCACCAGCCCCAATTTCATGGGATTCGGATGCGTATGCAGTCTGAGCCGCGCCCGGAATCCAACTTGCTTGGAATCTGGAGCGGGAGACGGGACTCGAACCCGCTACCTCAACCTTGGGAAGGTCGCGCTCTGCCAGGTGAGCTACTCCCGCTCGGCAGACATTCGATTCTAGGCCGCGCTAATCTCGCCAGGCGATGAGCCTCGTCTACCGGGCCATGTATCGCTTCGGCTTCAAGCCATGGGACTCGGGCATCTCCCCGCCGGAGCTCAAAGAGCTGGTCGAAGGCCCGAACGCCCGCACACCAGGGCGCGCTCTAGACCTCGGCTGCGGCACCGGGACCAACGCGATCTACATGGCCCAGCACGGCTGGGACGTCACCGGCATCGACTTCACTCCGCGCGCTGTCGCCATGGCGCGGGCGAAGGTCGAAGCCGCGACCGTCAAACCGCGAATCATCCTCGGCGACGTCACGAAACTGTCCGAGCTTGGCGTCGGCAACGGGTTCAGCCTCGTCTTCGACCTCGGCTGCCTTCACTCCATCCCCGACGATCGCCGCGACGCCTACGTGAAAGGCGTCACCGAGGTCACCATCCCCGGCGCCGACTACCTCACCTGGGGCTTCTACCGACGGCCGGTCTTCTTCGCCAACGTCCACCTGACGAGGGAAGAGGTCGACGAGCGCTTCGGCACAGGCTGGGAGCTCGTTCGCGCCTGGGGCGGCGAGCGGCCCGACCGTTTCCCCGGCCGCTGGTACCACCTGAGGCGCAGATGAGCCCGGTCATCGACTACTTCCGCGGCTGGGCGGATCACAACAAGCTCCTGGTCAAGACCATCGCGCCGCTCGGCGACGAGGATCTCCTTCTCTCCGCGGGCGAGGGACTGTGGAACGTCCGCATGCTCGCCTGCCACATCGTCGCCGCCCGCGCGTGGTGGTTCGGCTCCTGGATGGGCGAAGGCGACGACGAGCTGCGCCGCCTGGTCACCATGGACGACGACTCCGAGGCCGAAAGACCCGACGCCACCAAGATCTGCAACGCGCTCGAGAAGTCCTGGGGCGACGTATGTGCGTGCCTTGAAAAGTGGACTGCCGATGACCTGGACGCCAAGTTCCAGCGGCCCAAGCCCAATGCGGCCGGCGAGCGGCCGTGGCGCGACCGCCGCTTCATCCTGTGGCACGTCGCCGAGCACGACGTCCATCACGGCGGCGAGATCTCGCTGACCCTCGGCATGCACGGCCGCCCCGGGTTGGACATGTAGTCCAAGACCTTCATATTTGTCGCCGTCGGCCCATAAACTTGTGCCCCCGTCTCCCGCCCAAGGAGGAGTGTGCCCATGGCGCGTAGCCCGTTGCTGAGACATTTGCAGGCGCTGTCCCGCGACTTCGAGGAGGCGGAGCGCTCTGGTCGGTCCGTGGCCGAGGTGCGGCGCGAGCGTCGTGAAGGCGGCCTGACCCGGCGCGACTTCCTGAAGGCGGCCGGCGTGGCCGCGGGCGCGGCCGCGCTCAGCCCGGCCGCGGCCTTCGCGGCGAAGACCAAGCCGTCGGCGCAGCAAGGCCGGATCGCGATTATCGGCGGCGGCATCGCGGGCCTCAACGCCGCCCTCACCCTGCAGGACGCCGGGATCATGTCCACGGTCTACGAGGCCTCGGGTCGCGTCGGCGGCCGCATGCACTCCGACACGACGAGCTGGCTCAACGGCCAGACCACGGAGCACTGCGGCGAGCTGATCGACAGCCGCCACAAAACGATCCTCGGCCTGGCAAACCGCTTCAACCTCTCGCGGGTGGACCTGATCGCCGCCGAGCCGATCCACTCGACCGACAGCGACTTCTTCTTCGGCAGCTACTACACGCAAGCCCAGGCGAACGTGGACTTTGGGCCCGTGTGGACCGCGGTCAAGAAGGACCTCACCGCGGCCAACTTCCCGACGTTGTACAACAGCTTCAACCAGGCCGGGTTTGACCTCGATCACCTGAGCCTGTTCGACTGGATCGAGAGCAGGGTGCCGGGCGGCCACACGTCCAGGATGGGCCAGCTGCTCGACGTTGCCTACAACATCGAGTTCGGCAACGTCACCCAGGAGCAGAGTTCGCTCAACCTCGTCTTCCTCCTGGGCTTTCAGCCCAGCCCGGGCAACTTCTCCATCTTCGGAGCGTCCAACGAGCGCTATCACATCCTCGGCGGCAACGAACAGCTGCCACGGGCGGTCGCCGCGGCGCTCGCGCCGGGAACCGTCCAGCTAAACACCGCCATGACCGGCATCGTCCACAACTCAGACAACTCATACACGCTGAGCTTCAAGGGACCAAGCGGCAAGTTCTCGAGGACCTTCGACCGCGTGATCATGGCGATCCCGTTCTCGGTCCTGCGCACGATCCTCACCTCGACCGCGTCCTATCAAGCGGCCGGTTTCACGAGCCTCAAGCAAACCGCAATCACGCAGCTCGGCTACGGCAAGAACGCCAAGCTGCAGCTCCAGTTCGACACCCGGTTCTGGAACACATCCGGTCCGTGGGGCATCGGCAACGGCACCACGTACTCGGACACCGGCTACCAGAACACGTGGGAGGCGACGCGGGCACAGGACGGTACGACCGGGATCATCGTCGACTACACGGGCGGCGGCGTTCCACTCGCGTCCTTCAACGGCGATCCCTCGAATCGCAAGGTGGTAGCCGGTTTCGCGCAGACGTTCCTCAGCCAGCTCGAGCCTGTCTGGCCCGGCATCTCGCAACATTGGAACGGCCGCGCGACGCTCGACGTCCCGCTGAACGATCCGTTCTTGCTGGGATCTTACTCGTACTGGAAGGTCGGTCAATACACCCTGTTCAGCGGCTACGAAGGGGCCCGGCAGCCCGATCCGGCGACGGGAAAGTGTCACTTCGCGGGCGAGCACTGCTCGACCAACTTCCAGGGCTTCATGGAGGGTGGCGCCGAGGAGGGTGCGCGAGCGGCGAACGAGATCATCGGCGACTACAAGGCGGGGATATTTCCGTAGCAGTCAGGCCGCGGTGACTCGGCCTGGGATGTGAAGCGACATCGCACCCCAGGCCATCGCCGCGCCGGCCAGGATCCCCGGTACGAACGCCAGCACCGCTTGTCCCGTCGCGTCCCACAACGCGCCCGCGACCAGCGGGACCGCGAACGCGGTCGCGTACTGGATCGTGAAGATGGCGGCGCTCATCGAGGCTACGTCACCGGGTGGGGCGACGCGGGGCGGGATGCTGAGCACGACGATGAACGCGAGAGCCGTCGAGAAGCCGAGGACGAAGGTCCACGCCACGGCCCCGGCTCCCGGAGTGAAGACGATCCCCGCCTGCGCGAGCGCCATGAACGCGGCCGAGCCGATGAAGCCGCCGCGGCCGGTGAGGATGCGCGGCCACAGCGCGACCGCCGGCGCGGTGAGCAGCTGCGAGCCGTTCAGCACCGCAAGGGCGGGGGAGATGAGGTCGTGGCGGCCGGTCTGGTCCAGGAAGTCCGGGATGTACGCGTTGGCGCCGAAATACGTCGCCGACGCCATGCCCATCACGATCCCGATGCGGATCGCCTGGTGCCGCCGCCAGGCCGGCCACCAGCGTGACGTCCGCGCCACGTCGCGCGCGCGCGCCGGCGCGTAGGCGGCGATCGCGACCGCGCTGATGAGCACAATCACGGACCAGAAGGCCAGGGCCCACCGCCAGTCCCCGTGGGCGAGCGGCAGGGCGCCCACCGGCGTGGTGAACGCGGTGGGCAGGGTCTCGCCGATCAGGATGCCGTTGGCGTACACGGCGGTCGCGATCGCGATCCTCCGCGGGAACCACTCGCGGACAATGGCCGGGAAGGCAGGCTGGGTGACGGCCACGCCCACTCCCATCAGGAAGGTGGCCGAGTAAAGCACGGGGACGCTCGGGCCGAAGCCGCGCAGGGCGCCGAAGACGGCCACCGACCCGAGCCCGGCGACGAGCGCGCCGCGGACGCCGAGCCTGGCGATCAGGAGCGAGCCTGGCACCGCCGCCGCGGCGAGGATGAGCACCGGTCCCGAGACCAGCGCGCCGACCGCCTTCTCGTCGAGGTGCAAGTCGCGGTGGATGAGGGGAACGAGCGGCGGGACGGCGAGCATCGTGAGACGGATGTCGACCCCGCCGAGCCAGAGCAGCAGCAGGCGCATCCAGTCGGAGCGGGTCAGCCTCACTTACTCTTGTGCCTGATGGGAGGGCTGCTCATCGTCGCCGCGACCGGGCCCCAGGACCCAACGCGCGCGAGCGTGCCCTTCCACATCGCCGTCAACGGCGCAGCGCCCACGGGCACGGAGGTGGCGGTCGCGCTGGCCGGCGAGGCCGCGGAGCTGGTCAAGCCCGACATCATCGCCAACGTCGTGGGCCTGGGTGTGCCGCCACTGCGCGACCTGCTCGACAAGTGCCTGGAGCGGAACGTCCGCGTCTATGTTTGAAAGGGCTGCGCCGAGGCCCGTGGGGTCTTGCCGGAGATGCTGACGCCGAACGCGAAGTACATCACGCCGCCTGACCTGGTGCGGCTGACCATGGAGGCCGACAAGGTCCTCAGCTTCTAGTCGCCCCGATGGCCGCCAGCGCCGACGGATTTTCCAACGAAGAGAGGTCCCCAGGATCTTTACCTGTGTAGACGGACTTCACGACCCGGCGGAGGATCTTCGCGTTGCGTGTCCGCGGCAGGTCGCCGACGAAGTGCACCGCGTGCGGCCGCAGCGGCTTGCCGAGCGCGGTGGCGACAAGGTCCTGCAGCTCGTGGGCGAGGCGATCGCTCGCGTCCTCCTTCGCGCGCAGGATGACGAAGCAAACGAGGACCTCGCCCTTCAGCTCGTCGGGGACCCCTATGGCCGCGGCCTCGGCGACCGCCGGGTGCCCGACCAGGACCGATTCGACCTCGGCGGGCCCGAGCCGCTTGCCCGCGATCTTGATCGTGTCGTCGGAACGGCCGAGCACGTACCACAGGCGGTCCTCGGGGTCGACGTAGGCCCAGTCGCCGTGCACCCACACGTTCTCGAAGCGGTTCCAGTAGGTCTCGACGTAGCGTTCCCGGTCGCCCCAGAACCCGCGAGTCATGCCGGGCCACGGGTTGCGGATCACGAGCTCGCCGACCTCGCCGCGGACCGGCCGGCCGTCCGCGTCGACTACGTCCGCAGCCATGCCCGGGACCGGCCCCGCGAACGAGCACGGTCGCAGGTGGGTGATGACGTCGCCGCAGAGGATCCCGCCTGAGACCTCTGTCCCACCGGTGTAGTTGATCACTGGAATCCGTCCGCCGCCGATGCGCCTGAAGTACCAGTTGAACGGCTCGGGATTCCACGGCTCGCCCGTGCCGCCGAGCACGCGGAGGCTCGACAGGTCGTGGCGCGCAGGTGCCTCGTCGCCGTGCGTCATCAGGCTGCGCACGAGGGTCGGCGACACGCCGAGCACAGTGGGCCTGTGCTGCGCGACCATCCGCCACAGGCGGTCGGCGGCCGGGTGGTCGGGCGTGCCCTCGTAGAGCAGCATCGTCGCGCCCAGCACGAGGGTGCCGAAGATGAGCCAGGGGCCCATCATCCAGCCAAGATCCGTGAACCAGAAGACCACGTCCTCCGGCCCGACGTCGAAACAGTGCGCCATGTCCTGCGCGGCCTTGACCGGGAACCCGCCGTGGACGTGCAGCGTGCCCTTCGGCTTGCCGGTGGTGCCGGAGGTGTAGATGATCATCAGCGCGTCTTCGGGGTCGAGCTCCTCCGTGCGCGCCCGGTCGGGATGGTCTTCGAGCAGCACCTCCCAGTTCTCGTCGCGACCGTGCGTCCACGGGATCTCGCGCACCACGCGGCGGTAGACGATGACCTTTTTCACCGAGGGGCAGCTGACCAGGGCCCGGTCGGCGGTCTCCTTCATGGCCACGACCTGGCCGCGACGGTAAAAGCCGTCGGCACAGATGAGAACCTTCGCCTCGCCGTCGCGCAGCCGGGTCGCGATCGCCTCCGGCCCGTAGCCGGAGAAGAGCGGGATGATGACCGCGCCGATCTTGGCCGCGGCGAGAACCGAGACCGCGACCTCGGGGCACATGGGCATGAAGATCCCGATGCGGTCGCCCTCGCGGACGCCGACCCTGCGCAGCGCGCCGGCAAGGCGCGATACCTGCGCGTCGAGCTCGGCGTAGGTCAGCTTGCGGACCTCGCCGGGCTCGCCCTCCCAGATGATCGCCGTCTTGTCGCGGAGCTCGCCGTCGCGGTGGCGGTCGAGGCAGCTGTGGACGATGTTCATCCGCCCGCCGATCCACCACTTCGCCCACGCCTTGCCCTGGGAGAGGTCGACGACCTTGTCGTAACGACGGTAGAAGGCGACATCCAGGTCGCGGATCGCCGAGTCCCAGAACCACTCGATGTCGTCGTCGGCGCGCTTGAGGAGATCGTCGAAGGTCTCGATGCCGTGGCGGTCCATGAAGCCCTTGAGGCGGCTGCGCTCCACCACCTCCGGGCTCGGCTCCCAGATCACCTCCCCGATCACAACCGGCTGCATGGTTTTAATTGTCACGTGAACGTCCTGCCCGACGACTTCGCCGACACCCTGACACGCGTGCTCGAGCCGGCGCAGCGCGAAGCCGCCGCCGAGATCATCGAGGCCGCCACCATGCTCGACGACGTCGGCCTTCGCCGCTTCCTCCAGATGTTCGCCGCGCGAGTCCGCGCCTCGGACGCGCCCGTCAGGGCCGATGAGCTGAGAACGTTCCTGCAGCGAGCCGCGACCTGATCAGCTCGGCCTCCTGGAGCAGCCGCCAGTAGTTGCTCCAGGCGGCCTCCGCGACCGCCAGCGCCAGCTGCGCTCTGATGTGCATCCGCGCCGCGCGCACGGCATGCTGCTGCGCATAGCACCAGCGGTCCCAGGCTCGTTCGACGGTCGATTCCACGAGCTCGATCCACTCTTCGTCCTCGCCGCTGACAGTCGGCGGGGGCAGGGTCAGGACTTTCCACTTGCGGTCCTCGCGCACCAGCGTCATCAGGGGCTGGCCGCCGGGCCGTCCCTGGTGGCGGTATGGCCGCGGGTTCTTGGGGTTCAGCGCCATCAATCTCTGCTGCACGGCGAAGACGAGGTCGTGCGCCGCGTCGAGGGTCGCCGGCGCGACGGGAGGGTTGCGGCGCCCGAGCCGGATCTGGAGCCCGCGGATCGCCTCGCGCAAGCGGGGCGTCGCCTCCGGCGCGTCGAGCAGGCGGAGGGTCTCGACCTCATCGAGCAGGCAGTCGGATTCGGCCAGGAGAAGACGGCGATGGACTTCGGCGGGCAAGGCCACGCCAGCACGATCGGCCGCAATTGCGGCTGTGTCAAGTAGAGGTTTACAAGTCAGGCAATGCCGAGTAGCCGCTTGCCGTTCCCGACCAGCACTTTCTGCAGTACGGGCTCGGAGATGTCGAGCGTCTTCAGTTCGTCGAGGCATCGCTGTGGCTGGATGAACGGATAGTCGCTGCCGAACAGGAACTGGTCCTGCAGCCGGCCCTTCATGTCGCGGACGACCTCCGTCGGTATGTAGCGCGGGCCCCAGCCCGAGATGTCGATGTAGATGTTGGTCTTGTGCAGCGCCATGGCGAGCAGCTCGAGGTGCCACGGGTAGCCGAAATGGGCGGCGATGATCTTCAGGTCGGGGAACGCGGCCGCAGGCGCGTCGAGCCAGATCGGCCGCGCGAAGTCGATCCGGATGCCCTGGCCGCCCGGCTGCCCGGCGCCGATCCCGCTCGTGCCGGTGTGGAAAAGAGTTATCAGGCCCAGCTCCTGGCACTTCTCATAGAGCGGCCAGTGCTGCTCCTCGTTGGGTGCGAAGGCCTGCAGCGACGGGTGCAGCTTCACGCCCTTGAGGCCGAGGTCGGCGATGCGGTCGAGCTCGGTGACGGCGCGGTCGCCTTTGAGCGGATCGACGCTGCCGAAGCCGACGAAGGTCTTCGGGTACTCGCGCACCGCCTCGGCGACGAGGTCGTTGGGGACGCGGGGCCGGCCGGTCGCGGTCTCGGCGTCCCACGCGAGCAGCACGGCGACCACGTCCATCGCTTCGTACTCGTGGGCGAGCTCCTCGAGCGAGCGCCGTGCGACCTTGGAGCGGAAGTACGACTCCGCCGCCTCAACGTAGCCCTGCATCGACCCGTCGAGCCATTCGGGCGTGGGCAGGTGGACGTGGAAATCGATCGCCTTCAAGGCGAGACTTAATGTAGATGGAAGCCACCTTGCTGGTGCTCGCGGGCGGCGGCAGCCGGCGCATGGGCCGCTCCAAGGCGTGGATCGAAGTCGGAGATGGCTACTTGCTTCGGTACGTGGTGGAAAGGCTGGCCCCCGCGTTTTCCGAGGTAATGGTCTCGTTCGCCGAGCCTGAACAGCTGGAAAGGCACATCCCATATCGCGTGGTTTTCGACCGCAAGCGCTCGGCGGGCCCACTCGCCGGGATCGAGGCCGGCCTGATGTTCGCGCGCCACGACGTGCTGTTCGCGATCGCGTGCGACATGCCCTACGTCACGCGCAACACGGCCGAGATGGCGGTGGCAGCCGTGCGAGGCGCCGACGCCGCGATCCCGCGCCACGACGGCCTGTTCGAGCCCGTGTGCGGCGCGTACCGGAAGGCCGCGCTGCCGGTGATCGCCGGCGCGCTCGACGCGGGCCGTTTCACGGCCCACGACGTGGTCATGGACCTCGACGTGATCTGGCTCGAAAGCCAGGACCCGGCGGAGTTCGAAAGCCTCAACACGCCGGCCGACCTTGAGCGCTTCCATGCTGGTTTTTCGGGGCCGCGATAATTGATCGACACGCCTTGAAGATCGTCGTCACCGTCAAGCAAGTACCCGATCCGAACTCGAATCTCACCCTCGAGGCCGACAACACAATCGCCCGCGATAAAGAGGTCGTGCTCGACCCGGGCGACGAATGCGGCGTCGAGGAAGGGCTGCAGCTCAAGGAGGCGCACGGCGGCGAGGTCGTCCTCGTCTCCATGGGCCCGGAGCGCGCGAAGGACGCAATCCGCAAGGGACTCTCCATGGGCGCGGACCGCGGTGTGCTCGTCGCCGACCCCGCGCTCGCCGGCGCCGACGCGCTGCTGACCGCGCGCGTCCTCGCCGCCGCCATCAAGCAGGAGCAGCCGGACCTCGTCATCTGTGGCACGGAGTCCTACGACGGCAGCACGGGCATGGTGCCGCCGATGCTCGCCGAGCTCCTGGGCAGCCCGCAGCTGACGTTTGCCAAGAAGGTGGAGGTCGACGGCGCGACGCTGAAGATCCACCGCCAGACGGCCGACGGCTACCAGATCGTCGAAGCCCCGACGCCGGCGCTCGTCACGGTCACGGCCGCCATCGCGGAGCCTCGCTACGCCTCGCTGAAAGGCATCATGGCCGCTCGCTCGAAGGAGATCAAGCAGCTCTCCTTGAGCGATCTCGGCGTGGAAAAGAGCGAGCCCGCGGAGACGATCACGGGCGTGACCGAGGCCGAGGCGCGCAAGGCCGGCGAGGTCATCGAGGACGACGGCAGCGCGGTCGAGAAGATCGTCGCGGTGCTGGCCGCGGCCAAGGTCCTCTAGCGAATGGCCGCGATCCTGGTCTACGCGGAGCTGAGCGAGGGCAAGCTGGCCTCCACGGCGCTGGAGCTGATGACCCGGGCGCGCGAGCTGGGCGACGTGTACGCGATCGCGCTGGGCACGGGCGCCAAGAACGCGGCCGGAACCCTGGGCAAGCACGGCGCGAAGGCCGTGCATGTCAACGAGGACGCGGTCTTCGACGACTACATCGCCGAGCCGGCCACGGACGCGCTTGCCGCCCTCTACGAGAAGGAGAAGCCCGACCTGATCCTGTTCGGGTTCACGCCCGACTCGCGGGAGGTCGCGGGCCGGCTTGCGGCGCGGCTCGGCGCCGGCCTCATCTCCAACGCCAGCGATATCGCTGCGCAGGACGGCGGATTCGTGGCCAGGGTCCCGTACTTCGGCGGCGCCAAGCTCGCCTCGATGAAGGCGAACGGCAAGCCCGCCATCGTGCTCGTGCGGCCAAAGTCGTTCGAGGCCTCGGAGTCGGGCGGGACGGCCGAGGTCAAGCAGCTGGACATCACGATCGCAGCCGCCTCCAGGCGAGCGCACATCGCCGAACGGGTGGCCGAGGCGTCGGAGAAGGTGAAGCTCGAAGACGCGCGCGTGGTGGTCAGCGGCGGCCGAGGGCTCGGCGGCCCGCAGAACTTCCCCATGCTGGAGGACCTCGCGAACGCGCTCGGCGGCGCGGTGGGCGCAAGCCGCGCGGTGGTCGATGCGGGCTGGGTGCCGTACTCGATGCAGGTCGGCCAGACCGGCAAGTCGGTGCGGCCCGGTGTCTACATCGCGGTCGGCATCTCGGGCGCGATGCAGCACACGGTGGGGATGAAGACGTCGAAGGTCATCATCGCCATCAACAAGGACGCCGAGGCGCCGATCATGAAGATGGCGGACCTGGGCGTGGTCGGCGACGCGTTGAAGATCGTCCCCGCGCTGACCGCCGCGGTCAAAGCCAAGAAGAACGGATAGAGCAGAAGCTCAAAGACTCGTGGAAGAGCGCGTCGCGCTCAGACGCGAGCGAAAGTTTGCCGAGGCCGACGCGATCCGCGAGCGCCTGCGCGAAACCGGGTGGGACGTCGTCGACAGCCCGTCGGGCAGCCAGCTGGAGGCGACCAAGGCGCCGCCGGCCGCGTCGAACGCATTGCCGCGCGCCGTCACCATGCTGACCGTCGTCCACGGCTGGCTACCGGACGTTGAGCGCTGGCTGCTTTCGGTCTTCACCCACACGAAGGCCGACTTCGAGGCCCTGGTCGTTGACAACGCGGCCGACCCGCGGATCGCCGCCGCGCTGAAAAGCCGCGCCGCGGAGCGCCTCCGGGTCGTCACCCTCGACCCGCCCCTCGGCTTCGCCTCGGCGGTGAACGCGGGGATCGACGCCGCGGCCGGCGACGTGGTCGTCCTCTTCGACCCCGGCGTCGAGCTGCGAGGCGACGCCATGTCGCCGCTGCTGGCGGCGCTCGCCGACCCGGGCGTGGCGGTCGCCGGCCCTTTCGGCCTGCGCGGCAAGGGCACGCTCAAGGAGTTCGCCGAGAGCGAAGGTCCCGAGGTCGACGCCATCGAGGGCTACTGCATGGCCTTCCGGCGGGCCGACGCGCTGGCCGCCAGCGGCTTCGACCCGAAGTTCCGCTTCTATCGCATCGCCGACGTCGAGTTCAGCTTCCGCATGCGGGAGCGCGTCGGGCGCGCGGTCGTCGTCGCCGAGCTGCCGCTCGAGCGCCACGCGCACCGGCTCTGGGAGGCGACCGAGCCGGCGGAGCGAGAGCGGCTCTCGAAGCGCAACATGTACCGCTTCCTCGACCGGTGGCGGAGTCGGGAAGACCTCCTGACCGGCAAATAGAATTCGGCGCGATGACGGACGACTACGCCTCCAAGGTCGGAGAGCTGCGCGCCAGGCGAAAGAAAAACCTCGCCATGGGCGGCGAGGACAGGATCGCCAGGCAGCACGAGAAGGGCAAGCTCACGGTCCGGGAGCGGATCGACCTCCTGTTCGACCCGGGCACGTTCGTCGAGCTCGGCCTCCTGGCGCAGAACCGTGATGGCTCCGACACGGCTCCGGCCGACGGCGTGGTCACCGGCCACGGCGACCTCGACGGCCGCCAGGTCTGGGTCATCGCCTACGACTTCACGGTCATGGCCGGCTCGATGGGCGCCGTCGGCGAGCAGTTCAAGGCCGCACGCGTGCGCGAGCTCGCGCTCCGTTACCGCAAGCCGATCGTGTGGCTCCTCGACTCCGCGGGGGCGCGAATCCAGGAGGCGGCCGGGTCGACGTTTGCGGGTACGGGCTGGCTGTTCGCCGAGCAGGTCTACATGTCAGGCGTGATCCCACAGGTGGCGGCAATGCTCGGGCCCTGCGCCGCGGGCACCGCCTACATCCCGGGCCTCGCCGATTTCGTGCCCATGGTCAAGGAGACCTCCTCGATGGCGCTGGGCGGCGCGCGGCTGGTCAAGGCCGCGACCGGGGAAGAGGTGACCGACCATGACATGGGCGGCTCGCAGGTCCACTGCTACGTGTCCGGCGTCGGCGACAACGAGGTCGAAAACGACGCCGAGTGCATCGGCACCGTGCGCCGTTTCCTCTCATACCTGCCGTCGAGCAACACCGAGCCCCCGCCGTTCGTCGATTCGGGCGACCCCGCCGACCGCGCGGTCGAGGGCCTGGAAAAGATCGTGCCCGTCAACCCGCGCGCGGCGTACGACGTGCGCAAGGTGGTCAACGCGGTCTTCGACCGCGAGTCGTGGTTCGAGGTCAAGCCGACGTGGGCGAAGAACATCGTGGTCGGGTTCGCTCGCGCGGGCGGGCACAGTGTCGGCGTCGTCGCCAACCAGCCGATGCAGAAAGGCGGCGCGCTCGACTCCGACGCCGCGGACAAGGCGGCGCGCTTCATCCGCATGTGCGACGCGTTCAACGTCCCGCTGGTTTACCTGATGGACGTGCCGGGATTCCTGGTCGGGTCGCAGGTCGAGAAGGAGGGGATCATCCGGCACGGGGCCAAGATGCTGTACGCGACGTCGGAGGCCACGGTGCCAAAGGTCACGGTGATCATGCGCAAGGCTTACGGCGCCGGTTACTACGTGATGTGCGGCAAGGGTTATGAGCCCGACACCATCGTCGCCTGGCCTTTCGCCGAGATCTCGGTCATGGGCCCCGAGGGCGCGGTCAACATCATCTTCAACAAACAGGTCGAGGCCTCGGACAACCCGGAGGCGACGCGGGCGGAGCTCGTGGCGAAGATCCGGGAGTCGATCAACCCTTACCTCGCCGCCGGGTGGGCGATGATCGACGACGTGATCGACCCGGCTGAAACCCGACGCGTGATCGTCAAGGCGCTCGAGCAGGCGCGCGACAAGAAGGTCGACCGCCCGTGGCGCAAGCACGGCAACATCCCGGTATGAGCGCGCCTGTCATCGTCACCGCCGCGCTGACCGGCGTGCTGGCGACGCGGGCGCAGTGCCCGGCGATCCCTTACACGCCGGTCGAGATCGCCGCGGAGGCAAAGCGAGCCGCCGACGCCGGGGCAGCGATCGTGCACATCCACGCCCGCACGCCGGAGGGCGGCCCGGAGTGGCACGTGGAGACGTTTGCCGAGATCCTTTCCGAGGTCCGCGCGCGGACCGACATCATCGTCAACTTCTCGACCGGCGCGATCGGCATCCCGGTGGAGGACCGGATCGCTCACATCCGCGACCTGAGGCCGGACATCGGGGCTCTGAACATGGGGTCGATGAACTACGCCATCTACTCGGAGAAGAAGAAGGCGTTCTACCACGACCACGTCTTCGCGAATCCGTTCCGGGACATCCAGTTCTTCCTGGAGACCATGAACGCCGCCGGCGTGCGGCCGGAGCTCGAGTGCTTCGACACCGGCCATATCGCCAACACGGCGCCGCTGATCGACATGGGCGTCCTGCGGCCGCCGTACCAGTTCAGCCTGATCATGGGCGTGCTCGGCGGCATCCCCGGGACCACACGACACCTGACGAACCAGGTGGAGACGCTGCCGGACGGCTCGTCCTGGCAGGTGATCGGCATCGGTTCGAAGCAGTGGCCGCTCGTCGCCGCCGCCATCACCATGGGCGGAAACGTGCGCGTCGGGCTGGAGGACAACTTCTACCTCGAGGAGGGACGGATGGCGCGGAGCAACGGCGAGCTGGTCGAGAAGGCCGTCCGCCTTGCCCGTGAGGTGGGTCGTGACCTCGCCTCGATCGCCGAAGCCCGCAAAATTCTCTGTTTGAAAGCTGATGACTGAAGTCAAGGCCGAGCTCGTCGGCAACGTCTGGAAGGTCAAGACCGAGCCGGGCGCGCAGGTTGCGGAGGAGGACGAGCTCGTCATCCTCGAGTCGATGAAGATGGAGATCCCGGTGACAGCGCCCCGCGCGGGGACGGTGAAAGAGGTGCGGGTCAAGGAGGGCGAGGTCGTCAAGGAGGGCCAGGTCCTGGTCGTCCTCGAGTGAAGCCGGCGCAGCTCCTGCTGGCCTACCACCGGCTGGTCGAGAAGGAGCGAGAGCTGCGCGACGAGATCGAGCGGGTGGAGTCTCTGCTCGCGTCGGACCCGAACGTCGCCCACGCCGAGTCGGCGCTGGCCGAGGCGCGCGAGCGGCAGCAGGCGATCACGCTCCGGCTGCGCGAGTCCGACCGGGAGCGCGAGTCGCACCGCACCCG
Organism: Candidatus Dormiibacterota bacterium; assembly: GCA_035280365.1. GTDB lineage: Bacteria > Chloroflexota > Dormibacteria > Dormibacterales > Dormibacteraceae > 40CM-4-65-16. Next base: position 10,590 of record DATEGB010000007.1, on the reverse strand, counting down.
GCTTCGCTCTCGCGAGAAGGAGCTGATGAGCGGGCGGATCCGCAATCCGACCGAGCTGATGCAGCTGAACCAGGAGGTCGATCACCTGAAGGCGAGCTTCGCGGAGGAGGAGGAGGCCGAGCTGCGACTGATGGAGGAGGGGGAGCTGGCCGACCAGGCGGTGGTCGAGGCATCGGAGCGCCTGCAGGACACGCGCTCCCGCTCCGCGTCGGATGAGCCGCAGCTACGTCGCGACCTCGAGTCCTGGCAAACGGAGCTCGAGACGGTGAAGACCGACAGCGGTTCGATCTGGGCGCAGCTCGCGCCGGCCTCCCAGCAGGCCTACCTTCGCGTGCGCACGCACCCGCCGGTCGCCGAGGTCGACCACAACCAGTGCCTGGTATGCCACGTGACCGTCACGTCGTCGGGCATGCAGGCGCTGCGCAAGGGCGAGGAGATCGTCCACTGCGACAACTGCGGCCGGATCCTGGTGATCGCCTGAAGACCCTGCGCCTGCGCACCGACGGTGCCGCTCGCGACAACCCTGGCCCGGCCGGCGCCGGCATCCTCATCGAAGACGAGCACGGCGTGCGGCTGCAGGCCCGGCACAAGTGGCTTGGCCAGATGACGAACAACCAGGCCGAGTACCACGCCTTGATCGAAGGGATCAAGGCGGTCAAGCCGTGGATGCCCGACCGCCTCGAGATCTACCTGGATTCAAACCTTGTCGTCGAGCAGGTGAAGGGCAACTACAAGATCAAGGAGCCCGAGCTTCAGCGCCTGAACGCCGAGGTGAGGCGGCTGCTCGCGGACACCCCGTACGAGATCAAACACGTCGCTCGGGAGCAGAATCGCGGCGCCGACCATCTGGCCAACATGGCCATCGACGAGAAGATGCCGAAGAAGAAGTTCGGCGGCTAGGGTCACCAGAACCGGCGAATCGTCGCCGTCTTCAGCTTCGCCCGCCCGGCCGCTGAATTCCAAGGTTGCAGAACGGACCCGTTTTGTGCGAGAACCTGCATGTACAGGCCCAGCGCAGGCCCGTTGGGGCGAGGAGGTATGTGGTGCGGCGAAACAGGCTCCTGTTGTTTGTAGGTTGTCTCGTGGTGGCCCTGGCGCAGTCCTCGCCTGGCATAGCGGGAGGCGGCGGCAACATCCGGGTGACCAACGACCAGGGCAGCGCTTACGTGAGCGCTGACGTGCTCGGCGGCACCGGGTCGTACACGGACTCCACCCTTGCGCGCTGTGGAGTCGACCGCCGCATGCAGAACGAGCCGACCATCGCCATCGACCCGCGCGACACGCGGGTGCGCACGTCGGGGAGCAACGACTACTGCGCCGTGCCGACCAACCACGACGCATGGGCGGGTTTTTACCGCTCGCAGGACGGCGGGGTCACCTGGGTCAACAGCCTCCTTCCCGGCTACGCGCTCGACGCATCGCCGCAAGGCCTCTCGAGCCCGGTGCACCAGATGACGCTCGGCGGCGCCATCGCGGCCGGTGACCCGGTGCAGGGCTGGGACACGAACGGCAACCTCTTCTACATGGGAAACAACTTCAACCGCGGCATCCAGAATGGCAACTCGAACGAGTTCCGCGACAACACCGGCGATGTCTGGGTCGCGACTTATGCGCCCGCCTCCTCCAGCACTCTCACGGACGGGTCGCGCTACGTCCGCACCGTGCTCCTGGCCACCAACACGTTCGGCCTCGGCAGCTTCAACGATAAGACCGGGATCCAGGTCGACCAGACCGGTTCACCGTTCTCCGGCACGGTCTACGCCGCCTGGTCGGACTTCCACGGCTTCGGCTGCAACGAGATCGACATCTCCCGGTCTACTGACCACGGCGCAACGTTCACCATCCCGATGAAGATCAGCAGCTCGATCTGCAACAACCAGGGCCCGAACATCGCGATCGGTCCGCAGGGCCAGGTGTACGTCTCCTGGTTCGGTCAGGTCAGCGGCACGAAAGGCCAGAACACGAAGACCGAGGGTATGGCGTTCGTCGCCTCGGCCGACGGTGGTCGCAGCTTCAGCATGGCCAACGTCGTCGTCCCGTTCAACCCCTTCGTCTCCGGCGCGTTCTCCGGCAATGGCGCACGCCAGTGCGGCGACGCGCCGTTCAACTGCCCGACCGGCGAGACCTTCCCGCGCTTCGACCTTGCCCAGCCGTCGCTCACAACCGACGGCGACAGTGTCGACGCAGTCTTCATGGCGCGGCTTGCGACCGGACAGGGCCAGACCCAGTTCGTGAGGTCGCACGACGGCGGCGCCACGTGGTCCGCCGCGACCGCGGTCGACCCGCAGGCGGTGGGCCACCAGTTCTTCCCGTGGATCACGGCGTCGGGCGGGCGGTTGAGCTCGGTCTACTACGACAGCCGACTCGACTCGGACTACTCGCCTGATCGCGCGCCCTGCAATAGCGCCACCGGTGCCGGAAGCAACTGTCTCGCCGTGTGGTACTCAACGTCCACAGACGGCGGAGCGACGTGGAGCCACGTGCAGCTGACCGACACCTTGACCAACCCGAACTTCGAGCAGTTCGGCGGGCGGCGGGTTCCTTTCTTCGGCGACTACATCATGGTGGCAGCGGTGGGTGGATCGATCCAGGCCGTCTGGACCGACTCGCGAAACGTGGTCGCCGGCACGGAGCTGGCAGGCAAGGACAACGACGGCGACGACGTCGCCGGCGACCCTGAGACCGGTGGAGCGTGCACCTCTTCGTTCACCACGTGCTTCGACGCGACGGGTGGCCTCGACCAGAACATCTACTCCCAGATCGTCAGCAGCTAGAGGTTTCAACTGGCGGCGGAGTCAGCGCTCCGCCGCCCCGTCTTCGACGGTGCAGCGAGGACCGGAAGCCAGCAAGGTCGACTGCGGCCTGCGTTGTATCCGCGATCTGACCCGGCGTCGCGGGCGACGCCTTGCGGCTTGGTCCAGGTCGTTTCAAGTAGCTCCTTGCGGCGCGCACTCAACGTATGCTCGCCGGCATCGATGGGCAGGGCAAAGGCCAGACCGCGAAGAAGGCCGGTCTCACTGGTCGCGTACCTGGCGATGTTGGCCGTGATGGCCTTTCCCTACGTCGTCTTCCCGCATCACAGAGTCAACGACGCGATCTGGCTGGCGGATGCGGAATGGCCCCTGTTGCTGCTCGAGATAGCCGGCGCCGTCGTCGTCTACGTCGTCTTCCGGGACTGGCGCGGCGCCATGATTCGAACCTCGGTGGGTGTCTTCCTCTTCGTAGCGGCGCTCGCCCTCGTTCTCGCCCTGCTGACGTTCGGCAACCTGAGCGACGACCGCTTCGCGCCGCTCCTGTTCTTCCCGCCGGTGCTCGCGCTGGCCGGGCTCGTGGGCATCGTGGTGGCCGTCGCGGCCGGCGTGGGCTACCGCCGTGAGCTCCTCCGCGGCGTTTACTACGGCGCCGTCTTTGCGTTCGCCTTCGGGGCCTGGACGTTGGTCCGAGGCGCGAGGGCGTGGCTTGAGGCGCCCTACGGATTCGACCTGCTGCTCTTGATCCTCGTCATGGGCGTCGCGCTTGTCGTCCTGGGAACGAGCCCCAACCTCAAGCGGGCGGCGATCCGCTAACGGTCGCGCCGCGTCAACCGTCCGGGGGTACGATCCTCCCGTCGCCGAAAATCGTCGGATCGCCGATGATGGTCGGGAACCCGAAACGCTCGACGAAGAGGTTCGACCAGGAGCCGGCGCTCTTTTCGCCGTAGTTCAGGAGCGCGACAGGCCCGACGTTTAACCTTCCTCGGCCCCGACCAGTAGCCGGGGCGTGAATTGGCTGGTGCATGGGTAGACTTACCGACGGGCCGAGGCGGACGGGTGACCGCCGGCGAAGTAAATAGCGTTGGAGGAAAGTCCGGGCTCCACAGAGCAGGGCGCTGGGTAACACCCAGTCGGGGCGACCCGAAGGAAAGTGCCACAGAAAAAAACCGCCGGTCGAGGTTGATCTCCGGAGAAGCGTCGATCGGCAAGGGTGAAAAGGTGGGGTAAGAGCCCACCGGCGGCCGGGCGACCGGCCGGCCAGGTAAACCCCGCCCGGAGCAAGACCAAATAGGAGGACGTTGACGGCTGCTCGCCCAGTCCTCGGGTAACGGTCGCTAGAGACGCCGGGCAACCGGCGTCCCAGACAGATGGTCACCTTCTCGAAAGGGATACAGAACCCGGCTTACAGTCCGCCCTCGGCCCACCCCCACCAGGCGACTGGCCGTTGCGAAAATACTCGGTCCATGGCCCAGCGGCCCCGGGCGCCGGACATCTTCACCCCCGAAGAGCGGGGAATCATCCAGCGACACCGCACGCCTGAACAGGTCCAGCAGTTCCTGCGCAGGCTGCCCTACAACTGGGAGTTGCACGGGGACACCCTTCGATCCTTTCGCCAGGTCGTCCGCCTCAAGTCCGCTCACTGTTTGGAGGCGGCGCTCGTCGCGGCCGCAATCCTGGAGCAACATGGCTATCCCCCGCTGGTGGTCAGCTTCGAGTCCAAAGATGGGGTGGATCACGTGATCTTCGTGTTTCGTCGCCGAGGTCGGTGGGGCGCCGTGGCCCGGTCCCGGGATGCAGGCTTGCACGGCCGCAAGCCGGTTTTCCGCAGCATCCGCGATCTGGCGTGGAGCTACTTCGATCCATACGTGGACTTCACCGGCCGTATTACCGGCTATCAACTGGTTGATCTGCGCGCCCTGGGCGGGTACGACTGGCGTCTGGCCGATACGAACATTTGGAAAGTGGAGAACTATCTCCTCGAAATCCCGCACCGCAGGCTGCGGTCGTCGAATCGCCGCTACATGCGACTTCTGGCGCGGTTTCGGGAATACCGTCGCCGACATCCTCGGGGCCCGGTCGTGGAGATCTATCGCTGCCGCCACCAATGGATGTAGCGGGGCGATAATCGCGATCGCACTCACGGGCTGCACAAAGAGTCGCTCCTCTAAGAACGTTTCCTCGGGAACAATCAGTGAGCAGTCGCCGTCAATCTTGCGTGGCGTCGGCCGTCGTCCCGCATTCGCGTCCGGCAAATGAATTGGCCCCAAACAGAACCCCGGCTTATGTCCGATCTCGGCCCACCGCCGAGTTCTGAACTCGATTTCAGCCGGTTGCGAGGTTGCTTCGAGGCAACAATTTGGGACAGAGCCCATAACCAGTCCGTCGTCCTAACAGAGGTGCCGAAAGAAGGGATCGCCCGATCGTGAGCAGCGACAAGCGCTGGGTCGGTTTGAGACCTTTCTTGAGACTGACAGCGATACCGCGATCGGCGCACCATTCGGCGCGTGAGGTACGACGAGGCCGGTGTCGCCAGGGCGCGGGCCGAATGGGCGCACTGGTGCCGGACCACCACGGGAGGCGACAGCCGCGCCGACGCGGCGCTGGACGAGGTAGTGCGCTACCTGCAGGCGGGGTTGCCGGCCGACGTCGTGGCCGCCCTCGTTCACCTGCGGGCGGGAAGCGCTGAGTACAGCCGCGCCCACGCGGTCGTCGCGGCCGAGATCCATTACTGCGAGCGGGTCCGCCGCGACGCAGGCGAGCTGCTCCAGAGGGGCTGGATCTCCACCGATGCGGCGGCCGCCATCGACGCCGAGTTCGGGTCGCGCCTGGACGCGCTCGCCACCTGGAGCGAACCGTTGGTCGCAGCCCCGGGCCCGGCCGTCCCGGCAGCGAAGCCTGCGCTCGCCCAGCCTTCTGCTCCAGCGGGCCGGGCAGCGGTAGCGCCCCAGCCTGCCGCGCCTTCCCGTCCGCCCATCTCTCTGCGCGACCTGTTCGCCGAGCACTCGGTCTTGATCCTCGCCGCGGTGGGCGCCTTCCTGCTCGTCGTCGCGACAGTCCTTTTCGAGCTCTACGGCACGGTCGGGCTCGGCGGCGGCGTTCGCCTGGCGGCGGTGGGCGCGCTCGACGTCATCTTCGCGGGCGCCGGCTACGCCGCCTACATGCGGCCGGACCTTCGCGCGGTCGGACAGATCTACATCGCCCTCGCCGCCGTCCTCCTGCCACTCGTCGGAGCGGCGGCCTGGACGTTCCTCGAACTCGGCGCCCGCGGGATCACTGTCGACCAGGCCGTGTCCGTGACCGGAGCTGCATGCGCAGTCGTCTACGGCGGGCTCGCGATGCGGCTCGATCTGCGGGCGTACGGCGTGATGACTGGTGTCGCCATCCTCGCCTCCATGTTCGGGATCTCGGGCTGGCTGGGCGGCGATCACTGGATGGCCGCCGGCCTGGCCCTGGCGCCGCTCCTGTTCGCCGCCTGGGAACGTTTGGCGAGGCATCGTGCGTTCGCCGATTTTCAGTGGTTTGCTCATCTGTCGGCGGCGATGGCAGTGATCGCCGCGCTTCGGTTCGGCCCGGACGACTGGCTGTGGACGTCGACGCTGGCCGCGCTCGCCTTCTCCTACCTGACCTGGCAGGCGCTCGCGCCGCATCCGAGCCGGGCCTGGACCGGTGAGACCGCGATCGTGCTCGCGGCCGCGACGTCAGTCGGCCCCCTCGGCGTGAGCTCCAACCACTTCCTGATCCCGATGGTGGCCGGCGTGCCGCTTCTCGTCCTGAGCAGGTGGGCACCTCGTCTCGGCGTGGTCGGTAGCCTCTACCGCGCGCATCCGGCGCATCTGCACCTGGCGGTGCTGGCCGGCCTCATCCTCGCCGCAGCCGAGCAGGGGTCGGGCGAGACCTGGCCGCTGGCGATCGCGTTCTGGACGGCGTTCGTTCTTTACGCGGCCGACTTCGCCCGAGGCTCGACGGAGCCGACCGGCTATGCCCTCCGCGCCGCGCTTCCGCTCGCCCTCGCCGCCACGGCGCAGGCGGCCGAGCTGCACGGCTGGGGCTCGGTGGTGATCGCGGCCGCGGGCGCGGCCTATCTGGTTCCATTTGTGGTCGGGCGACGTCTTGTAGCGCTGAAGCGTTACGCGTCGCTGTTCTTCTACAGCGCCTTCCTCGTGTCGCTGCTGCCGATGACCGCGGCGAGCATCGGCCCGGGGCACTGGGAGATCACCGTCTCGCTGCTCGTGTCCACGCTCGTTTTCGGCGCGGCCAGCGAGCTTGGCGCAGTCCGTTTCGCGGCTGTCGCCGCTCGCGGCATGTTCTCGATCGCGTGGTTCGTCGCCGTCGACGCTCTGAACGCGCAGGGCTGGCGCGGTCCGTTCGACGCCCTCCTCGTGGTCTTCTACACGGGGCTCGCGCAGGTACGCGCCGCGCGCGACCATGCGGTCGCGACAAGCGGGCGGCGCTGGTTCGTCCACGCCGCCGCGCTCCTGGCGTTGGGGCTGTGCTTCACGGGACCCGACGATCAGCTGTGGTGGCGCCTTGCCGCCGCGTTCGGCCTGTTCACAGTCGCCTACTGGTGGCAGACGCTCACGCTCCCGAGCGTGGAGACGCCGCCGGTCGCCTGGACGGCAGCGGCCATGGCCGCGATCTCGCTCGTTGTCGCCGCGGTGCCGTATGCATGGCAGGGCGCGACGGTGGTGGGCGCCGTGCTCGTCCTTACCATGGTGTGGGCGGAGCTGCGAAGAACGTGGACGCGGCCCAACCTCGAGGCGAGCGGCTTCGGCGTCCTGCTCAGCGCCGCGTTAGTCGGAGCGGTGCTGGCGCTCAGGCAGGACGTGCCGCAATGGCAACAGTCCACCGCGGCGCTGCTTGGCGCGGGGCTCTTCCTGTGGTGGTCTTCGATTCCCACCCAGACGCGCGTCGCCTACCTTCGCCCGTACCTGAGGTCGGCGTCGGCCGCGCTCGCCTCGGTGGCCGTCCTTCTCAGCGCAGCCGTGCTGCGCCTCGACGCCGCCTGGGTCGGCCTGATCGCCGTCGGCATCGCGGCGCTCCACGTGGAGTGGAACGTGCGCACGCGTTCCGAGGTCGAGCGCTGGTACGCCATCGCCGCATCCCTGGTCCTGGCGCCCATCCTCTTCTTCTGGCCGTATGCGCAGGCGCTGCCGGGCCTGATGGCAACGGAATTCATCGTCCTGGCCGCGATCACCGTCGCCGCCGCCGTGCGGGGGCGCCAGTGGTTCCTCGCCTATGCGGCGGTGCTGCTGCTCGCGCCCGCGCTGCACCTGGCGCTGGTCGCCTTCGGCCGCTCCGGAGGCGAGTTCGAGGAGATCGCGATGGCGGCCCTTGCCTGGGCCGCCGGCACGGCAGGCCTCGTGATCCGAACCAGGACGGGGTCGCGGTGGGCGCTTGCCAGCGAAGCCGGCGCGGCAACGGTCGCCGTGATCGCGCTCGTCTACATGACCGACGGCGGTTACCTCGATCCGCTCGGGATCGCGATGCTCGCATACGCGCCGCAGGTCTACACCGCGACCATGCAGGAGCGGGAGCGATGGGGCATTCCTGCCGCCGCCGCGCTGGCGCTGGCGGGCGCCATCACGCTGCTATACGCCCACGAGGCGGACACCATCTACTACGTGGCCGCGCTGGGCGTGGTCGGCCTGGTTATCTGGCTCGCCGGCTGGATGACCTCCGGGCTTTTGGGCCGCGCGCCGATCGTCGACATGCACCGCTATCTCGGTCTCGGCCTCCTCGGCGCGGCCTGTCTCGCAGGGTTCTTCTTCCCCGACAAGACCGGAGTCCACAGCCTCGGGGCCGGACTCGCGGCTCTGGCCCTGCTCGTCACCGGTGGGGTGCTGTGGCTCGACTCCAGGGCGTTCGGCTTCCGGCCGGATGTCTACCTGGCTCTCGTCTCCGCCATAACGGCCGGATACTTCGTCGCTCGCGAGGTGTCGCTGACGTCCTGGCAGCTGGTGCCTCCGGGCGTCGGACTCGTCGCCACCGGGCTATGGCTGCGCGGCGACCCCCAGCTCCACGTGGACAGATGGATCCGGCGCGGCATCGTGCTCGTCGGCATCGGCCTCGCGATGGGCTGGGCGGCGGTCTTCATGACGTCAGGCGACCTGTACTGGCTCGTGGTGCTGCTCGTCGAGGGCGCGATCACGATCGGTGTGGGGATCGTCTTCCGCAGCCACGTCACGCTGGCGGGCGGCGGCGCGGCGATCGCTCTCGCCTCGGCGCGCGCGCTGCTCAGCGTCGCCCAGGCCGGCTACCTCTTCGTGGCATTCGCGGCGGTCGCTATCGTCCTCATCGTCATCGCCACGGTACTCGCGCTCGGCCGGGATCGCTACGCGTCGACCACGCACGGCGTGATGGGGCAGCTTGCCCTCTGGGATTGATCGTCGTGGAGCCGTATATTCACGACGGCGTCACCCGCGCTGCATCGTGGCGGCTTCTGGCGCTTCTGTGCACGGTAGTGGTCGTTTTGACTGCATGCGGCCTAAAGACCGTGCGCGTCAGTGGCGACGCGATGGCCCCAACCTTGAAGGACGGGGACGTTCGAACCGTCGATACCGGCGCCTACAGCACGGCTACGCCTCGACGGGGCGACATCGTTGCGTATCACACGAATCGCCTGGGCCGGGTCATCGGGCTGCCAGGGGAGACCATCGCGATATCCGGCGGATCGGTAGCAGTGAATGGTGCCGTTCTCAATGAACCGTATCTGGCACCCGGCACCCAGACGACTGCCCCACAGGATCACTACGTTGTGCCCGGCGGCAGCTACTTCATCCTTAATGACAATAGGGCTCACGTGGGTGGAGACAGTCGGACGTTGGGCTTCGTACCTCTGAGCGACATTCAGGGCAGGATTGGTTAGCTGGGCCGATACACGACAGTCGCACCCGCGCTCGCGTCAGCGATGCCTTAGGCGGCTATCCTCATCGTGTAGCCCGCCACGTTCATGGAGGAAGACCATGGGTAGAGTCAGTCACTTCGAGATCACGGCCGACGATCCAAAGCGCGCGGCGGCCTTCTACGAGAAGGCGTTCGGCTGGAAGTTCCAGGACTGGGGTGGACCGTTCACTTACCTGCTCGCCACCACCGGCGACAAGAACGACGTCGGCATCGACGGCGCCATCATGGATCGCACCGACCACAAGCAGGCGGTGATCAACACGATCAGCGTCGACAAATGGGAAGCCGGCGCCGAGGCGGTGAAGACGGCGGGCGGCCACGTGTTGCAGGAGAAGACCGCGGTTCCGGGCCAGGGCTACTTCGCGTACTGCAAAGACACGGAAGGCAACATCTTCGGCATCTTCGAGAACGACCCCAACGCGGCCCAGGAGGTCGGCGCGGGAGCGCAGACCGAGAAAGCCTAAGTACGCGTAAGACCCGGCGCGGCGGCCGAGCCCGCCGCGCCGGGTGCTCGAGGCACCAGGAATCGCGCCCTGGCGAGGTCCACGCGCTCGCCGCGGAGGGGTACGCCCTCCCTGCGCAACAGGCGGAGTTGGCGCTCGCCTTTGGCGACCGTGCCGTCGGCGCGGACTATGCGGTGCCATGGCAGCCTGGCATCCGTTGTCGAGAGCACGCGTCCGACCATCCGTGGCGCATGTGGGTCGATGTCGCCATAGGTGGAGACGAAGCCGCGAGGCACGGCCCGTATGCGCTGGAGGATCTGCTCCTTTCGGGATTTTCCCGTCAGAACGGTTTCAGAACCATCAAGGCCACGAGCAGCACGAGCGCGATCCCGCCGAAGATCGCCGCCGCTCGTGGCTGCGTGCGGGTCAACGCGGCCGTCAGGACGTCGTCGGACTTCGCGTCTCGAGCCTGGTAGTAGGGGAGGGCGACG
>DATEGB010000006.1:0-64365 GCA_035280365.1 Candidatus Dormiibacterota bacterium | reverse complement strand
GTCTTACAACGCCGGGAGCCGCCCGCTGTTGGTCCACCCGATAGAAGTGAGGACCGCTACCGCCAACAGCTCGCGTCATCCTCCTTGCGTAAGCGATCGGCTTGCGGGCTCGGCGACGAAACTCAGCTCTTCGAGTCTTGGGGACCACATATAGCTCCAGATGAACCACACCGCCTAGGTCTGCGGATTCGTGGAGATACATGGCTGCGAGTGTAGACATGGTGGCCCGAAGCTCATATAACGCGAACCGAGGAGTCACCGTCGACGCAGCGAGAATCGGCGTTTAGAGGGCACTAGGCGCGACCCGCGTGGCGGTGTTTCTACCGCATAGACTCGGCGTCGGTGGCTTGTCAATGGCCTGGCTGCCAGCTACCGGCAACCCATACAGTGACAGTCGACTACTCGACGGTGCGACATGACAGGTCGGTGTGGGGCGGCAGCCGGTCTTGCCTGGCAAATCCGGCTGAGCCGCCCACTCAGGCTCCAGGACTAGGACTAGCTCGTTTTTGCCGCTCCGGAAACTGGGGCGCCAAACGCCATCGGTTGTCGCTCCGGAAGCAGCATGTAGATAGCGATGATCGCGAAGTAGCCGAGCGTCACCACGGCCTGAACGATGCCAACGCCATCCAGGACTGGCCCGGGCCAGAAGGACTGAACAAGCAGGACGATGTTCAGCGCAGAGCCCAGGAAGGCCAGCCACGCGGTCCATGTCGGAAAGGCCCCCGATTCGAGCGTCGCCATGCCGCTCCCGACCAACAAGAGCGCAATGAAAGGCACGATTGCGGCTGCCGTCCCTTGGTATGACGTGAAAACCGTCTGAGCCAATATCGGTTGATTTGCCAGGCTGTCTCCGAGCCGACCCATAGATGCGATCGAGCCGCCCACGAAAGCCAGGTTGCCGGCCATCACTATTCCGCCGACGAGAGCTGCGGCAGGCCATGCCCGGGAGCTGTCGCTTCGTCCGTACCGCAACTGCACCCAAACACCGACAACGAAAAGCGCCAAGATTGCGCTTACAAGCATCGCGAGCGCGCCGAGCACCTCGTTCGACGTTTGATGGCTCGACATATATTTCGCTATCTCTTCTTTCGTCGCGCCACGGCTGGGTTCGCCCGAGGCAATATTCGCGATCACGAAAACCACCACGAAGGTCAATCCGGACACACCTGTAATCCGCCGAAACGTCTCCGTCATCTCTTGATTGCTCCTTCTCTCAGGCTGTCGCGCCCTGGGGCGATCCCAGGCCCAACATCCGTTTCCGTTGTTCAGCCATCCAGCGCCGCATCGCTCCCATGTCGAGCAATGAACCCAGGATCAGCAGTGGCACGCCCAGCTGGTTCGTGACCGCCCCGATCCAGTACACGCGCACGCCGAGTAGATGCGCCACCAGGTGACCCATCAGCAGCAAGGCGCCGGCTCCGCCGATCCAGATGACCAGGTGATCACGGTGACGTCGAAAGTGACGCCACAGCAACAGAAACACGAATGGTGCGGTCACCAATGACAGCGCGTGGAATCCCACTCCAACGCCCATCGACACGCCCAGAGCCGCGAGTGGCGCAAACAAGATCGGGATCGTGCAGGCCAGGCAAATCGGTGCGAGTGTCACCCAGCTCAGTGGCGCAAACGTGAGCAGCGATCGAGGGCGGCGCGCCACCGAAACTGAGCCGGCGCACTCGATACAGTACTTCACGCGTCCCGGCAGCTCAGCAGGCAGCGAGGGCTGATGAATCGCAGCGAGGTGGAGGACGAGAGCTTGAAGCTCGGTGCGAGACATGACCACGCTGCCGCGCTCCAAGACTTCGTCGACCAGGTCGTCAAGCAGCAGGGGAGAGTCTGCGGTTTGTCGGGCGGTGCGTTGCGCTAGCTTGTCGGCAAGTTTGCTGATCGCTCTCGAGATGATCATCTTTGCTGCTCCGGTCGAAACTCCCAGGACCTGCCCGACCTCTGCGATCTTCAATCCGGCTGCGAAACGCAAGGCCAGGCAATCGCGTTCGCGCTCGGTGAGAACTGCGAGCGCCTGACCGAGCCGCCTCAATGTCTCGCGCTGGAGGACCACTGCCTCAGGCGAATCGTCGTTCTGACTCAGCCGCTCCTCTAACTCATCCAGCGCCACATGCGTTGGCAGCCGTTCACCAACCCGCTTCCGATGCCAGTCGGCTACGCCACGCTGAGCAATGCGAAATAGCCAGGCCCCGACCGCCCCTCGCTGGGGATCGAATCCCGGCCACGACCGCCAGGCCCGGGTGAATACTTCCCCGGTCACGTCCTGAGCGTCGTGATAGTCGGGTACCTGCGACCGAACGTACCGCCAGACACCAAGCAGATGTTCGCGGTAGACGTCCGCAAAGTCCGGCGCCGCCACCGCCGTCTGTGCCATGGCCTCTCCCTGTGTGACCACATTGTGTACTTCGCGGGCGGCTTCGAAAAGGTAACGGCGAACCCCGTCCGGGAGGGGGCGCGAGCTGGCGTTTCGAGCCCTTCTTTCCTGGACCAAGGAATTGCCAGTACCGACTGCAGTGGCTCCTATACCGCGGGCTGCTCATCCGCTGGCGTGCCGCCACACGGCCTACCTCCGGGGTAAGGGGGCCTGAGCGCTGCGCCTGACCCTTGCCTGATCTCAGGAACCAGGAGCGCCGCAGCCGGTCAAATGTGGTATCAGTGTCGGCCCGCCGTCGCGAGACCCACTTGGGTCCTCAGCCGACGGCGTAACTGACACTCAAGACCCGCGTTCAAACTACAAAATGCGGGGCACGGTTCTCGCTGTCGTGCTGATCCTCGGGGCGTGCAGTAGCCCTCCAGCTCCTAAGGCCCAGTCCTCGCCCTCGGCGACTTTCGCGCCGAGCCCTACAGGGCTCAAGGGCGACCTACCCGTCGTTGCCGCCAATTACGACGCCCAAGGGAACCGCCACGCCATAGGAGGCTTCCTGCATCTCCCGGGAGGGGCGTTTGCGAGGGATCCGCGTGCCGAAATGGTGCCGGACGACACGAGACCGCCAGCGGGCCTCACCCGAATGCTGAGGACGATCGTCCAGCCGTATCTGTTCGGAACCAGCAACGGTATCTACGGGGAGATCACCTATGATCGACCCGCGGAACGCTGGCTGCCGGTGGCCAGAGCGCAGGTGTCACCCGACGGGCTCCGCTATGCCTATACGGAGTTGCTGCAGCTCCCTGGCGATGTTCTGGGTGGCGCTACGAGCGGCGGCCGCATTCACATTGCCGATGTCCACTCAGGTTCTGACCAAGTCGTCTACAGCTACAGCGGTAGGCAACCTTTGTCGGTTGTCAGCTTCGCCCAGGATGGCGTCTACATCAGTCCGGGGTGCGAAGGCGTAGAGGTGGTCTTGCCGGGGGCCTGCGGGCCCGATTCGTTCACGCTCTCGCGCTTGGACGCTAAGACTGGCAAAGTCACCAAGGTCAGCGACCGGCGTGGCTCGTGGGTGATCGCCGGCGGATTGGCCTGGATGAGCACTCTTGAGGGTGGCGCCGATCAGCCTAATCAATTGCTGCGAATAGAGCTGAGCACCGGTAGCGTGCAGACCTGGGATCACGAGCCAATCACTCCTCACGAACCTGGCAGTTGCTGCTGGACCATGAGTGTTGTTGGTACAGATGCCGACGGTTCGCCGCTGGTAGTGTTGCCTCTTGCCAGGCAAGCGCTGCCGACGTTGGGTACGAACGAATCGCTGTTGCTCAGGGTCACCAGGCCGGGCCAGGCTGAGCGAATCTTCTCCGAGCAAGGTTGTTGTCTGGACGCTATTGCCGACCTACACGGAATCTGGTTTGCCGTGGCATTTGGGCCTGCTCAGGGAATCTATCTGTACGCAAACCCTTCGGGGGTGCGAAAGGTCAGCGATATTGCTGGACTGCCGGTCGGGACCCTTAACTAACGCTCACAGGCTCTTGGATGTCGCACACTCAAGCGGCGTGACCTCATGGTCCCGAACCGTGCGTCATTCAGGCCCAAGCCGTCGCGAACGGGTTGCGAGACCCTCGCAATCCTTTCGATCGAGTACGTGCCTTCGCCAATCTCCTCACTTCGTGGCCCCTCGCTCCTTCGTGAATCACCATCATCACACGGTTGCTTGATCGGTTGTGTAGCGCGTCCGATCCGCGGATTACGCGGCGGCGTCGCGTCTGATGGAAAAGACGCTGATTTGGTTACGCGGGCTGTATGTAGCAGGCAAGGCAGTCATAAGCCCAACATATAGTTGGCTGGGGAGGAAGGATTCGAACCTTCAACCTTCTGATCCAGAGTCAGCTGCGCTACCGTTGCGCCACTCCCCAAGCAAGGTCTCGAGCGCGGCCGGGCGACCCATTCTAAGGACGCGTCGCCGGCGACCCGGCTACTCCCTCCCGGCCTCGGAGCGCGACCTCATCCGGATCGACAGCGACTCGCGCGATCCCATCAGACCTCTGAAAAGGTCATCCATGAGCGTTTTCGCCTTATACAGGTTCACCGCCCAGCCCACGCCGAAGACCCGGTCGCTGAAGAGCTCGTCGGACTCGGGGTTCCAGTACGCGTCGCGGATGCGCTGCCAGGTCGGAGGCCGGAAGTCATAAGGCACGACACCGAAGACGCGGCCGTGCCACGTCCTCTCGGCTTCGGGTTTGGCGAGTTCGGTCGCGATCGCCGCCGCAAGCAGGCCGAACGCGACCATGCGAAACAGGCGACGCGCCCCCCGCAAAGTCCGCATACTTCAGTGAAGCGTAGTACCAGAGTAACCTTGCACGTTTTCCACTCGTTGTTGCAGGCAGGGGTAGATGGCCAGAAGGCGTAGCTCGAGCGCGTCGTGGCTTCGGTGGCTGACACCGGGCCTGCAGATCAAACGCTGGCTGCTGCTTCTCATGGTCTCCGAGCTCGTCCTCGTGCTCGGTGTCGCTTACGCCTTGAAGGAGATCTACCAGACGGCCCACCTGCCGTCGAGCTTCTACTACATCACGCTCCAGTTCCTCCCCTACTGGGCGCGCGCGATCGTCTTCGGCATCTTCGGCGTGGGACTCCTGGTCCTGAGCTACGTGAAGCTGACGCAGTCGGTGCTGGGCCCCTTCCTCCCGGGCACGAACACGGGCAGCGTCGTCGAGGTGATCCACGCCTTCAGGCTGCGCGGTCGCGGGCCGCGCGTCGTGGCCATCGGCGGAGGCACGGGCCTGAGCTCTCTCCTCCGGGGCCTGAAGACCTACACCTCCAACCTCTCCGCGATCGTCACCGTGGCCGACGACGGCGGCTCGTCAGGCCGCCTGCGCGACGAGTACCGCATCCTCCCGCCCGGCGACTTCCGCCAGTGTCTGATCGCGCTGGCCGACGCCGAGCCGCTGATGAAGCAGCTCTTCGACCACCGCTTCAAGGAAGGCTCGCTCGACGGCCACGCCTTCGGGAACCTCTTCATCATGGCCATGGCGGACGTCACCGGGAACTTCGAGCAGGCGCTGCGCGAGTCGGGCAAGGTGCTCGCCGTCAAGGGGACCATCGTGCCTTCGACGCTCCAGGACGTGACCCTCGTCGCCTCCATCAACGGGAGCAACGTCGAAGGTGAGTCGCAGATCCCCAAACAGCACGCGCCGATCAGCCATGTGTTCCTCAAGCCGGACGGCGTCCAGGTCAACCCCGAGGCTGCGCAGGCGATCCTGAACGCGGAGCTGATCATCGTCGGCCCCGGCTCGCTGTACACGTCGATCCTGCCGAACCTGCTTGTCGAGGGGATGGTCGAGGCGATCAAGGCCTCGGCCGCGCTCAAGCTCTACATCTGCAACCTGGCGGCCCAACCGGGCGAAACCGACGGCTATGGCGTCCACGACTACCTGCGGGTGATTCGCGAGCACGTCGGAGCGAACTTGTTCGACTTCGTGCTGGTCAACTCGAACAACACCTACGCGCCGACTGGAGGTCAGGCGCCGGTCATCTTCCGGCCCGCGGACACCGCGCGCCATCCGGAAGTCCGGTTCATCGCCTCCGACGTCGTCAACGTGCGCACGCCTTCGCACCATGACCCGGAGAAGCTCTCGCGCACGATCATGCGGAAGGTGTGGCAGGCGTAGCGCGCCGGCGCGCCCGCCAGCGCACGAACGCCTCGATCAGGAGCGTCGCCGCGGCCACGTAGGCGAACCCGCAGAGGGCGTCGACCACGTAGTGCTCGCCCAGGTAGACGATGGACAGCAGCACCCCGAACGTCCAGAGCGCAAGCGCCACCGCGAGCCACCTGTAGCGCCGCCACGCGTACACCGTGGCCAGGGCGGGGAACGCAGCGTGCAGCGACGGAAATGCCGCCACCTGGTTCGGGTTCAGATGCGTGTAGAGAGGCGACACGATGTAGTTGTTGCCCCAGATCTTCTGCACGGTCTCATTGAGGATCTTGTGCACCGCCACGTCGTCGGGCGCGACGTGCTGCTGGAACTGCAGCCACGGCGGCGTCGACGGCCAGAACAGGTAGGTGACGAAGGCGAGGAAGCACATCAGCAGGAGGGCCGCGATGTAACGCCGGTAGTGGTCGCGGCTCCGCCACCAGAAGATGAAGCCGACGAGGATCGGCAGCGGGAAGTGCATGAAGTAAAAGAACATGGCGACGAGGTCCTGCGGGCTGACCGTGCTCGGGTTGTAGAACGCATGCTGCAAGGTCAGCGGTGGCAGTGACCCAAACACCGCGCGCTCCAGGCCCGACAGGTCGTGGGCCGCAAAGCCGGTCTTCGAGGCAAAGCCGCGCATCGCTTCGTAGGCGAAAAACAGCAGCAGGAACGGTCCCCAGTCGGCGATGAAGGCGAGCCCGCGGCCCATCGCGATCGCGATCACGAGCAGGGAGAGGACGACCCACTCGGGCTCGATCGAGATGCCGCGCCACAGCATCACCCCGAAGATCACGCCGAGGTAGAGCAGGCTCCCGATCAGGAGCGCGCCCGGCCGGCCCACACTGAAACGCCGCCCCCCATGGAGGCGGCTCCCCTCAGCCGGTACGGACAACCGCCACCGCCGCGATCTCGATCGTGACCGAGAACGGAAGAGCGTTCGTGCCAAGCGCCGCCCGCGTGTGCTTGCCCGCCTCGCCGAAGACCTCGTAGAGGAGGTCGGAGGCGCCGTTGATCACTTTCGGCTGGTCGCCGAAGTCATCTGTGGAGAGCACGAAGCCGATGAGCTGCATCACCTCGACGATGTTGTCGAGGCCCGCCGCCGCCTCCATCTGGGCCAGGAGGCGAAGACCGCAGAGGCGAGCGCGCCGCGTCGCCTCCTCGACCGAGACCTGGTCGGGGCAGCGGCCGGTCAGCAGCGTGTCGCCGTCGGCGGAGACCTGGCCCGCGACGTACAGCAGAGCACGGCCGTCGCCGATCGGCACCCGC
Organism: Candidatus Dormiibacterota bacterium; assembly: GCA_035280365.1. Taxonomy (GTDB): domain Bacteria; phylum Chloroflexota; class Dormibacteria; order Dormibacterales; family Dormibacteraceae; genus 40CM-4-65-16. Next base: position 57,033 of record DATEGB010000006.1, on the reverse strand, counting down.
CTGGCCTGCACGTAGGACGCGGCCGGCGGAGGCGGTTTGGGCAGCGTGATCCCGAGTTCGCGCAGGCGGTCGTGCGGCGACACTCCGTCCGAGTCTAGCGGCGACCTATCTCTGGCGGCCGCGGAGGTGGGCCACGATCGCGGTGAGCACGACCGCGAGGGCGCCGAGGCCCAGGCCGATGTAAGGCAGTTGCGGCGAGGAGAGGATCTCGGTGAGCATCGACTGGTCCGATGAGCGGGCGGGCCTTGCCCCGCTGACCCGTCCTGGGCTCGGCGGTGGGCCGACCGGCGGCGCGCCCGTGTCGTGGTAGGCCCACAGCGACGCTTCGTGCGTCGAGGGCTGGAACGTGGCGACGTACAGCGTGGGCTGCTCGTCGCTGGAGACCGCCAGCGCCGTGACGACCGGTTGCGGCGGCTGCAACGACCTGAAGCTCTGGCCCTGGTCGTTGGTCCTCCACAATCCACCCGCGCCGGAGCCTCCCCCATCGCTCGCCGCGTAGAAGCGGTCGAAGTGGCTCGCGATGAAGCTCGCCTGCGTGTAGTCGGTGGTCGGCAGCAGACCGCCTCCGCTGAGAGGGCTGAACGACGCGCCGTTGTCGGTGGACAGGAACAGACCCGTGTTTGTGCCGGCGAGGAGCGGCCTCACGGCGCCCGTCGGCGGCAGCGGACCGGCAGCGAGGCGCACCGTCATGGTGCCCGTGAGCGGCGGGTTGAGCTGTTTCCACGTCACGCCGCCGTCGAGGCTCTGGAAGAGAGCAAGCGTGCCCGGCAGCTGCGCGTCGGTACCCGCGACGAGGCGCACCGGCTCGTGGATCGCAAGCACGCCCAGGGCGCTGATGCTGCGATTCGACAGCGCCGATTGAATCCACGCGTGACCGTCGCTGCTCGTGTAGACACCGTGGTCGGTCCCCGCCGCGATCAGGTCCAGCGCAAACGCGAAGACGCGCACGTTGCGGCCGTCAAGGCCTGACGGAGAGGACCAGGTCGCACCGGCGTCACGGCTCACTAGTGCCCCCGCTCCCCGCGTGCCGGCAAGGACGAGCCCGGCCGTCAGCGGGCTGAAGGCGAGAACGTTGATCGTCACCTTCCCGGAGTGCACCGCAGTCCACGCGCCACCGCCGTTCGACGTCCTCAGCAGCGTGCCTTGGGAATTGGCAGCGACGGCGTTCAGGTCGTTGGCCGGGTCGACGGCCAGGGCGAAGATCGCGGACCGGCCTTGCCCGGGGAGTGGCTTCAACGCGACCCATGTCGAATCGGGCAACGGCGCCGCAACCCCGTTCACAGCCGCGACCCCGATCCACGACAGCGCCCCGATCGTCGCGAGAAAACGTCGGCCTGGAAGCGACACGAGCCAGGCGATTATCACCCATGCCGCAGGAGCGACACGGGCCCGGGCCAGGGCCCCTCGCCTACAATCGCCCCGTGCCGTCCGGGGGTTCCCGCGAACTCAGGGCCAGGCCGCCGGGTTCGTGGTTGAACAGAGCTGGAGCCTGGCTGGACCGAGCCGCGTTCAAGCCGGCGACGCTGCCCGCCGATCTCATCACGGGCATCGCGCTGCTTCCGCCTGTCGTTGCGGGTCTCGTCATCTTCAAGCTGCCCGCGGTGCAGATGCTCGCGGTCGCGTGCGCCGCCGGCGCGGTAGGGCTCATCGCGTCACGCATCCTGTGGCGCAGCCTGTTCGCCCACGGGGGCGCAAGCCCGCTGGTCGCGGCCGTGGTGGGCGTCGCGCTCGTGGGCGCCGGCGCCGGCCTGGCACTCACCCTCTACGTCGCCCTTCTCGCGGTCGTGCTCGAGCTGTTGCGAGCGCGCTTCATGCCCGCGATTCGCGCCCAGGCCGGCCTGATCGCGTACGCGGTGATCGCGCTCGCGACGCGCGGCGCGACCAGCTCGTTCTACGACCCGAACGGAGGCACCAACCATCTCGACCCGCTCGCGACGTGGTACCAGTTCTTCAGCCCGTCGGCGAGCCCGGTCGACCCGATCCGTCTCTACGTTGGCAACGTACCCGGCCCTGTGTTCGCGACTTCGATGATGGCCGTCATCGTCGGGGTGGCGTGGCTGGCGTACGCGAGGCGCGTGAGCCTGGTGGTCCTGTTCGGCTTTCTCGTCGGGTCCCTGCTGGCGATCTACGTGCAGCACTGGGACCCGATCTTCCAGCTCGACAGCGGGCCGACCTGGTTCGTTGCCGGCCTGATCCTTGCCGACCGCCGGCTGCTGCCGGACTCGTGGGCGATCCGGCCGACGCTCGGGTTTGGCGCCGGACTGTTCGCCACCGGCCTGCGGATGGTCCCGCACGGCAGTGTGCTCGCGGGCCACGGGCTCGAGGTCGCTGTTTTCATCGTGGCGCTGATCCAGGCTGTAATGGCGATCGTCGTGGTCGTGGTCTGGTCGCTGTCGGTCTCGATGGAGCGGTGGCGGCGGACCCGCCGCCTGCGTCAGCGGGAGGCCAACCTCCGCGTCGTCAAGCCGGTCTCGCGGGCTTCCTAGGCGACCGCCACCTCGACCTTCGTCGCCCCGAGCGCCTTCGCGATCTCAGCACCTCGCTCGCGCGCCTGAGCGGTGACCCTCGCGGGCAGCCGGGAGAACGGCGAGATGGTGATGCGCAGCCTCTTGCCCACCAGCGTATGCGTCCACGTGGCCGCGACTTTGCCCTCGACGAGCACCACGGCGGAGATCCATCCCGCCGTGCGGCTGACCCTGGCGGCGTGGGCGCGATCGAGCATGTGGTCGCGCCTGGCGTAGCCCATGAGGTAGGGGTCGAAGAGCGGCAAGAGACGCACCTGCTCGGCGATTGTCGCGCTGCGCATCGCGGCGACGTCCTCTTTCAGGGCGTCGAGGCGCGTGCCGGCAACGGAAACGGTCAGGAGCTCACTCTCGAGCCGCTTCCAGGCCGCCTTGCCGACGCCGGGCCAGGCGCCCCACCATCGCGCGAAGTCATTCATCGTCGACGGTCCGTACACCCGCAGGTAACGCCTCGCCATCTCCACGATCGCCGAGTCCGGGTCGACCTCGTGCCAATCATCGAGCCACTCGCGCGGACTGACGAAGGTCACGCTCTGACCGCGGCTGGGACCGAAGCAGAGGCGGCCGTTGCGTGCGGCGGGCTTGAGCATGCCGCCCCAGCCCGACCGCAAGACGGTGCGAATGTGTTCGGAGCGCTTCTTGCCGACGACCGCGATGAGCTCCTCCCGCGTCAGTGGAGTGCCGTCGAGCGCCGCGCCGATGTCGTCGACGAGCTCCCAAAGCTCGGTCTCGCTGATGCCCATGAATTTCAGCCACGACGGCCGGACGCGGATCCAGTGCCTGCCCATCGCGGCGGTGAAGACCGGCAGGTCGGAGGCCCGGGTGAGGTGGAGGGTGCCGCGCATGAGCCACGTCTTGACGAGCGTGCGGTCTTGCCAGAGCGCGTCGCGCACGTCGTGGACGGTGCAAGCGGCGCGGACCGCGATCTGCAGCTCGGCGGCGGACATGACCTGGGCCTGGACGCCCCCGATCTCGCCCACGACCCTTGCCAGATCCTGCCTGGGCGCTCGGCCGGTCAGGTGGTGACGTTGCAGGCGAAACGCGTGGACCTGCGGCCAGTCGAGCTCCACGGCGACAGGCGATCGCGTCAATCGAACAGTCTGCGGCCCCGCGTGACGAACTGGTCGCGGCGAGGCCCGGTGCCGATGAGCTCGACCGGCGCTCCGATCAACTCGCCGACCCGCTCCACGTAGTCGCGGCAGCGCGGCGGCAGGTCCTCCCAGCACTTCGCCTTGCCTAGTTCCGCGTCCCAGCCCGGCATCTCCTCGTAGAGGGGCGCGCAGTGCTTGTAGTGCGAGATGTTGGCGATCGGATGGTCGTGGCGTTTGCCCCGGAAGTCGTAGCCAGTGCAGATCTTGATGAGCCGCTGGTCGTCCAGGATGTCGAGTCGCATCAGGGCGGCGACCCCGACGCCGTTGAGCTTGACCGCGTAGCGCGCGACCGCGGCGTCGAACCATCCGATGCGCCGTGGCCGACCCGTGACGGTGCCGAACTCGTGGCCCCGCTCGCGGATCTGGTCCCCCACCTCGTTCGTGAGCTCGCTCGGAAACGGGCCGTAGCCGACACGCGAGGTGTAGGCCTTGAAGACGCCGATCACAAGGTCGACCTTCGTGGGTGGGATGCCGCTGCCGGTAAGCGCGCCGCCGGCGGTGGGGTTGGAGCTCGTCACGTACGGGTAGGTGCCGAAGTCGAGGTCGAGCATGGTCGCCTGGGCCCCCTCGAGGAGGATCTTCTTGTCTCCTTCCAGCGCTGCCTGGATGATCGGAAAGGTGTCCTTGATATAGGGATCGAGCTCCTTGGCGTAGCGCATGTACTCGTCGAGCATCGACTCCCAGTCGTACCTCTCTTTGCCGTAGAGCTTCTCCAGGATCGGGTTCTTCACCTGGTCGACGACGAAGGCGAGCTTCTTGCGCATGAAGGCTTCCCTCTGCAGGTCGCCGATGCGGAAGCCGACCCTTCTGATCTTGTCGGCGTACGCGGGCCCGATGCCGCGCCAGGTGGTGCCGAGGCGGTCGTCGCCTCTCGCCTCTTCTTCGAGCTGGTCGAACAGCGGGTGGTAGCGCATCACCATGTGCGCGCGCTCGCTGACGATAAGGTTCTTCGGCTCGATGCCTCGCTCTTTGAGCTGGGAGATCTCTTTCAGGAGCACGATCGGGTCGACGACGACGCCGTTGCCGATGATGCAGGTGCAGGTCGGGTAGAGGATGCCGCTCGGGATGAGCTGGAACTTGAACTCCCCGTGCTCAGTGATGACGGTGTGGCCGGCGTTGTTGCCGCCCTGGGAGCGGATGACCATGTCGGCCCTGGCGGCGAGGTAGTCGATGACCTTGCCCTTGCCCTCGTCGCCCCACTGGCCGCCGACCAGGATGATGACCACGGGGCGCTATTCTGCCGAACTTTTCAACCGGAAGGGGAGCAGCGCCGCATGCCCAGCCGCTTGCGGCTGGGTCGGCTTTGCCGACGGCGCGACGAGGGGAAACAGGCTGTTTCCCTCATTACTCAGCGCCGGGCTCGGGTCGCCTCGTTTCCAGGTTGTAGAACCGGGTGTGGTCGCGGCGGAACTTGAGCTCGATGGTGCCGGTGGGGCCGTTGCGGTGCTTGGCGACGATGACCTCGGCGATGCCGGGCCTTTCGTCGGACTTGTAGTACTCGGGGCGGAACAGGAACATGACGACGTCCGCGTCCTGCTCGATACTTCCGCTTTCCCTCAAGTCGCTGAGGATGGGACGCTTGTCGGGCCGCTGTTCGGGCGCGCGGCTCAGCTGCGAGATCGCAATCACCGGAATCCGCAGTTCACGCGCCAGTCCCTTGAGTGCACGGGAAATCGCCGAAACCTCCTGAACCCGGTTGTCGTCTCCGCGCGAACGGCCATGCATCAACTGCAAGTAGTCGATAAGGATGATGTCGACGTTGTGCCGCATCTTTGCCTGCCGCGCTTTCAGCTGCAGCGTCAACTCATCCATCACCGGCGTGTCGTCGACATAGATCTGAGCCTCGCCAAGGGGACCCAGCGCGTTCGAAACGCGATCAAATTCGGATTCGGTCAACAGGCCGCGGTGCATGCGCTGGGCGTCGATCTGCGCCTGCTCGGTGAGCAAGCGCTCCGTCAGCTGCTCCTTGGACATCTCGAGACTGAAGATCGCGACGGATTTCTTGGCGTCCAGCGCGGCGTACAGACCGACGTTCAAGGCCAGGCTGGTTTTGCCCATCGACGGCCGGCCCGCGACGATGATCAGGTCGCTGTCCTTGAATCCCCCCGTCATTCGGTCCAGGTCGTGGAACCCCGACGGGATCCCCACCACCCCCTGACCGCTCTCCATGAGCACCGAGATCCGCTCCATCGCGGGTCCCAGCAGGTCATACAGGCGCGCGAGCTCGCGCTGGTCGCGGTCGTCCGCAACGCCGAACACGAGCGACTGCGCCTGGTTGATCGCGTCCTCGGCCTCGATCGAGTCGTCGTAGCCGTAGCCGGCGATGTTTCCGCCGGCGGAGATCAGCCGCCGCTTGTACGCCTTCTCCTTGACGATCCGGCCGTAGTACTCGATGTTGGCCGCAGTCGGCACGGTGGACTGCATCGATGCCAGCTGCGCCCGCCCGCCGACCCGCTCCAGCAGTCCCATCGACTGCAGCTGCGCCGCCAATGTGACGTTGTCGATCGGCTCGCCGCCCGCAAACAGGTCCAGGGCGGCGCGGTAGATCTGGCCGTTGTTCTCGCGGTAGAAGTCCTCGGGGTGCAGGAACTGCAGCACCTTGGCGATCGACAAGGGGTCGAGAAGGATCGACCCGATGACCGAGATCTCCGCGTCGAGGTCGTGCGGTGGTATCCGCCCTGCGGCGAGTGGGATCGTGGTCGCCATGCGGAGCCTCTTAGCGGTCCTGCGTGACGATCACGTTGATGCGAGCGACCACGTCGCGGTGCAGCTTCAGCGACACCTGGTGCTCGCCCAGCGCCTTGATCGGCTCCTTCAGGTCGATCTTGTGTCGGTCGATCTCGACACGGTGCTGCGCCTTCAACGCGGCAGCGATGTCCTGGTTGGTGATCGAGCCGAAGGCCTTGTCCTCTGCGCCGACCTTCAGGCGGACCACGACCGTCTTGTTGTCGATCTCGTCGGCCACGGCCTGCGCCTCGTTGCGATCTTTCGTCTCGCGCTTCTGCGCGGCCTCGCGCAGCCGCTTCGCCTCCGCCTCCGCTCCTCTCCCCGCCGCGACGGCCAGCTTGCGGCGCAGCAGGAAGTTGCGGCCGTAACCGTCGGCCACCTCCTTCACGTCGCCGGCGCGGCCGACGTTCTCGACATCCTTCGTCAGCAAGACCCGCACTTCACACGACCTCCGACATTGATTGGTACTCGTCGCGCTGGCGGACTCGCGAACGGATTCGCTCGAACAGGCGCCTCACCCCATGCCTGCCGATGGAGACAGTATCGCGGACGTCGCGATCCCACACGCTCTGCCCATCCTTGATCAAGGCCTCGTGTTCGCGCCGGACCTCGGTCGGGCACGCCTCGATGAAAGTCTCCACGGCCAGGATCCCCAAGGCGAGCATGTCGAGCTCGCCGAGGACCGGGATCCAGGCGGGGAAATCGATCGGGCTGACGATGACCCCGAGGGCGGCCAGCAGCACCACCTTCGGCGCCCTCGGCACCCGCGGGTCGCGCAGCAGACAGTAAGCCAGCTTGCCGTGCCGCGGCACGTCGACCAGAACTTCTTTTGCCCGCGAAAGGATGGATGGCATGGGCTAGGCCGGGAAAGACTAACTCAGGTCTGGGCCCACAGGAAACCCGATTAACAGTAGCCTTCCGCCATGGCGACGGCGGAGGCGGTAGGCGCTCCCCCAGCGGCTCCTTCAGAAGGTGCGTTCGGCAACCTGCGCCACACCGCGCTCAGCGCTTTCTGGTTCGGCATGAACTTCATGTGGATTCCCGTGACCACAAACCTCATCCAGAGCCAGGTCGACGATGTCGTCCCGAAAGGCCTTCAGAACACGGCCATCGGTTTCGCGATCGGGATCGGCGGGTTCCTGGCCGTCACCGTGCCCCCTCTCGTCGGAGCGTGGTCCGACCGCATGAACACCCGGTTTGGCCGCCGCCGGCCGATCATGGTGGCCGGAACCCTGTTGACGCTGCCGGGCCTGGCGTTGCTCATGGTGGCAACCAACTACCCGGAGATCCTTATCGGGGTCGTGATCATCCAGTTCTTCTTCAACGGCGCCGGCGCGGCCTACGCCGGCATCATCCCGGACGTCGTTCCCGCCCAGCAGTTCGGCAAGGCCAGCGGCTATCTCGCCACGATGACCCAGCTGGGCATCGCCGGTGGAACGGGCGCGACCGCGCTGTTGGGCTCGAACCGCCTCATTTACCTGATTTTCATCGCGGTGATCCTGCTCACCCTTCTGCCGACCGTGCTGGCCGCCCGCGGTGAAGGCGCGGCGCCGGTGGTCATTCCTCCTCGGCGCCCGCTAGGGGAAACCGTGCGGGAGTTCCTGCGTCCGCTTCATGAGGGCGACTTCGCGTGGGTCATATTCACCCGGCTCATGATCTCGGCGGGCATCACCGCGATCCTGTACAACCTCCACAACTTCTTCCGCGACGTCGTGCTCGACCCATCCCAGAATCCGGACACGTTCACCCCGACATGGCTGCTCATCACCGTCGCAACGGCCGTGCCTTTTGGTTTCTTTGGCGGGCTCATCTCGGACCGGATCCAGAAACGAAAGCTGTTCGTGTACGTCTCCGGCGCCGCCCAGGCGCTGGTTGCCCTTGTTTTCATCATTTTCTATCCGCGGTCGATCCCCCTCGTGCTCGCTACAGGAGTCGCGTACGGCGTTGGGTACGGCCTCTATTACGCGGTCGACTGGGCGCTGGCCTGCGACACCCTCCCGGACAAGAAAAAGTCCGCCAAGGACATGGGGATCTTCCATATCGCTCTGACGCTGCCGCAGGCGATCATTCCCTTCATAGGTGGGCCGATGATCGACGCCCTAAACGGTCCTCACGGGAACGGCGGTTACCGCATCGTGTTCTCGAGCGCCATCATCTTTCTCCTGCTCGGGACGATTTTCGTGAGCCGCATCAAGACGGTCCGCTGAGCGCCGGACCCCGACCAGGGTCGCGATCCACACCGCAACGATGCCGACCACTCCCGCCTCGGCAAGCACGCGCAACACCACGATGTCGGAATACCCGCTGACCAGCAGCGTCTGCAGCAGCTTGTGCACCGGGCCGATGAGCAGCCAGCCGGCCGCCACCAACCCGGCCACCGTCCAGTCCCGACGCGGGACCGCCCAGGCGACGAGCACGAACATCGGCAGCAGGAGCAGGACGAGGTGCGTCCCCCACGAGTAGGAGGCGATTAGCGGCGTCGCGGCGACGATGGCCGCCGCATCGAGGGCGCGGTCGCGCGACGAGCGCACGACCGCGAGCGTCACCGCCAACACCGCCAGGCCGACCACGACCGTGAGCACCCGGGCCGGCGTCGGGCTCCCGCGCACGACGACGAACGTGGCCGGGTCGAACAGCCGGGTGATCGTGCCGCCCGGCGAGTGGTTCTCGAAGAACCCGGTACCGGCGCTGACCGCGGGCAGGACCTTGAAGAGGTACTCCAGGAGATACTGCGGCGCGCCCACCAGCCACAGGGCGAGCCCGGCCGCGGCCGCGGCGGCAAGCATCGCCCAGCGACGCGACCACACCACCATGAGCACGACCGGGCCCTGGATCAGCTTCAGCGCCACGGCGGCCCCGAGCGCCAGGCCTCCCCACCAGCCGTTTGACCGGTTTCTTTGGACCCAGGCCGCAAACCAGATCCCGGACAGCGCCAGCAGGACGAGGTTCACCTGCCCCTCCTGGACGTTGCCGACCACTGGCTCGAACGCGACCGCGAGCACCACGAGCAGGACCGCGAGCTGCCTGTCGGCGATGCGCAGGGTCCGGAGCATCAGCCAGGCGAAGAGCGCCAGCGACGCGTTCAGGACGAGGACGGTGCCGGCGGTGATCGCGTGTGGGTCCACGCCGACGAGCGGCTGCAGCATCCACGCCAGCGCCGGCGGCATCACGTACTGCGGTCCCGTCGGCTCGAGACAGCCCATCGTGGCGCACAGGTCGTACGGGTCCTGGCCGGCCGCGATGCGGGCCGCCGCCCGGAGGTAGCTCTCCTGGAAGTCCCCCAGGTAGCCACCGAGCAGCACCGGCTGAATCGCCGCCTGCCAGAGATAGGTCGCGAGGGTGGGCAGTCCCACGATGGCGAGAAGGACCCAGCGGAAGCGCCGGTTCTCAAGCGCGCGCATGAGCGCGAATTATCGGCAGCCGTCAGGCGATTGAGACCTGTTGTGCCTCGGTCGTCCGGCGGATCTGGCCCTCGAGGCTACGCATCTGGGCGATGCCGAAGAGGAGGTTGCCCCCGATGCCGAAGACGAGGAGGAACAGCAGCCCTTGCCAGCCAAACCGGACCCCGCTCAGCGCCCACCACACCAGGGGCAAGAACACGAGCGTCGTCCCCAGCGCGATCAGGTACCAGCGCTTGAACGTGAGAAAGACGCGGATGAAAGTCGGGCCTGTGCCCTCGAACCGCCCGACGGCGTAGACCGTCGGAATCCGCGGATCGGCAGCCTCCAACCTGAACGCGTCAGCGTTCGCCTCACCGCGCAGCCCGTATCCGCCGCCCGCGAACGAAAACGTCGGTCGGGTCCGCGGCCGCATCAGGCGCGCAGCGCACTCCTCGCGCGAGAGCATCGTTTGCAACACGACGGTCCGGGACAGCGGCGGCGGAAGTGGATCACGTTCGAGCGCGTCGTCCCGAGGCAGGCGATTGGTGTCCAGCCGGCCACTCCGGATGCGGTCGAACTGATACCAGGCCACAGCAGCGAAGCCGAAGAAGTACATCGCGTGGCCCGTGAACAGCCTGGTCACGAACACGGGCGGCTGGGCATCGCCCGACAGCGCTCGGAACATCAAGAGGAAGTTGACCGCGACGTAGGCCGTGCCGGCGAGGCCGGCGATCTTGAGCCACGCCGGCAGCTCGCCAAGCAGCACCTCGAGCGGTACTCGACCAAGGCTCACGACGACGATCGCCGAGCCTGCGATTGGAAACACGGCGATGAACAGTGCCGGCCAGATGCCCATCAGCGCCGGCGCCCACCCATCAGGTCCGTAGGTCGCGAAATGGACGACCGCGGTGATGACGAGAGCGACTAGAGCGACGGCAGTGAGTCCGCGCGTGAGGAGCGCGGGCAATCTCATCAGGTTCAGCACGTCTAGACAAGAAACGAGGCGGCGCCTGCAGCGGACACCGCCTCGACCGGGTTGCCACCGGGTGACACGCTTCTGGTATTCCGCGCCGCTTTACGGCCGTTGCCTACTTTTGGAGGCCAACCTTTGCGTGGACTGTCGGTGTTCCCGGACGGAGAACGAATTGCCTTCACCTTGCGACGATCCGAGGACAATGTCAAGGGGATTATGCAAATGACTGAGGTGAGCTACGTCCACGGCGCCAGCGACAGGCCGCTTCTCGGCGAACCGATCTTTCACAACCTGCGTCGCACCGCCGAACGGTTCGGCGATCGGGAAGCTGTCGTCGTGCCGTACCAGGGTTACCGCGCGACGTATAGAGAGCTCATTCGGCAATGTGAAGAAATCGGGCGCGGGCTGATCGCGCGCGGCGTGAAGAAGGGCGATCGTGTGGGCATCTGGTCGCCGAACCGCTACGAGTGGGTGATCGTGCAATACGCAACCGCGGCGATGGGCGCGATCCTCGTCAACATCAACCCCGCCTACCGGACGTCGGAGCTCGAATACGTGCTCAACCAGTCGGGGATCTGCTTCCTCATCATCGCCGCGCGTTTCCGCCAGGCCGACTACGTGTCGATGCTCGGCGAGGTCAAGGGACGCTGTCCGGGCTTGCGCGAAGCGGTTGTACTCGAGGACGGCTGGGAGGCACTGAAGCGCGACGCGGCCAGAGTCGACGTGAAGGAGCTGCGCGAGCTCGAGTCGACGCTGCAGTTCGACGACCCGATCAACATCCAGTACACGTCGGGCACGACCGGCTTTCCGAAAGGCGCGACCCTCACGCACCACAACATCCTCAACAACGGCTACTTCATCGGTGAGACGCTCAAGTACACCGAGCGCGACCGGGTCTGCATCCCGGTGCCCTTCTACCACTGCTTCGGCATGGTGCTCGGCAACCTCGCGTGCACCACACACGGCGCGACCATGGTCGTACCGGCTGAGGCGTACGACCCGGTGGTCACGATGCAGACCGTCCAGGACGAACGGTGCACGTCGCTTTACGGCGTGCCGACGATGTTCATCGGCGAGCTCGAGCACCCTCGCTTCAAGGACTTCGACTTCACCTCGCTGCGGACCGGCATCATGGCCGGCTCGCCCTGCCCGGTCGAGGTCATGAAGAAGGTGCAGACGGCCATGCACATACCGGAGATGACGATCGCGTACGGCATGACCGAGACCTCACCTGTTTCCACGCAATGCACGACCGACGACCCGCTCGAACGCCGGGTCTCCACCGTCGGCCGCGTGCACCCGCATGTCGAGATCAAGATCGTCGACCCGAACACGGGCGCGGTCGTGCCCCGCGGCACGCCCGGCGAGCTGTGCAGCCGCGGCTACATCGTCATGCGCGGCTACTGGAATAACGACGAGGCGACGCGGCAGGCGATCGACACCGGGCGCTGGATGCACACCGGCGACCTGGCGACGATGGACGACGAGGGCTACGTCAACATCGTCGGCCGGATCAAGGACATGATCATCCGCGGCGGGGAGAACATCTACCCGCGCGAGGTCGAGGAGTTCCTCTACACGCACCCGGACATCGCCGACGCGCAGGTGATCGGCGTGCCCTCCGAGAAGTACGGCGAGGAGGTGATGGCCTGGGTGAAATTGCGCGAGGGCGCGTCGGCGACCGGCGAGGAGCTGGCCGCGTGGTGCAAGGGCAAGATCGCGACCTACAAGATCCCGCGCCACTGGAAGTTCGTCGATGCCTTCCCGATGACAGTCACGGGCAAGATCCAGAAGTTCAAGATGCGCGAGGTCGCGGTGGAGGAGCTGGGCCTGGAGAAGGCCGCGGGGGTCAGGACAGCCTAGATCCGTCGATAGTCGCGACTATCGACGGATCCAGCGGGCGTGAAGTTCGGTTAGTCGCGACTATCGCGGCTTTCGGCGGGCGTGAAGTTCGGTTAGTCGCGACTATCGCGCCTGGGCGAGCGACTCGTAGGGGAACGCCGAGGCGAACGGCTCGTAGAGCAACAGCACTTTCTCTATGGGCATCGCGTCGCGCATGAAGATCGCGCCGGCGGCGACACCTGCGAAGCCGACGATGCCCAGGCCATCGTGCGGCGCGGCCTGCTCGGCGCTGTCCTGCATGGCCCGGAAAGCCTGCGTGCGCCCAACCTGGTTGGCGGTGGAGATGACCTGCTTCCAGGCGGCGGTGAAGTTCGCCGCCGGGTCGAGCCCGGCCGGCACCGCGATGACCGGCACACCCGCGGCGGCAGCGCCGGCGGGCGCAGGCGGCTTCGGCTTCTCGCTCAAGGACTTGGCCACGGTCGCGACCTCCACCTCGATGTCGCCCGTGAGCGTAGGCAGATGTCTTAGGAACGCGGCGATCTGCTGGTCGATCGGCGCCGAGGGACGGTAGGTCGGCCCGGGCAGCACGGTCGCGAACGGCCTGTAGACGGCATCGAAAGGCGCCGGCTGCATCTGCTCGCGGACCAGGATGCCCAGGGAGACGACCTGGGCCGACTCCAGGGCGGCGGCCACGGCGTTCGGGTCGTTCAGGCACTTGGCGATCGCGTTCCTGACCTGCGTCACCCGGAAGCCGGTCGTGAACGCGTTGACCATGGCCTGGTCGGCGCCGGAGAGCAGTCCATCGAGCACTTCCTCGACCGCCGCGGTCGACGGGCGCTGCCGGGAGACCATGCGTGCGGTCGCGATCCATTCCCACTGCGGAGGCCCGAGCGCTTTCGCCGCGGCAGTGAGGAACTGCCCTGCCTCTGTCGCGCTCAGCGGACTCGGACCTGCTCGGGCAGAAGCCCTTTGACGCGAAGCTTGTCGATGGGGTGGTACGCGTCCACGATGCGCATGGTGCCTGAAGTGGAGCGCAAAACCATCGACTGCGTGTATGCGTAGACGTCTTCGTAGCGCACGCCGTGAAGCAGCTCGCCGGTCGTGATCCCGGTGGCGGCGAAGAAGACGTCCTTGCCCTTGCAGAGGTCGTCGATGCAGAGGACCTTGTCCGTCTTGTGGCCCTCCTTGGCCGCCATCTCACGTTCCGTGTCGTTGCGGAAATAGAGCTTGGCCTGCATGTCGCCGCCGATGGTCTTGATGGCGCACGCGGCGAGAACGCCCTCGGTGGCGCCGCCTGAGCCCATCATGCAGTGGATGCCGAACCGCGTCTCCAGGGCCGCCTCCAGCGCCCCGGCGACGTCGCCGGCCGAGATCAGCTTGATGCGCGAGCCGACCGCGCGGATCTGGGCGATGACGTCCTTGTTCCGGTCACGCTCGAGGACGACCACGGTCAATTCCTGGACCGGGAGCCCTTCGGCCTTGGCGATCCGCCGCAGGTTCCACTCCACGGGCATCTCCAGGTCGATGACGCCGCGGGCCTTCCGACCGACGACAAGCTTGTCCATGTAGTGGACGTGGGTCGTGAGCATGGTGCCGCGCTCCGCCAGGGCAACGACCGAGATGGCGCCGGGGAGCCCCGAGGCGGTCAGGCTCGTGCCTTCGATGGGGTCGACCGCGACGTCGACTTCCGGGCCGAGGCCGTTGCCGATCTCCTCGCCGAAATACAGCATCGGCGCCTCGTCCTTCTCGCCTTCGCCGATGACCACCGTGCCCTTCATGTCGACCGAGGCGAGCGACTCGCGAATCGCCTCCACGGCACGCCGGTCGGCGGCCTCCTTGTTGCCCCTGCCCTGGAGCGGCGCGGCGGCGAGCGCTCCCGCCTCCGTGACGCGGAGCAGCTCGAGCGCGAGGTTACGGTTGATCTTGGGTTCTTCGATCACTGGGAAGAAAGTTAACTGAGGCCGCGCCGCCTGATGGGCAGCTTGTCAGCCTCGACCCAGAGGTTCTCTTTGCGCGCGAGGCGCCGGTCGCCGCCCCGGTCGACGTAGACGCAGGTGCGCTCGAGGACGGCGGTGATGCGGACCTTGACATCGTTCAGCACCGCGTCGAAGCCGTCGATCAGGACCTCGTCCTCGTCCAGCTCGACCTCGCTGAGCCGCCGCGGTCCGCCCGGCCGGACCTTGGTCGACAGCTGCAGCTGCGGGCGAGGGCCCGTCGGCGGGCTGGGCTTGATCGTCAGCCGCGACGAAGCGGAGCCAGAGAGCCTGATCCCGGGCCGGGGCGCCGGCACGACCGGCTTGGCGGGCAGGGGCTTTGGCGTCGGCAGGTCAGCGGCGCGCGGAGCCGGCCTGCTTGTGGCTTTCGGAGGCGGTTTCCACGGCTTCTTCGCCGGCCTTTTCGCTACCCGGGCAGCGGGCCGAGACGCCGGCCGAGCGCGAGGCGCCTGACCTCGGGCTCGGCCCGGCTTCTTGTTCGGTCGTTTAGAAGAACTCACCCCAGAACTTTCTGACCTTACCGACTGCGTTCGGTGCGGGTCTCAAAGTTACGACGGTCGACTGCGCCGGGACCTGAGCCATCCGCTCTGGCGGGGTGTCCGGAATGCCCTCGGGGTGGACGCGGATCACCCCGTAGTGAACGCCGCCCTCCTGGACGACGAGGGCGCCCACCGTCGCGTCGCCCTCGAGCCGGCCGCTGCTCGTGATCTTCAGCCGGTTGCTGGCGATCACGTTGCCGCGCACCGCCCCCGAGATCGTCACCCGGTTGCTCTTGATGTCGGCCTCGACGTGCGCCTCCGGGCCGATCAGCAGGTCTCCGTCGCACTCGATCTGGCCGCTGAAGCTGCCCAGGACCTGGCCCGGCCCCTTCAGGACGAGCTTCCCGGTCAGCGTGTCCTCCCTGGCGATCACCGTCGGCTTTGGCTCCAGCCCGAGCGGATCCGAATCGCCGTTCGAGCTCACGGTCCCGGCCGTCTCCAGAGTCGTCTCCGCCATAGCAAAAACCTCCCCGGTCCCGCCCCTTTCTCCCTCTCTGGGGCGGCTTCCTCCTGTCGCAGCATAGCGGGTGCTCGGATTTTCGCTAAAGCCCCGGGTGGGCCGACAAGTAATTGATCACCGCCTCCCTCTCCGGCAGGATCTCACCGTCAATCACCAGCTCTTCGAGCTTTTGCTTGATGCGCCCCACTTCTGGCCCTGGCCCGATGCCGCGCACGCGCATGATTTCCTCGCCTGTGATAAGCGGCAAGAGGCGCGACGGACGCTCCGTCAGCACCCGGTCGAGCCTGGCTCGCAGCTCGTCGAGCTTCTCCGGCTCGGGATACGCCGAGGCGGCGATGTCGGCCCTGGCCAGAAGCATCAGTCGCTCCAGGTGCGGTCCCGCGTCGCGCGCCAGCCGGCGCACAGCACCCTCCGTCCATTCCGACCGGTAGAAGACCGGCCGGAGGTGAAGCCGGACGAGCAGGGTCACGACCTCGATTTCCTTCTGTGCGAAACGAAGCCGCTCCAGCGCCGCCCTCGCGATCTCGGCGCCGATCTCCTCGTGGCCGATGAACCTGCCGTCGCCCTTGGCGGTCTTGGGCTTGCCGGCGTCGTGGAACAGCGCGGCCACCCGAAGCAGCAGGTCGGGGGGCGTCGCCTGGACGGTCAGCAGCGTGTGGCCCAAGACGTCATGGGTGTGGTAACCGGTCTGGGCCACGCCCTTGCAGGCGGCGATCTCGGGCAGCACGACTTCCAACAGGCCCGCCTTGTCGAGCAGCCCGAGGGCAAGCCCGGGCCGCGGCGAAAGGAGCATCTTGCGCAGCTCATCGCCTGTCCGCTCCGCCGAGATGACCGGCGGCGCCAGGCGCGAGCTTAGCCTGCGCATCGCGCCGGGCAGCTCGGGGGCCAGCTCGAATCCCAGCTCGGCGGCGAAGCGGATGCCGCGGAGCATGCGCAGCGGGTCGTCTGCGAACGTGCGCACAGGATCGGACGGCGTCCGCAACACCTTCGCCTCGAGGTCCTTCCGTGCTCCGAGCCGGTCGTGGAGGTGCCCATCGAGGTCCATCAGCAGGGTGTTGATCGTGTAATCGCGCCGGCGCAGATCCTCCTCGAGCGACGCCCGCCGGACATTGGGTTTGCGCGAGTCCGGCTCGTACGACTCGGCGCGCGCGGTGACGAACTCGACCAGGCGGCCCGGGATGGTCACCTGGGCGGTGCCGAAGCGCTCGAACACCACGGGAGGCGCCGCGCCTGAGACCTCGGCGAATCGCCTCGCCAGGTCGAGCGCGTCTCCGTCCTCGACCACGACGTCGGGGTTGACGTGTGGCCGGCTGAGCAGCCTGTCGCGGACGTAGCCGCCGACGATCCACGCCGTGACGCCCAGCTCCGTGGCGGCGCGCTTCAGCAGCGCGAGAAGCTCTTGCTCGCCGGTTACTGGTTGATCCGCGCCCACTCCACGGCTCCGACCTGCCCGGCGCGGTCGCCCAGGCGGGCACGGCGCAGGCTGGGGCGGCGGGCAGGCTTGATGAAAGGCGACGAGCGCAGCGTGTCCAGCATCGTCGGCTGGACCAGGGCCCACGAACGCGACACCCCGCCGCCGATGACGAACATCTCGGGGTCGAGGGCGTTGGTGAGACTGATCAGGGCGATACCCATGAAACGCGCGGCCTTCTCCACCACCGCGCGCGCCTGGCGGTCGCCGCGCTTGGCGCTCGCGAAGAGCTCGGAGGCGGGGCGGCCGGTCTCGCGCTGCAGTGCGGTGCCACTCACGAAGGCCTCGAGACAGCCGCGCTGGCCGCAGTTGTCGAGCGGGCCGTTGGGGTCGATGATCATGTGCCCGATCTCACCCGCGGTGCCATGGGCGCCGCGGTGCAGCTTGCCGTCGACGATCAGGCCCCCGCCGACACCGGTCGACCAGGTGATGTAGACCATGTTGCGGGTGCCGCGACCGGCGCCGTGGTGGAACTCTCCCAGACCGGCCATATCGGCGTCGTTCGCAAGGTGGACCTTGGCTCCGGTGGCGCGGCTCATCAGCGCGACCAGGGGCACGTTCTGCCACGGGAGGTTGGGCGGGTTCACCAGCACGCCACGCCTGAGGTCGATCGGGCCGGGCGCGGCGATGGTGATGCTGCGGACCTTCTCCCTGCCCCGCAAGCGGTCGATCTCGGCTGAGGCCCAGCTGACCATCGCCTCGGGAGTCGGCAGGAGATGGGTTCTCGTCCTGACGCTCTCGACGAGGCGGCCGTCCGAACGGGCGAGCGCGACGCGGATTTGAGTCCCTCCGAGGTCGATGCCGGCGAGCATGGCCCGACTAGGGTATCGGTCTAGCTCGCCAGGAGTTGCTGGCCGCGAAGGGCCGCGAGGATTTCGATCGGCGCCCGCGCGCGGTTGAACGTGTAGAAGTGCAGGCCGGGCACGCCGGCCTCCAGCAGCTCCGCGCACTGCGCGATGCAGTGCTGCACGCCGAGCACGCGGATCGCCTCGTCGTCGGCCGCCGCGTCGATCGCGCTTTGCAGTGCCCGCGGCACGGTGGCGCCAGACATCGCCGTCATCACGGCGAGCGAGCGCCGGCTCGGGATCGGCATCAGCCCAGGCACGATGGGAATGCCGATGCCGGCCTCGCGCGCCCGCCGCACGAGGTCGAGATAGAACGCGTTGTCGAAGAAAAGCTGCGTGATGAGGAACTCCGCGCCGCACTCGACCTTGAGCCGCATGTAGCGCATCTCGTGGTCGAGGGTCGGGCTTTCGGGGTGCCTTTCCGCGCTGCATGCCGCCCCGACGCCGAAGCGGTAACCGCTGCGCTTGACGAGCGTGATCAGGTCGCTCGCGTGGGCCAGCTGCGGGTCGAGCGGCGTGAATCGCTCGCCGACGGCCGGGTCGTCGCCGCGCAGCGCGAGCACGTTGGCCACGCCCTCCCGCTCCATCCAGTTGAGGATCTGCCGCGTGCGGTCTGCCGTGTTCGCGCAGGTGAGGTGAGCCATCGCCTCGATGTGGTACTGGCGCTTGATCCGGGTCACGAGCTCGAGGGTCTTCTCACCCGAGCGCACGCGGTACGTCACGGAGACCCAGTCGGGGGTGTGCCCGGCCAGGGTCGAGATCGTGTGCTCGAGCACGTCGACCTCCGACTCGTTTCGAGGCGCCATGAACTCGAACGAGACCGTCGGCCTGCCGCGCTGGAGCAAATCGGCGATGCGCATGGTCTGGCGAACTTTACCTCAGTGTGCGCGCGTCCCCGACGCGGCGCGTCACCCGCTGCGCGTCGAGATGCTCGAGGAGGGCCAGCACCGGGCGCCGGCTCGCGCCCATGCGGTCGCGCAGCTGCGCGACGGTGACCGAGCCGTGGGCCGCGATCAGCTCCCTTACCATCGCCACCGCCGACTCATACGCGTCGCGAGTGAACGCGACGTCATCGCTCACGCGCACGATCTCCCCGCGCTTGGCCAGCGCTCGAACCAACTCATCGGTCGCGCCTGCCTTTGTCGCCGCCTCCGCGAGCGACGGCGGCGCGAACGGGTTCTCGCCGAGCACGCGCAGCAGCTCCGCGCCTGGTCCGCTCTCGGTCGCCAATGCGACCGAATGTGCGGGTGCCGCCAGCGACCCGTTGCGCTCGACCATGCGCCCGTCCTCCGTGAGGCCGCGGACCACGGCCGGAAACGACGCGCTGGACACTCCGAGGCGGTTGCGCAGCTCTTCGCGCGCCATGCCGGACCGAAGCGGATGCGCTTGGTGGTAAGCGGCGAGCTCAGCGACGGCGCGCTCCTCGAGCGCGAGCCACGCGTCTTCGCTGAAGATCCACTCGCCGAGCCGGCGGGCGCGGAGACCGTCGATGTTGGCTTGCGGGGCAACGGTGGCCTTGAGCAGGGCGGCCACAGTGACCCCTCGCGGGTACTTGCGGAGCTCTTCCTCGAGCACGTTGCCCGAGGCACGGCGTGCCAGCGACTCGCGCACCGCCGAGTCGTGGCGGGGGTGCTTGCGGGGCGCGACGTCGATTATCACGCCGCCGGCCACCGTCGCCGGCGGGCTCGGAATGCGCAGCACGAACCGATCGCCGTCCGCCACCGCGACGGGCCGTTCCAGGTAGAGCTGCACCCAACCCTCGCCGCCGGGTGGGACTTCGTCGCCGTCGAGGGCGATGACGCGGCACGTCACGTCTGCCGTGCCTGTGTGCAGGACGAGCTCGGCCCCGTGGCGGACCGGTTGGGCCGCCGACGCGACCACTCGCAGCCGCGCGTCGACGCGCCGCGCCGGCCGGATCGCGCTGGGCGCCACGAGCACATCGCCCCGCGAAAGCTCGCTCTTCTCGATCCCGGCGAGGTTGGCCGCGACACGGCTCCCGGGTCCCGCGAGGTCGACCCTTCGGTTGTGCCGCTGCAGGCCACGGATGCGCACGGTCCGGCCGGACGGCATGACCTGCATCTCGTCGCCTGTGTGGAGCGATCCGTCGACCAGCGTCCCGGTGACCACCGTGCCGAAGCCGCTCATCGTGAAGACGCGGTCGATCGGCAGCCGCGGCCGGCCTGAGTCGGCGCGCGCTTCGGCCCCGGCTAGAAGGCTGTCGAGCGCTTCGATAAGCGCCGACAGGCCCTCGCCGGTGACTGCCGAAACCGGAACGATGCCCGCGCCGGACAGCGACGTGCCGGCGAGGGTCTTGACGACCTCCTGCCTGACGAGCTCGAGCCAGTCGGGCTCGACCAGGTCGACCTTGGTGAGGACGACCAGGCCGCGCCTCACGTCGAGGAGGTCGAGCACGTCGAGGTGCTCGCGGGTCTGTGGCATCACGCCCTCGTCCGCCGCCACGACGAGCAGCGCCGCGTCGAGGCCGTGGGCACCGGCGAGCATGTTGCGCATGAACCTGGCGTGACCCGGCACGTCGACGACGCCCACCTCGCGCCCGCTCGGCAGCGTCATGTGCGCGAACCCGAGGTCGATGGTCATGCCCCGGCGCTTCTCCTCGACGAGGCGGTCGGGGTCGATGCCCGTCAGCGCGGTGATGAGCGTCGACTTGCCGTGGTCGATATGGCCCGCGGTGCCGACAACGAAGCTCATCCGACCGCCTTGGCCGCGACCTCCACGGCGTCGATGAGGGTCTCGTCTTCACCCTGGAGCACGGTGCGCGGGTCGAGGCAGCAGCGGTCCTCGTCGACGCGCGCGACGACCGGCGGCTCGCCACGTCGCAGCGCCGCGGCCAGGCGCGAGGCCGGTCCCTTGATCGCGAGCAGCACTGTAGGCAGGCCATGCTCGGGGAGCGAACCGCCGCCGACCGCCGACATCGCCTCGACCAGTTCGGTCTCCACGCCGCGGTCGGCGAGCTTTACCGACCACAGCGCCGCCCGCCGCCGGATATCCTCCACCGGAGCGCGCAGCATGCGCTCCACCGGGATCTCGGCCTCGCGGCCCGTGAGTCGCTGGCGCAGAGTCGCCTCGAGCGCGGCCAGCGTGAGCTTGTCTACGCGCACGGCACGCGCGAGCGGGTGGCGCGCCATCCGCCTCACGTGCTCCTCGCGCCCGAGCACGATGCCCGCCTGCGGGCCGCCGAGCAGCTTGTCGCCCGAGAAGGTCACGATGTCGCTGTGCGCGACCGACTCGGCGACCGTCGGCTCATCACCGACCTGACGCGTCGCCCCGCTGCCGAGGTCGTCGATGAGCAGGAGACCGCGGCGCCGCGCGATCCCCGCGAGCTGGGCTAGCGCCGCCGTTTCCGTAAAGCCGGTGACCCGAAAGTTCGAGGTGTGGACGCGGAGCAGCGCCGCGGTCTTCGGCGTCACCGCCTCCTCGTAGTCGGCCGCACGCGTGCGGTTGGTCGTGCCCACCTCGACCATGCGAGCGCCGGACAGGCGCATCACGTCGGGCATGCGAAAAGAGCCGCCGATCTCGACCAGCTGGCCGCGCGAGACGACGACCTCTTTGCCCTTGCATAGCGCCGTGAGTGCGAGCAGCAGCGCGGCCGCGTTGTTGTTGACGGCCAGCGCGGCCTGGGCGCCGAAGAGCGCGCTCAGCAAGCCCGCGACCAGCGCCGCCCGCTCGCCCCTCTTGCCAGTCTCGAGGTCGAGCTCGAGGTTGCTGTATCCGGCCGCGACCGCCAGGGCGTCCATCGCCGCCTTCGAGAGCGGTGCGCGGCCGAGGTTCGTGTGCAGGATCACACCGCTGGCGTTGAGGACGCGCCGCAGCCGCGGTCGGACATCGGACCGGAGCCGCGCGGCAACCGCCGCGTGGCGGTCTGAAGGATCGCCTCCGTCCTCGCGCTCGGCCGCGATCTGGCGCCGGATCGCCTCTACGACCCGCTCCCGCCCGTGCTCGCTGACCAGCTCGGCGTACGCCGGCTCGTTGATCAGCGCGCCGACTGCAGGCAGGGATCGAGCACTGTCACCGTGGTCACGTATCCGTCGCATCTGCCCAATGAGATTAGGCTTGCCGGCTCGTAGAACGGCAGCATGACGAAATTCAGGAGGTTGATCCGGACCAGGAACACGAGCCCCACGAGGACGATGACGACGCCCGCCCAGATCTCACGCCGGCGCACGGCCACGTTGAAGAAGAAACGCGGGTTGGAGCGCTGGAACAGCGCCTCGAGGATGTTCCACCCGTCCAGGCCCGGGATCGGAAGGAGCTGAAAGGCGAAGAGCGAGACGTTCAGGAACCAGGTGGCGTAGATCACGTAGTGCAATACGGCCAGCGCCAGGTTGTCGGAAACAGGAAGGAAGCGCAGGACGACCCCGAGCACGATCGCGACGGCCAGGTTGGCCGCCGGTCCGCCCAGCTCGAACAGGACCTTCTGCCCGGTACTGCTGATCCGGTTCGGCTGCACCGGCACCTTCCGTCCCCAGCCGACCAGGGCGACGGCAACGGCGAGCAGACCATAGGGGTCGAGGAAGCGGCGGGGGTCGAGCGAGAAGTAGCCGAAGTAGCGCACGGAGCGATCGCCGAGAAGGTAAGCGGCCGCTGCGTGCCCAATCTCGTGGACCGGTATTGCGACCACGACGGCCGGCACCAGGTATAGATACGGCAGGAGGACCTC
Organism: Candidatus Dormiibacterota bacterium; assembly: GCA_035280365.1. Taxonomy (GTDB): domain Bacteria; phylum Chloroflexota; class Dormibacteria; order Dormibacterales; family Dormibacteraceae; genus 40CM-4-65-16. The sequence goes on along the minus strand of DATEGB010000006.1, from coordinate 34,451 downwards.
CAATCAGGCCCTCACTCGATCGGGATCTTGCGGTCTCGCGAGGTCTTGCGTCGCCGCGCCGTCACGCGCCGCACGCGACGCGTCGAGGGCTCTGGCGCTACTCGGTTCTCGTAGATGAGCATCAGCGCCGTGATCAGCTCGCGCTGCGCGTTCAGGAGGTGCACCTGCGCCGCAGGCGGCACCATCTCGGAGAGGACGGTTCCGACCCGCGAACCGAGCTCGTTGATCAGCTCGATGATTCGCTCGCCGTCGCGGCTCACGCCTTGCGCTCCGTCTGCCGGGCCGCGAAGCGGACGCGGAGCTCGCCGGATTCGATCGACGCCCCCGCCGTCTCGCGGCGAGCGAGCACCCGCGGCAGCGTGATCTCGCGCCGGTAGTTGCCGACCGTGACGTAGAGGTCGCCGTTGTGCCGGCTCAGGTCCACGTCGGACCTGTCGACGAACGGCACCTTCAGGGCGAGCACGTAGTCGCTCCCGTCCTTATCTATGCGCTGCGCGTTGGAGATGGCGAACCGGCGCGCGGGATCGTCCTCGCCGTAGATCGTCTGGGCCATTCGCGACAACATCTTCTCGCCGACCACCTCACGGTCGAACAGGGGCACGTTGAAGATGGGGATGCCGGCGAACGACTCCTCGACCTCCACCTGGTAGCGATGGTGGATGCGCTGCCACTTCTGGAAGAGCTCGTCGTGGAGGTTGCCGGGGAGCAGGCGGTTGACGATGACCGCGTCGGTGACGTAGCCGAAGAGGCTCAGGTACGTGTAGGCGCGCTTGGCCTCCTTGACGACCATCTTCTCGAGGTTGAGGACGATGCGGACCGTGGTGATCTCGGGGTCGGTCAGGACCTTGCGCATACCGTCGAGGTCCATCAGCAGGTCCTTCAAGGAGGCGTAGACCTCGTCCGAGGGCAGCGGCATGTTCATCATCGGCTGCAGCACCGGCCGGGCCACGCGCATGGCGCGGCGTGACCACGGGTAGATCTTGTCGAGCCACCACTTCGCCGCGTCGGGGAATGTGAGCAGCTGCAAGGTCTCGCCAGTGGGCGCGCAGTCGACCACCAGGACGTCATGCTCGCCGCGCTGGGCGTAGTGCTTGATCCACATGAGTGACGCGACCTCGTCCATGCCGGGCGGGTTCGCGACCTCGTCCGCGAGCACTTCGTCGAGGCCCTGCGTGGAGAAGACCTCGACCGCGTACTCGTGCAGCTTGGTCCAATGGCGCTGCATCTCGTGCAGCGACGAGACCTCGTGCGCCAAGAGGTTCTTGCCGACGTGCCTCGCCTCGTTGCCTAGCTCGATGTCGAATGAGTCTCCGAGCGAATGCGCCGGGTCGGTGCTCATCACGACCGTCCGATATCCGGCCGCCGCGCAGCGCACCGCGGTGGCCGCCGCGACCGAGGTCTTGCCGACCCCTCCCTTCCCCGTGAATAGAACGACTCTCACGGCCGAGAGTCTACGTGGCGGGGCTTTTCGGCTCCGATTGCGAGATGTGGTCCTCGACGAGCGCCTCCACGTGCTCGAGGATCTGGACCGTGACCTCGGTGTTGTGCTCGATCGCGCGCAGGATCTGCACGTTCTGCCGGTCGGCCTTGTCCGCCTCCGCCGCCGCGTGCTCCAGGGTCAGCCTGTCCTTCTGCGCCTGGCGGTTGCCCGCGAGGAGCAGCACCGGCCCGGTGTAGGCGGCCTGGGTCGAGAACGCGAGGTTGAGGAGGATGAACGGGTACGGGTCGATGTGGATCTTGCCCGTGATTTCGAGCGAGTTGATGGTGACCCACGCGGCGACGACCAGGGTCTGCAGGATGAGGAAGCGCCAGGAGCCGAGGAAGGCGGCGATGCCGTCGGCCAGGGACTCGCCGACGGTGGCCTCGTCGTAATGCATGACGTTGACGGGGTGCTTGTGCTCGCCCGCGAATTTCGGCCGGCGCATCGCCTTCTTGGTGGCTGCGGTGGTCACAGCGGTCGAAACTCTAGCGTTTCGAGCTGCGGCTTCCGCCGGGTTAGTGGACCAGCTGCGGGATCGCGAAAGAACCGGCCGCCAGGATGACGATCATGGCCGAGCCCACGACCACAAGCCGGACCAGGTCCTTGGTGAAGTAAGGCACGCGGTCAAGGGGGATCGACGGGTCCGCCGACTCGACGACGAAGCGGCCGCCGCGGCCCTTGATGATCTGGTTGCGGGCGCCGAGTGACATCTCCACCGCGCGCACCAGGGCCTGGTCCCCGCCCACGCGCGCCTGGGAGACGCTGCGCTGCGCGGCTCCGGCCTGGGCGCCGGAGGTGCCGGTCGGCGTGAGCGGCCCGGGCGGCCGCATCGGCTGACGGTATTTCGCCTTGACTCGCTTCTTGCCCTTGCGCCCCATAGATCTGCAAGTCTAGAGGCGCTTTGCGGGAGGTCGTTTCCAGGAGCAGGACAGGCAGGCGGCTGGGGGAACTGTTTATGGGTCGTGGGGTGCGACTCGGGAAGGGGGTCCGCCTGCCTGTCGTTGGGCCGTGGGACTCAACCGGGCTGAGACGTTGGCTACGATATGTTGTGTCCCGGCTGAAGTTATAACCCCGAATGTAGGGACTGTCAAGGCCTGATGGAAGAAACGTCGCCTGGCAACCGGTTGCGCTGGCTACCCTACCTCTACGCCGCCGGGGCGATTTTCTGGCTCATCGAGCTGACGCAGTTCGCGGCTGTCCTCGCCGCCCCGGTGGGGCGGCAGCAGCTGATGCAGACGCTTGCCAACGCCGGCTTCGCCTCCAACGCGGGATCCATGCTGGTCGTCGAGTCGGTGCTCATCGCCTTCGTCGAGCTCACGGCCGGGGCCCTGCATGCGGCCGCGTACTACGGCCTCCGGCGGTTCCGGCCGTGGGGCTGGGTCGCGGCGGTCATCGTCGCGGGCGCGTGGTCGCTGCTCCTGGTCGGCATCCCGATCTTCGTCTTCCTCCTGCGCCGCCAGACTCGCGCGGCGTACGGAGTTCCCTAGCCGTCTAGCGGCCGATGCGGAAGAAGACGACGTCGCCGTCCTTCACCCGGTAGTCGCGCCCCTCGACGCGCAGCCTGCCCGCCGCGCGCAGCGCGTCCATGGACCCCGCCGCGACCAGCTCGTCGACCGACGTGACCTCGGCCCGGATGAAGTGCTTCTCGAAGTCGGTGTGGATCTTGCTCGCGGCGACCGGCGCGGGCGCGTCGCGCTCGCAGGGCCAGGCCCGGACCTCAGGCTCGCCGGCGGTGAAGTACGTGATCAGGCCCCCCGCCTCCCACACCGCCCGCGCGATCCGGTCGAGGCCCGACTCGGAGGTCAACCCATACCCGGCTCGCATCTCGGCCTGCTCCTCCGGCGCCAACTCAGCGAGCTCCGCCTCGAGCCGCGCTGACAGCGCGATCGATGGCGTGCCTTCGTCCGATGCCAGCCTCGCGACCCTCCCCGCAGGCTCACCACCGGAAGACAGCAGCTCCTCGGCCGCGTTGGCGACGTAGACCGCGGGCTTCAGCGTGACCGGGAAGATGCCGAGCAGCATGGCGCGCTGCTCGCGCTCGAGGCCGAGCGTCCGCAGCTGCTGCCCGGCGTCGAGGTGCTGCTTCGCCGCGGTCAGGACTTCGGTCTCCGCGGCCGCGTCCTTCTTCCCGGCGCGCGCCTCCTTGCCCACCACGTCGAGGCGCTTCTCCACCGAGGCCAGGTCGGCGAGCACCAGGTCGAGGGCGAACTCTCGCAGGTCGGCGACGGGGTCGGGGTCGGCGCCGAAGCAGCGCGCGACCTTGAGGAGCACGTCGGCCTGACGAGCGAACGCCACGCGCTGGGCGCGGCTGCCCGGCGGCGAGTCCTCGACGCGGACCTGGGCGGGCGTGGTCTTGGCCGGGTGCACCGCCTCGGAGAGGCGGTCGAGCCTGTGGTCGGGGATGTCGACCATGCCGACCCCGTCCGCGCCGCGGCCCGATGTCAGGGCGATGAACAGCGTGGTCTTGCCGGCCCCCAGCGGGCCGACGATCGCGACATTGACAGGCACCTATTCGATATCCAGGTCGAACGCTTTGTGCAGGACGCGGGCGCCCTTGTCGACCTGGTCGCGCGCCACCAGGCACGTGATGCGGATCTCGGAGGTGCTGATCATCTCGATGTTTATCCCGGCGTCGGCGAGGGCGCGAAACATCCGCGCCGCGATGCCCGGGGTGCCGAGCATTCCCGTGCCGACGATCGAAAGCTTCGCGATTCCGCCCGCCGAAGAGACACGCGTCGCGCCGACTTCTTTCGCCGACGCCTTGACGAGCTTCTCCGCCGCCTTGAGGTCCGACTCGGCGACCGAGAACGTCAGGTCGGTGTGGCCCGAGCGGCCGATGTTCTGGACGATGACGTCGACCGAGATGCCCGCGGCGCTCAGCGGTTCGAAGATCGTGGCCGCGACGCCAGGGCGGTCGCGGACGCCGACGATGGTGATCTTCGCGACGTTCGTCTCCTGCGCGATGCCGCGCACGCGCTGGCGGTCTTCCATCGGAATCTGGGCGACGATCATCGTACCCAGGCCCCTATGAAAGCTCGACCGCACGTGGATCGGCACGTTGTAGAGCTCTCCGATCTCGACCGCGCGAGGGTGCATGACGCGCGCGCCGACGGCGGCCAGCTCGAGCATCTCGTCGTACTGGATGTGGCTCAGCTTGCGCGCAGACTTCACGACCCGCGGGTCGGCGGTGAAGATGCCGTCGACATCGGTGTAGATCTCGCACGACTCTGCGCCCAGCGCCGCAGCGAGCGCGACGGCGGTCGTATCCGACCCGCCACGGCCGAGCGTCGTGATCTCGAGCTCTTCGGTCACGCCCTGGAAGCCGGCGACAACCGGCACCTGCTTCCGGCGCAGCGCCTCCAGCACCCGGTCGGGCTTGATGTCGCGGATGCGTGCACGCGAGTGGTGCTCGCTCGTGCGCACGCCGGCCTGCGCGCCGGACAGCGAGACGGCGGGCACGCCCATGCCCTGCAGGCACATGGCGACGAGCGGCGCGGTGATGGTCTCCCCGTTGGCGACAAGCATGTCGAGCTCGCGCGCCGGCGGCTCGGGGTTCACGCTCTCCGCGAGCGCGATCAGGCGGTCGGTCGTGTGGCCCATCGCCGACACGACGGCGACCACCTGCGTCCCCCCTTTCACCGTGTCGGCGATGCGCTTGCTGACCCGCCGGATGCGCGCGGCGGAGCCGACCGACGTCCCGCCGTACTTCTGGACGATCACAAGGTTCGAAACATGCCCTTGTCGGTGATCCGCGTCACCAGGGCGCGGCCCCGCAGCGGGTGCGATTCCTCCATCGCGTTGGCGATCCTGTTCGCCTGGGACGCGGCGCAGAACGCGAACACGCTCGGGCCGGCGCCGCAGATCGCCGCGCCGTAGGCACCGGCGGCCTCGGCGACGTGGATCACCTCTTCGACCCACGGGTAGAGGTGGAGGCGGTGCGGCTGGTGCAGGCGGTCGCGCAGCGCCTCGCCGAGCAACGACGCGCGCTTGGAGACGATGGCGCGAACCAGCAGCGCGGTCCGCGCCGCGTTGAAGGTCGCGTCGCCAAGCGGCACGTCTCCCGGCAGCACCGAGCGGGCCTTCTCGGTGGGCAGCGGCTGGTGGGCGATGAAGAGCGCGATGCCCCAACCGGGGTTGGGCAGCTTCTCGTCGACCTTCTCGGACACGATCCTGATGCCGCCCGCGGCGGACGCGGCCACGTTGTCGTAGTGCCCCTCGTCGGAGCCGGCGTCGACGACGTGGCTCTTCACGTCCCACGGGCTCATCAGCGCTGAGGCGGCGAGGCGGGCGGCGGCGCTGCTCCCGAGACCGACACCCATCGGGATGTCGCTCCGGACACGGCCTTTCATGTTCAGCCGCGTGAACGGGTTCTCGTGCGCGTACAGGTAATCGGCGCCCTCCCCCTCGTAGTCCCAGGAGGGTTTGTCGGCCTCGTTGGCCTCGACCTCGAGCCACAGGTCGATCGCCATGGCCATGCAGTCGAAGCCGGGGCCGATGTTCGCGATCGACGCTGGGACCTTGATCCGCATCTACAGCTTCAAGACCTTAGCGAGTGTGCGGGCGTCTCCGTCCAGCTCGATGGGCGGTTCGACGTTTTTCAGCGCCGCGTCGGGGTCTTTCAGGCCTGAACCGGTCAGCACGACCACCGTGACTGCGTCCTTTTCGACCGTGCCGTCGCGCACGAGCCGGAACAGCAGGGCGAGCGGTGCGGCCGACGCGGGCTCGGCGAACAACCCCTCGCTGCCCGCGAGCCGGATCTGCGCGCCGAGGATCTCGGTGTCGGTGACGGCGGCGATCATCCCGCCCGACTCGTCGCGCGCCGAGGTTGCGCCTTCCCACGACGCCGGGTTGCCGATGCGGATCGCCGACGCCACCGTCTTCGGGTTGGCGACCGGCGATCCGGTGACGATCGGCGCCGCGCCCTCCGCCTGGGCTCCCACCATGCGCGGCAGGCGTGTCGCGCGGCCCGCGGCCTGGTATTCGCGGAAGCCCTTCCAGTAGGCCGTGATGTTGCCGGCGTTGCCCACCGGCAGGACGAGGTAGTCCGGCGCGTCGCCCAGCTCGTCGACGATCTCGAACGCGGCGGTCTTCTGCCCGGCGATGCGATGGGGGTTGACCGAGTTCATCAGCGCGACAGGGTATTTGCTCGTCAGGTCGCGGACCGTCTCCAGCGCGTGGTCGAAGTTGCCCTTCAGCGCGACCACCTTGGCGCCGTACATGAGCGCCTGCGACAACTTGTTGAGAGCGATCTCGCCCGAGGGCACGACGACGATCGCCCGCGCGCCGGTGCGCGCCGCGTAGGCGGCCATCGATGCCGAGGTGTTGCCCGTCGACGCGCACATGAAGACGCGGCTGCCCGACTCGAGGGCCTTGGCGACCGCCACGACCATGCCGCGGTCCTTGAACGACCCGGTCGGGTTCAGACCCTCGTACTTGAAGTAGAGGTGCTTCAGCCCGAGCGCGCGGCCGATGTTCCGGCTGGGGATCAAAGGCGTCGAGCCCTCGTTAAGGTCGACCTCCGGCGTCGAGGGGCCGACGGGCAGGTGCTCGCGGTAGCGAGCGATGACGCCCACGCACCTCTCCTTTAGAAGACGCGAAGGAATGAGGACACCGAGCGGACGGGCTCGAGCGCGGCCATCTTCTCCCTCGCGCGCTGGAGGCTCGCGTCCAGCGTCGGGTGCGTCGTGATCACCAACTCCGCGGTCTGGTCGTGCGAGAACGCGTCCTTCTGGATGAAGCTCGAGATGCTCACGCCCTCCTCGGCGAAGACCTGTCCCACGGCGGCCACGACGCCGGGCCTGTCCTCGGCCTGGATCCGGTAGTAGGCCCGCGTCCTGACCTCTCCGATCGGCACCACGCCGACGCGGTCGTCGAAGCTGAACGACGGCCGGTTCTGGACGCCGCGGCGGATGGAGCGAGAAAGGTCGATCAGGTCGCCGACGACCGCCGATGCAGTCGGCCGGCCGCCGGCGCCCTGGCCGACCAGCAGCACCTGGCCGACGAGGTCGCCCTCGACGAAGACGGCGTTCTCCGCGCCCTCCACCCGCGCGAGCGGGTGGTCGAGCGGCACCATCGCCGGGTGCACGCGGGCCTCGACGCGGCCGGTGTGGCGCTGCGTGTGGGCCACGAGCTTGATCGCGTAACCGAGCTCGCGCGCGTAGCGGAAGTCGACCGGCTCGACGCTCTCGATGCCCTCGCGATAGATCTCGCGCGGCCGGACCTTGATCTCATAGGCGATGGAGGCGAGGATGGCGAGTTTGTACGTGGCGTCGAAGCCGCCGATGTCGTCGGTGGGGTCAGCCTCGGCGTAGCCGGCGTCCTGCGCCTCGCGCACGGCGTCGGCCATCGTCAGGCCTACCGACGCCATCCGCCCGAGGACGTAGTTGGTCGTGCCGTTGATCACCGCCGACACGCGTTCGATGCGGTTGGCTTGCAGGTCGACGCGGAACGTGCTGATCAACGGGATGCCGCCGCCGACGGCGGCCTCGAAGTAGACGTCGACGTTCTTCTCGGCGGCCAGGTCGAGGAGCTCGGGCCCGTACTTGGCCATCACGACCTTGTTCGCGGTGATCACATGCTTGCCTGTCTGGATGGCGCGTTCGATGTAGGAGCGCATCGGCTCGTCGCCACCCGCGACCTCGATGAGGACCTCGATCGAGGCGTCGTCCAGGAGCTCGGACGCGTCTGCGGTGAGCAGCTCGGGCGGGACCTCGAGCCGGCGGCGCTTGTTGACGTCGCGGACAAGAACCTTCTTCAGACACAGCTCGACGCCCGCGCGGCGGGACAGCTGCGGGCCCCAGGACAGCATCCGGTCGGCCACCTGGGAGCCGACCGTGCCGAGTCCGATCAGGCCGACGGTGAGAGGGCGCGTCATCGCAGGTCGCTATTCTCCCGTTTCGTGGCGTTGATCCTGCGCGAGAGCGACGTCCAGGACCTGATCGAGATGGACGACGTGATCGGCGCGGTGGAGAACGCCATGCGCGAACTCGGCGAAGGCGAGGCGCAGAACGAGCCCCGGCGGCGGGCCTTCGCCCCGGGCGGCCTGCTCAACGTGATGTTCGCATCCTACCCAGGCGGCAGGTGCACCGGGCTAAAGGGCTACACCGTGAGCAACGGCCGCGTCCGCTTCATGGTCGCAGTGTTCACGCTCGACGGCGCGCTCGAAGCCCTGGTCGAAGCAGACTTCATGGGCGCCTACCGGACGGGCGCCGCGACCGCCGTCGCCGCCAGGATGCTGGGCGCCGCGCGTCCGTCGAAGATCGCGCTCGTCGGCACCGGCTGGCAGGCGGCCACTCAGGCGCTGGCCCTCTCTCGCGTGGTCGAGGTCGAGGAGTTGCGCGTCTTCAGCCGCAACGCGGAGCGCCGCGCGATGTTCGCCCAGGAGCAGGCCGAGCAGCTGGGCGTAAGGACGGTGGATGCCGCCACGGCCGAGGCGGCGGTGGTCGGCGCCGACCTGGTGGTGACCTGCACGACCAGCCACTCGCCGGTGATCGACGCCGACTGGGTCGAGCCGCACGCGCTGATCGCCGCCGTGGGGTCGAACTTCCGCAACCGCGCGGAGCTGCCGCCCGAGCTGGTCGAGCGCGCGCAGACGGTGGTGGTCGATCAGCTGGCGACTGCCGAGCTGGAGAGCGGGGACCTGATCCAGGCCGCGGAGGCGGGAAAGTTCGACTGGGCGCAGGCGGTCGAGCTCGGCGCCGTCGTCGCCGGCCGCTGGGAGCGCCCCGACCGGCCGGGGATCACCCTTTTCGAGTCGCACGGGCTTGCCTTGTGGGACCTGGCCGCGGCCAGCGTCGTGGTCGCGACGGCGCGCCAGCGGGGCTCCTACGAGGAGATCGAGTTCCTCGCTTAGTGGTGGAAGCTCGACGGCTGGGGCGCGAGGGCGCCGACCTGCAGCCAGGAGCCGACCAGGAACGCGGTGAAGAGGATGATCACCAGGGCCGCGCTGGCCACCGGGTACGCCACCCACGGCGACGGCCCGGCGGCGGCAAGACGGATCATCATGTCCGACCAGTCCGGGCCACGCCGGGGTTTCCAGGTTTCGACCTCTGCCCGGACCATCCGGCTGACTTCTGCTTCGGAGGGCGCGCTGACCCCTCCCTGAGTGGCTTTATCTTCCACGTAGGGCACCTTCACTTCTCGAACGCGCGGTCGCGCTCTGGTGGTCGCTCCCCATCGTCTTGCGCATGATCGCCACCGCCTTGGCGATCCTCGACGCCACCGTCCCCGCCGGCACGCCGAGCACCTCCGCGATCTCCTCGCGGGTCAGCCCTTCGTAGTAATGAAGGACGACCGCGGCACGGAGCTTGGGGCTTAGGGCGGCGAGGGCCTTCTCGACGACATCGCGCGCCTCCGCCCGGTCGTATTCGCGCCGGTCCGGCGCGACGTAGAGGCGGGCGGGCAGGAAGCGGGCCAGCTTCTGGCGTCTGAGGTGCGAGATGGCGAGGTTGACACCGATCCGGCGCAACCATGCGCCCGGCGGCGCCGTCGGTTGATAGCGGTTGCGCGCGCGGTAGGCGCGGACGAACGTCTCCTGGGTCAGGTCCTCCGCCGCGGCGGACTCCAGGACGACGGCGCGGATCGCGCGATACACGGACGCGTACTCCTGGTCGTACAGCTGGCGAAACTGCGTCTTGGGATCGAGCTGCACGGCCTCCGTCACGGGTCTAACAGTGTGAGGGTTTGGCGCGGCCAAAAGACCGCGCCAAATCGTTTTCGGCTAGCCCTTGCCTCCGCATGCCGGGGAGATGATGCCCGTTCCGGCCACGATGTCTACGAACTGGCTGTTGGAGACGGATCCGAACACAAACGGCGGGCCGCCGCTGAACGCGCCGACCTGGGTGATCGTGGCCGTCACGTTCGCCGAGAAGGCGGAGTTGATGCGGTTGTGGGTCGTGGCGACGAAGCCTCCGCATCTCTGCAGGCCGTTGTCTTCCTCGGTGCCGACGACCCCGGTGCCGGTCCAGGTCGCGTTCACGGTGACCGGACCGGAGAAGCCGGTGCCGCAGCCGCCGTCGCCCTTGGCCGGGAGCGCGCCGTTCAACGGGATGACCTCACCGCACGTGCCCACGTCGACTGTGGCGTTGAGCGTGGCGGTCTGGAGATCGGCGCTGACCACGAAATCAGAATCGGGAATGACGGCGAAGAGAAATTGATCTGTGATCGGCGGCTGCGTCGGGTCGGGATTCGGAATGAAATGGTTGAGCGAAAGCACGGTCATCAGCTGCGGGCCCTGCAGCGGCCCACCGGCTCTGGGCCGGAAGAAAAAAAGCTGCCTGTCGACCGAGATGTTGGTGCTCGACTGGTCGCCGGGATTGAAGAAGCTCGCGTTGGCGCTCACGTCATTGAATGTGAACTTCCCGGGCCCACCGCCGAAGCCGCCCGCCGCGCCGACCGACGCGAGCGTGAGGGTCGCCAGCATGCTGACCGCGACGCCCAGGGAAACCGTGACACGCCGAAACCAGTGCATTGCCTTCACCTCGCGCTAAGCCGACGGGGTGGCGAGATTATGCGCCCCGCCAAACGAGTTGTTAAGTGAGCGATCCGATGGTTGCACGCCTGATCGTCGACGCCCAGATCCGCGCGGCGACCAAAGGTGACCTGGCGGCGCTCGCCACGTGGAGCGGCCCCGCCGAAGACACGTTCCGGCCGGCGCTGGAGCGAGATGAGCACATCCTCCTGATCGCATTCGCCAACGGGCGATTCCCGATCGGCCACCTCCTCGTCGACCTCCACGGCGTCCTGTCGCACCTGCTCGTGCTCGCGGGCTTCCGCGACCAGGGACTCGGCACACTGCTCATGGCCGCGGGCGAGCGCATCTTGCGCGAGCGCGGGGTCGAGCATTCGATGCTCGCGGTTGAGAAGGCGAACAACGCCGCCATTCGCCTCTACGAGCGCCTCGGCTACGCGACCGTGGGCGAGGGAATCGAGGTCTGGAACGAACCGATGCCCGACGGCGCCATCCGGCCTGTCGAGCACCCGACATGGGTGATGAAGAAAGCGCTGTAGCCAAACCCACAATGGTGGGCGACCCGGGACTCGAACCCGGATGGGTTGCCCCACACGCCCCTCAAACGTGCGCGTCTACCAGTTCCGCCAGCCGCCCAGCTAGCTTGCGCCGGTTGATTCTACCCGGAGGCTCTCGGGTCGGTCGCCAGGGTTAGGACCACAGCAGGACAACGTGTCGCGGCGCGACAACCTGAAAGTAATCGATAAGGCGGATGAATCTGCTCTTCACGCTGCTTAACTTCGCTCGTTCGCACGAGCACATGGGCGACATGGGATAGAAGGCACAGGATCTTCGTCGCCGGCGTGGCGACGGTGGCGATTGCCTCCGTCCTGTACGCGCTGATCCTCAAGTACGAGCCGCTAGGTCAGAAGACGGTGATCGCCATCGACGACGTCGGCGAGGCGTTGGCGGCGGCGATCGCGTGCGTCGCGTGCGCGTGGGCCGCCTGGCATGCGGAGGGCAGGAACCGGCTCGGCTGGGCGCTCATGAGCGTTTCGACCGGGCTCTGGTCGGCGGGGCAGGTGGTCTGGAGCGTCTACGAGGTCGTCCTCGGACAGCAGGTGCCTCAACCAGGGCTGGTCGACGTCGGATTCCTCTCTTCCGTTCCGTTCGCCGTGGCCGGCATCCGTGCCTTCTGGGGCGGCGCCCGGGGCACCTCGGCTCGCTGGCGCGTCTGGTTCGACGGCCTCATCGTGGCGATCGCGTTGACCTCCACGGCCTGGGGCTTCGGCCTGCGCATCGTGTGGGGCGCCGACGGCGACATCGGCTCGAAGACTTACGCGCTCACGTATCCGGTCGGGGACATCCTGATCGGCACCGTCCTGATCCTCGCCATCCGTCGCGCGGCCGGACAGCAGAAAGGTCGGATGGCGTTCCTGCTGGCCGGCGTGGCGGCGTACTCCATCGCCGACAGCGCATTCGCCTACCTCACCGCCCAGAACGCGTACGGGGCGGTGGGCAGCGTCCTCAACACGGGATGGTTCACAGGCTTCTTGCTCATCGCGCTGGGGGCGGTCTACCCCGAGGCTCCCGCCAGGGCGGTGACCCAGCAGTCATCGCTGGACCTGTGGCAGCTCGCGCTGCCGTGGATGACGCTGCTCACCGCGGCAGGCGGCGACTTCTATACGGCGTTCTCAGGACAGGAGGCCGGCCTTTTCCAGCCGGCCATGACGGTGGTCCTGGCGATACTCCTGACCGTGAACATGATCCTCGAGCGCCGCGAGTTCCTCGAGATGTTGACGGACATCGAGACGTCACACACGACGCTCAAGAAGGAGTTCAAGACGGCGCTGGGCGCGATCCGTCGTTTCAGCAAGTCGATTCGCGACGGCGAACGGTTCAGCGCCGACGAGATGCGGCGCCTCGCCGCCGACATCCATCGCGAGGCCGAACGCCTCGACCAGATGATCGAAGAGATCGTCGAGGAGGACGCCGAGGAGGGCCAGAAGGTCCAGGTGCCGGCGGGCGCCGCGGTCGCGGCCGGCTCGACCCCCTGAGCTCTACCTCAAACGCACGACGAGAAACGCCAAGGTCGGCGGCAGATGATCCGGGCGCAGGAGGCTCGGCGCCGCGGCGAGAAAGAGGCCTCGGCCTGAGCCAGAGGCCTGGTACCCGCCGCAAGACTCGAACTCGCAACCTCCTGATCCGAAGTCAGGCGCTCTATCCATTGAGCTAGGCGGGCCCTGACCAAGCCGGATCAGACTACCGCCACGTACCTCTCGTGGTTCAATCCCCAGGCCGCGTAGCGCATCAAACCCATCGCTCGGTATCGCCGCCGCCCCGCCACCGTCCGCCCGTTCAGGATCGCCGTTTGCAGCGCCCTCGACGTGCGCCCTGGGAACTCGGTGTACGCGCGGCCGACCGCGTCCAGGATGTGCGCGTCCGACCCGCCAAGCTCGGACGCCCCCACGCCCATGTTCATCCGCCGCGCGAGCTGATTCAAGACATAGAAGCCCGGCGTCGCGTTCTCGACCTCGATCGCGTCGAACTCGAGCTCCGCGGCGAGCCAGCCGACGCCGTGCACCGGTCCGCCCCGAACCCGGCGCTGCGTGCGCCAGAACGGGTGCACCGCCACGGCCAGCCCGCCCTGGTCGTGGATCGCGTGCACCGTGGCCGCGGCCGACATGCCCGGCCGGATGCGCCGCTCGAGGAAGAGGCCGACGATGTGTCCGTCGCGGCTTGATACCTCTTCGCCGACGACGACCTCGAGGCCTCTGCGGCGGATGGCGTGGTCCGCGGCGCGCAGAGCGCCGTCGATCGTGTCGTGGTCCGTGACCGCGATGACGTCAAGGCCGAGTGACGCGGCGTGGTCGACCACCTGATGAGGCTGCGGCCAGCCGTCGCTGGCCGTCGTGTGCATGTGGAGGTCGGCCCGACCGCTGAAAACCACGGGTGTGCATCCTACCCCCGCCGGGCTTACCATCGACCTCAGTACCTGCCTCTGGGGAAGAAAAGGTGGAGGTGGCGGCCGTGGAAGGCTTGATGCAGGACTACGAGCTCAGTCTGCAGCACGTGATGTGGCGGGTTGAGCGACTGCACCAGAAGAAAGAGGTCGTGACGAAGCGCGATGATGCCGTCCACCGCACGACGTACGGCGAGATGGTGCCCCGCATCAACCGCCTCGCCGGCGCGCTCAAGAAGATGGGCGTCAAGCCCGGTGACCGCGTGGCGACGCTCGCCTGGAACAGCGACCGCCACCTCGAGCTGTATTACGCCGTGCCCTGCATGGGCGCCGTCCTGCACACCCTGAACCTCCGCCTTTTCCCGCAACACCTGGAATTCATCATCAATGACGCGGAAGACAAGGTTTTATTTGTCGATCAGTCCCTGCTTCCGCTGCTGAAGCCTCTCGTGGGCAAGATCCCGACGATCAAGACCATCGTGCTCATGGCCGAGGGGCCCGCGCCGGCGGCCGAAGGCCTGCCGGAGATGCAGGATTACGAGAGCCTGCTGGCGGCGGAGAGCGAAAACTATCCATGGCCGAAGCTGTCCGAGAGGATGGCCTGCGCCATGTGCTACACGTCGGGGACCACCGGCAACCCGAAGGGGGTCGTCTACTCCCACCGCTCCCAGTTCATCCACACCATGGGCGTGCTCCAGGGCGACAACCTCGGTGTCACCGAGAACGACTCGATCCTGCCGGTCGTGCCGATGTTCCATGCCAACAGTTGGGGCTTGCCCTACGCCATCGGGATGGCCGGCGCCAAGGTCGTCCTCGCCGGGCGGTTCTCCGCCGACCCGAAGTCGATCGTCGAGCTCGCGGAGCAGGAGGACGTCACCTTCCTGGCCGGCGTGCCGACCGTCTGGATCGGGCTCGCGGCCTACCTGAAGGAGACGGGCAAGCGCCTGCCCAAGGTCACCACCGTCGTCTGCGGCGGCTCCGCCGTGCCCCGGTCGCTGATGGAGACGATGGACTCGGTCGGCCTGCGCATCCTCCACGCCTGGGGCATGACCGAGACGTCGCCGCTCGGCAGCGTCGCCCGCGTCTACGGCGGGCACTCGCCCGAGGAAGAGCTGAGCCTGCGGCTGACGCAGGGCCGCGTCGCCCCCGGCGTCGAGCTCCGCATCACCGCCCCCGACACCGGCGAGGAGCTGCCCTGGGATGGCGTCGCGTTCGGCGAGATCCAGGTGCGCGGACCGTGGATCGCCCGCGGCTACCACAACGGCTACGACCCGGACAAGCTCACCGAGGACGGCTGGTTCCGCACCGGTGACGTGGCCAAGATCAGCCCCGACGGCTACATCCAGATCGTCGACCGGACCAAGGACGTGATCAAGTCCGGCGGCGAGTGGATCTCGTCGGTCGAGCTCGAGAACGCGGTCATGGCCCACCCGAAGATCCTCGAAGCTGCCGTCATCGGCCTCCCTCACCCGCGCTGGGACGAAAGGCCCGTCGTCTTCGCGGTGCCGAAACCTGAGTTCAAGGGCCAGGTGACCGAGGAGGAGATCAAGGGCTTCCTCAAGGAGAAGGTCGCCAAGTGGTGTCTGCCGGACGAGATCCGTTTCATCGACGAGGTGCCGAAGACCTCGGTCGGCAAGTTCGACAAGAAGCTGCTGCGCGCCAACGCGGCGCCGATCAAGGAAGGGGTGAAGGAGGAGGCTCGGAAATGAGTGTGAGGGCGGCGGGGGTTCGTGAGCACAGGATCGGGCGGGACAAGTTCCACTTCAAGTGGGACAACTCGCTGCCGCCGGCGGTCGAGGTCGAGCCCGGCGATGTCGTCCATTTCGACACGGAGGAGGTGACGGCGGGACAGCTGAAGAAGGGCGACCCGGCTTCGCAGCTGGGCAACCTGGACTTCAACCGCCTCTACCCGCTCGGTGGCCCGGTCTTCGTCCGCGGCGCCGAGCCCGGGGATGCGCTCGAGGTCGAGATCCTGGAGCTGAAGCCCGGCTCCTGGGGCTGGAGCGCGATTCTGCCCGGCCTCGGCCTTCTGTCGCCCGACTTCACCGAGCCGTACGTGCGCTACTTCGACCTCGGTGACAGGACGTCGGCCGAGCTGCGCCACGACGTGCACATCCCGATCGCGCCGTTTTGCGGCACCATGGGCGTCGCCACCGACGACAAGGGACCGATCGACGTCCTGCCCCCGACCAAGGGCGCGGGCAACGTCGACACCCGCCACCTGACCGCCGGCACCAAGCTCTACCTGCCGGTCTTCGTCCCGGGCGGCATGTTCTCCGCCGGCGACTGCCACGCGGCGCAGGGAGACGGCGAGGTCTGCGTTACGGGGATCGAATGCCCCATGACGTTTTCACTCCGGTTTGGAGTGGTCAAGGGTGGCTCGCCACGCCCGTGGTCGTTCCATTTCCTCACGCCCGCGGCTCCCCTCCAGCCCCGCAGCGACGCGGCCGGCTACCACTCCGTCTGCGCCCTTGGTCCCGACCTGATGGAGGACGCCCGCAACGCGGTCCGCTACACCATCGACTGGCTCGTCGCCGACCATGGGCTGAGCCGGGAGGACGCCTACATCCTGTGCAGCCTGGCCGGCGACCTGCATATCAGCCAGATCGTCGACCAGCCCAACTGGGGGGTCTCCTTCTACCTGCCGCTGAGCGTCTTCAGCTAGAGCCGAGAGGCGCCAAGCGAACGGAGAACCCGGTTCGGTCGGGCATACTGACATGCCCATAGAACCCAAGGTGAGCACGACACAACTAGGGCGTTACCCGATCGAAGCCGAGCTCGGGCGAGGCGCGATGGGGGTGGTCTACCGGTCCACTCACCCCCGGCTCGAGATCCCGGTGGCGATCAAGGTCCTGTCCGACCAGTACTCGAGCGACCCCGCCTTCCGGCAGCGGTTTCACCGCGAGGCGGCGACGGTCGCGTCCCTCAACCATCCGGGCATCGTCCGCGTCTACGACTTCGACGAGGACGGCCCCGTCCTTTTCATCGTCATGGAGTGGGTGGACGGCCGCTCCATGCGCTCCTGGCTGGACGAGTACGGCCGCTTCTCGGTCGAGGTCTCCGTGGACCTCATCCAGCAGCTGCTCTCGGCCGTGGGCGTCGCGCACGACTATCAGATCGTGCACCGCGACCTGAAGCCCGACAACATCCTGATCTCCAACCGCGGCAAGACCAAGATCCTCGATTTCGGCATCTCCAAGCTGATCGACGACAAGCACCGCCTGACTGCGACCGGGAGCATGGTCGGCACCCCCGCCTACATGGCGCCGGAGCAGGTCAAAGGCGAGGCGGTCGACGCCACGGCCGACATCTACTCCCTGGGCATGATCCTGTACGAGCTCCTGCACGGCGAGCCGCCGTTCACCGGCGCGCTGCCCGCCGTCCTCCACTCCCAGATCTTCGACCGGCCGCGCGCCTCGACGGCGATCCCGTCGCCGATCATGGAGATCATCTGGAAGGCCACGGCCAAGGACCGTGCGCAGCGGTTCCAGACGTGCGAGGAGTTCGCCGGCGCCTTCCACTACATGCCCAAGGCGGCGGTCGCGCACCCGCCGGCCGAGGCCCTCTCCGAGGAGATGGCGGTCGAGGAGGAGGTCGAGGAGCCCAGGCCGCTGCCGACGCGCACCGACGGCCACAAGCCGGCGGGCGTGTGCACGTACAGCGACTGCCAGGAGCGGCGGGGCTGGGCCTGCGCGTACACCGACATGACCGGCCGCAAGTGCAACAGCTGGTGGTGCCGGCGGCACATCCAGTTCATCGAGCGAACGCCGTTCTGCCCTCGCCACGCCTCGGTCATCCGCGCCCTCGCCCCCACCGCCAACACGATCTTCGAGATCAAGAACCGTCCGGCGGTCGACGACCGGGCGCTGCCCCTCGCCGCGCTGGTCGCGGAGGACGTCGACAAGGATGTGACCGAGCTCGTGCGCCGCCGCTACCAGAACCGCAAGGACGTGACCATCGCGCGCGACCGCACCGTGCGCCAGACGTGGTCGGGACAGAAGGAGGTGGCGTGGGAGCGTAGCTGGGCGGCCCTCAAGAGCCAGGGCTACCTGATCCGCATCGCCGTCCGGGTCTCGGCCGAGGAGCCCGACGTCGTGCAACTTCTGATCGGAAACACCGTCGTCTTCAAAGATGTCCCCGACTGGATCACGCGACGGCGCGAAGGCGAGCAGCCCGACCACGCAGACCGCGCGCGCTTTGGCAAGAAGCTCTTCGCCGCCATCCTCGAGCACGTCGACTCGCCGCGTCCCGTCCCCTCGTCGACGCCGGCGACCAACAGCCGCCAGATCGAGCCCCCGCCTCCGCCGGAGATCAACCGCACCTTGATCGAGGGCATGGTGCTGCGCATCGCCGGCTCGGCCACCCGGGTCACCGGCTACGAGGTCGCGGACGCGCTGGCGCTCCCGTTCGCGGCCATCGAGCCGATTCTGAAAAACCTGACCGGCCAGAACCTGCTCGACGCGCTGGGCCTGGCGCAGGAGCAGGGACCGTGGCTGGGCCGGCCGCTGCCGGAGCGCATGGCTTACTCGATCACTAAGCAAGGCCGTGCACGCAGCGACGAGATCGCGGACGCGAGCACCCGTTACACGGGTCCGGCGCCGGTGTCGATCCAGGAGTACAAGGCCGTGCTCGCCGAGGCGGCCAAGCCGGGCACCCTGGACCTGGTCAAGGTCGGCCTTGCCCTCGCGGGGATCGAGCTCGCGCCGGGAGTCATGGAGGCGGTTCGCGCTGCCGTCAACTCGCGCTCGTCGATCTTCATCTACGGCGCGCCGGGCAACGGCAAGACGACCCTGGCGCGACGCATCCCGTCGCTCCTTGGTGGGCCGATCATCCTCCCGGTCGCGCTCGACATCGGCGGCGGCGAGGTGATGACGGTGTTCGATGGGGCGGTGCACCGGCTGGAGGCGAACCAGCCGGCGGACAAACGGTGGCGGCGGGTGTCGCGACCGCTCGTCCAGGTCGGCGGCGAGTTCCAGCTCGAGATGTTCGACCCGACTTGGGAGGCAGGGTCACGCACCTACGGGGCGCCGCTGCAGGTCAAGGCCAATGGCGGCGTGCTCTTGATCGACGACCTCGGCCGCCAGCGGGTGTCGCCCAAGCAGATCCTGGACAGGCTGCTCGTGCCGCTTGAGCAGGACACGGATTTCTTGAACCTGTCGGCTTCTGGGCGGAAGTTCGAGGTCCCGTTCCGCGCCCAGCTCGTGCTGTCGACCAACCTCAAGCCGGCCGAGCTGCTGGACGAGGCGTACCTGAGGCGGTTGGCCTACAAGGTCTTGATGCCGGACCCGACGTGGGAGATGTGGTGCCGGATCTTCGAGCGAGAGCGGGAGCGGCTGACGATCGTGCCGGCGCCGCCGGCGCTGGAGATGATCCAGACGATGTACGGCGGCCGGCCGCTGCGCGGTGTCCACCCGCGGGACCTCCTGGAGAGACTGGTCGACGTGTCGTCGGCGCGCGGGGTGCGGCCGCAGCTGACCCCAGAGCTGCTCGAGGCCGCCTGGAACACACTGTTCGTCGCCAGCTAACTCACCGATCGGGGCGTTTGCGCGCGAACGGCTCAGTTCGCCCCAGCAGACACGTCCCTTTTGCGCAAACGGTCCGGTTGGGTGGTCGTACAGGCGTGGGTATACTCACTTTTCGCCTCGCGAGCGGCGGTGGCGGAATGGCAGACGCGCTAGTTTCAGGAGCTAGTGACCGCAAGGTCGTGGAGGTTCAACTCCTCTCCGCCGCACCACTCTGACCGGCGCAGCGGTCGCGCCACGGTGCGGGCGGCGATCTCCTCGGCCTTGTCCTCGCCGGCGCCCCGTTTCCAGCAACCCTTCTTTGATCTGCTCGTACGTCTTTCCCGCTTGTTGCTCCACCGCGCTGTGGCATGCGCACCCACCTCCCTGGTTTCTGCCTTGACAACGCGCCGCCAAATCCATTCGACTGAGCGAGCTTGAGCGCCGTGGGCTACGACCAGCTGAGAGTCCTGTACCGCACCCTTCTCGTCTTCGCGACGGTCGGGGTGGTCATCCTGTGCATCGGTCTAGTCCAGTTCGTCTACTTCGAGCGACCGGGAGAGGGCACGGGCGTCAAAGCCCGCATCGCCGGCGTGTTCGCGTACGACGCCACCACCAAGAAGACCTTCGGCCCCGACCGTTCCGAGTTCGCTCGCGCCGACGACTTCGCGGCGGTGGTCGACTGGTCGTCTGTGCCGGCAGGCCTCGTCGTCGACGCGCGCTGGTACGACACCTTCGGCTCCATGCGCGGCGGCGCCGGCCCGGGGCACCCGGCCGACCTTGCGTCGGAGAGCACGATCCCGGTCGAGGTCCCGCCCGACCTCCACTTCGTGCTTCCGGGCCGGTACACGTTCGTGGTCGAGCGGATCGATGCCGACGGCGTGCCTGTGGAGGTGCTGGCGCGGCGCTTCGTCGTGGTTGACCGCACATGATCTCGGCGACGAACCCGCCTGCCGCCGACCCGGAATCGAAGCTCCGACCACGGCGCTACGGGATCGCGTTCGCGATCGCGGCCGGCGTCGTCCTGGCCCTGGTCGCCAGCTCCATCCTCAACTACGTCTTCCTCGACACCATCCCGGGCCGGACGTCGCTCTACGGCCTGCTCGCGGTCGCGTTCATCACCCTCGGCACGTATGTCCTGGTGCGTGCCTTCAACCGCGACCGGGCGGCGCGGCGCAACCAGCTGATTCGGGCCGGTCTGTTGATCGGCCTCGGCGTGCTCCTGTGGCTGCTTGTCATCGACGTCTTCCTCTACACGCAGTCCGCCGGCCCCGGGGTGGCCGCGGTCTGCGCCCTCGCGTGCCTGCCCACGACCGCGTTCGGCCTCTTCGTCGTCCGGCGGATGGACCGCAACCACAAGGAGCCGTGGCGCCTGGTCCTGGTGGCCGCGGCCTGGGGCGCCATCGTCGCCACGAGCCTGGTCGTGTGGGGCGAGACGGTGTGGGAGGTCACGGCCCAGCACGCTCTGGTGCCCGGTCCGGGCCTCGACACATCGCTTGCGTTCATGGCAGGCATCCTCGAGGAGCTGGCCAAGGGACTCGCCGTCGTCCTCCTGTTCCTCGTCATGCGCAATGAGTTCGATGACGTCGTCGACGGCATCGTCTACGGCGCCGCGGTGGGCCTTGGGTTCAACTTCATGGAGTCGATCAGCTACATGACCAACCTCTACTCCATCTTCTCCCCCGAGGGCCAGGGTGGGATCGCGGCCGGCATCCAGTGGTATGCGCGGCAGGTGCTGGGCCTGTTCTTCGGCCATGCGACGTACACGGCGTACATCGGCGCCGGCGTAGGCATCGCGCGCCAGCTGCCCACCCTGCGACAGAAGGTGATGGCGATTCTCGCCGGCTTCATCGTCGCCATATCCGCGCATTTCTTGTGGGACGCGTGGGTCAACGTCTTCCCGATCCCGAACACGCTGTTCGCAATCGTCGCCATCCACCTGCGCACGCTGATCATGACCGGGCCGTTCACGGCCGGGCTACTCGCCCTGTTGCTCTTCGGCATTCGGTACGAGGGGCAGAACCTGGTCGACCAGATGCGCAAGGAGGCGGCGACGGGGCAGGGCGCGATCCTGCCCGAGGAGATCCCGGTTCTCGCGAGCCCGTGGCGCCGGCTGCGGCAGCGCATGCAGGCGCTGAACCGCGTCGGGTTCCGGGGGTACCTGAAGGTGTCGCGTCTGCAGACCGCCCAGCTCGACCTGGCGATGGAGCGCTGGCACCGGGAGCGGAAGGAGATCGACACGCCGCTCGAGGCGGAACAACGGCTGCGGTCGCACGTGATCCAGCTCAGGCACTGGGTCACATCGCGTTAACAGGCAGGGTTCCCAGGCGGAATTCTTTCTGCTTCAGTAGCCCTCAGGCGCGTCGGTTGGGGGTGGGCACCGACGGGAGGAGGGTGGGCCCGCGGAACCGGGAAAATTTCAGGCCGGCAAGCGGCCGCCCAGCACCCTGGCCAGCGTCAGCGTCAGCAGCGCGGCCGCCGTCCCCCACGTGATCGCCGACACCGCCGGGTCGCTGAAGTCCGTCCCGCTGAGCACCGCGTGGAGAAAGATCAGCGCGAACGCGGCGTAGGTCAGGCGGTGCACCCACAACCAAACGTCCTTGCGCATGCGGCGCTTGAGGTAGGCCGCGACGGTGACCGCAAGGAGGAGGTCGATCGACAGCGACCCCAGCCCGATGGCCAGCGTGCCGTACGTCGCGTGAAACGGAACAAGGACGTCGACGAGTGCGATGCGGGCGGTGGCGTCGAAGAGCAGAGACAGCACATGGAGCGCCGCCAGCGGGATCCATAGCACGGTCGTGAACTCGTGCAACGAGCGGACCAATCGGTTGTTGCCCAGCCAGTCGAGCACCGCACTTCGCAGCGCCACGCCCGTGAGCAGGGCGATCGCCAGTGCCGCGTAGGCGCTCAGGCCGGAGACGCGAGCCAGCACCCAGAAGAACTGGTCGGCGGTCACGATGCGTAAGTCGAGGTGATGGGCGGCGCCGTCGTCGGCTGCACCGCCGGGCCGACGACGACCACGCTGCCGACACCGCTCGAGCTCGCCATCACCGGCGGCTGCAATGGCGCCGTCGCGTTCTTGATGTGCGACGTGACGAACAGCGCGGACGCGAGCGTCGCGCCCAAAGTCAGCGCGGTCGTCGCGGCCTTGAGCACCAGCGGTCGCACGACTTCAGACCGCGACCGGCGCCCTGAGGAAGGGTACGCGGTCGAAGCTCGCGCCGAGGATGCTGCCCGCGTCTGCGCCGAGATGGCCGCTGAGGATCTCCTGGTACACCGAGCGAAAGTCGACGGCGTACTTGAGGTTGCCGGTTCCGTCCAGCTGGGTAAGACTCGGCTCGGCGCCGTAGAGGCCGCTGCGGACCGGATCGCCAATCAGCAGCAGCGGCGCCGCGGCGCCGTGGTCGGTGCCGCCGCTCGCGTTCTCCTTCGGCCGGCGGCCGAACTCCGACCACGTCGCGATCAGGACCTTGTCGGTCATTCCGTGCGCGGCGAGGTCCTTGTAGAAGGCGGAGACGGCCGAGTCCAAGTAACCCATCAGGTCGTCGTGCCGGCTCAGCTCGGTGTAGTGGGTGTCGAATCCGCCGAGCGTGACGTGCAGGAGCTTGACGCCAGTTCCGGTGACGATCAGCTCGGCCGCCAGCTGCAAGGCCGCCGCGAGCTGATTCTTCGACGAATAGACGAGCTTGACGTTGTCCGAGTAGTCCGCCATCGGCTGGTAGGTCGACGCCGACGTGCGCAACGTCGCCATCGTCTCGGTCGCGGTCGCGATCGACGTGTCGAACAGCGCACCGTAGATCCCGGGCGTGCCCTTGTACAGCGCCCCGACCGCCGCCTCGACCTCGCTTCCGCCGGTGAAACCGAAGGTCTTCTGGTTCTGGATCACGGTCAAGGTCGCCTGAAGGTCGCGCAGGGCGCCCGGGGCGCCGGTCGCGCCGCACGCGCAACCCGTCAATGGGTGGCCGTTGGAGTCGTAGCTCGTCGCCAGCGTCCGGCCGAGCCAGCCGTCGACCTGGCGCCGGGTCGGATCGCCGGTCTCCCAGATCCGGATCGACTCGAAGTGCGAAAACGTCGGGTCGGGATAGCCGACGCCCTGGACGATCGCGACCTTGCCTTTGTCCCACAGGCTCTTGATGCCGGCGAGGTTGTGGTTGAGACCGAACTGCGAGTTCAGCGGCAGCGCCTGCGAGACCATCGGCCCCGCCAGCCTGGGCCGCAGGTCGTGCAGGGCGGGGTCGGCGAGTGGGACCAGCGTCCGGAGCCCGTCGTTGCCGCCAGCGAGCTGGATCATGACCAGGATGTTGTCGTTGCTCACACCTTCTCGCTTCGCCGCGTAGACCGCGCGAGCGAACGCGTCGGGAACCGCGGCGTAGCCGGCGGCCAGGCCGGACGCACCGGCGCCGAAAACCAGTCCGGCCTTCAGGAAGTCGCGTCGCTTGAGCTGGTTGATGCCAACTTCTTTCTTCATGTGCACCTACTTGAGCTGGAATTCCGGCGAGGCGAGCGTGACGAACCAGCGTGCGCGGTCGTCCGCCGCCTGGTCCAGGAGCGACTTGGTCTGAGCGCTCAGCACGCCGTCGAGGTGCGTGTGCAGCGCGCCGGCGGCAGGCCGCAGGCCGTCCTGGTGCTGGGCAATCGCCGCGGTGACGAAGTTCACACGCTCGACGACGGTGTTGGAAGAGATCCACGACTCGTTGTTCGGCCAGCCGTTGACATCGGGCGGGTCGAACAGGGTCTGCCCCATTCCGCTGCCGGACGAAGCGATCAACTTCGAGGGCGACGTCGAGCCGACGGCGCGCGCCACGCCGATCATGAACTCGGTCGGTGATTTGACGAGTCCGCGGTAGCCGCCGTCGGAGGTGAACTCGGGGCTGGTCAGCACCGCGTGCATCAACGTCTTTATGTCGTACTTGCTTCGCCGGAAGGTGTCGGCCAGGCGATTGACCAGGTCCGCCGCGGGCCGCGCGCTGATGAAATGCTGCGCGACCTTGTCCGCAATGTGCGTCGCCGTCGCCGGTTGGGCGAGGATGCGATCGATCACGCCCTGCGTGTCGAGCGGCCCCGACTTGCCGAGGTACGTGACGCTGCCCCGGTAGGCGCGGCGCGGGTTGAAGACTCCGGACTTCTGTGCCGTGTAAACCGGCAGGCGCCGGTTGCCGTTGGTCACGAACGAGTCTGGCTGGGGCAGCTGCCAGCCGGCGAGCGCTTTGGCGCTCTCGCGGACGTCGGCCTCGGTGTAGTTGCCGGCGCCCATCGTGAACAGCTCCATGAGCTCGCGCGAGTAGTTCTCGTTCGGATTCTGCCCGGTCGAGGTGGCCAGGTCGAGATAGCGGAGCATCGCCGGGTCGACCGTGACCTGCATCAGCATCGCGCGCAGGTCGGTCATGGCCATGCGACGCCAGGTCAGGTTCTGCCAGTAGACAAACGTGTTGTCCGCGGCCTTGCGATAGTCGGTCGTAAAGTGGCCGTGCAAGAACAGCGTCATGCGCTCGGCAAAAGGCGTGGGCGTGGTCAGCATGTGGTCAACCCACCACTGCTGGAGTTGCGCGATCGGGAACCGGCCGCCTCCGGTGTCTGCGGCGGCGAAGGCGGGCGGCTCTGCAGGCTTCGTCTCGACAAGCCGGTCGACCGTTCGGTTGTAGCCGTCCGAGAGCGCGGTCTCGAGCTGGGTCGGCGTGTAGCCGAGCGATGTCCGGCGAAGTAGCTGCATCACGCGGGCTGACTCGGACGCGAGAGGCGAGACCCAGCCGCTGGTGCCGGCGGCTCGCGGCCCCGCGATCTGCTGCATCGAGCCGCCGAGCAGTCGGATCGCGCCGACGCCGAGGCCGGTCACGACCGCGGCAGCAAGTGCTTGCCGTCGGGTGATGCCTCGCGTCGCGACGCGGGTGTTGGTGAGGGGCTCGTTCGCGGGTGCGACGCTCACGGCCTTATTGAAGTCCTGGCGACCGGCCCTGGCATTAGCCAGCTGTGAAGAGTTTGTAAGCGCCCCGGGCACGTGATCGGTTTGGCGACCGCGCTCATCGTGGGTTCCCTTCCTCGGTCATCTCGCTGTCGACTCCCATACCTGCCTCAAGGGCGTCCGCTCCGCCTGCTGACAAACCCGACGGGAGAAGGACGGCCCGCAAAGGGCTCGGCTCAATTCCCAGGCAAGCTGCGGCGATAACTTGCGCCTGCTAGGATTCTTGACCGTATGCCTGGATATCGCCTGGGTCAGGCGGCTAAAACTCTTGGGGTCAGCGTCGACACCGTCCGGCGGATGGTCGACGACGGCCGGCTCGTCGCCGTGCGCACCAGGGGTGGCCAGCGCCTGATCGACGGCCAGTCCCTTGCCGCGCTCGCCAAGCCGGCCGGCAAGGACCGAGCCGAAGCCGCCGTGAAGCAGTCCGCTCGCAACCGCTTCCCGGGGATTGTCACCCGGGTCGTCACGGACAGAGTCGCCGCCCTGGTCGAGATTCAGGCCGGCCCCCACCGCCTTGTCTCGCTCATCACACGCGACGCCGTCGATGACCTCGACCTCAAACCGGGAATGCGCGCGGTCGCAGTGGTCAAAGCGACCAACGTGCAGGTAGAGCTGCCGCGTGATTAGGGCCGCTGCGGCGCTGATCGGATTGATTAGTGTCGTCTCCTGTCAGCGCTACGTCGACACGACCAGCCGGCCAACACTCACGGTGTTCGCGGCCGCGTCGCTTCAGCCTCCCTTCGACCGCATCGCCCAACAGATTCAGGCGACCCCGAGGATCAACTACGCCGGCACTCAGACGCTCACGACCTCGCTTATCCAGGGCGCAAGAGCTGATGTCTTCGCCTCCGCGGACAGCGCACACATGAAGACGATCGAGGACACCGGACTGCTGGCGAGCCCGCCCCAGGTGTTCGCTCACAACAGGCTCGAGATCGCCGTCGCCAGGGGCAATCCCAAGGGTATTCACGGCCTTGCCGACCTCGCGCGAGCGGGCCTTGTGGTCGTGCTGGCAGATCCATCCGTGCCCGCGGGAAAGTACGCGGATCAGGCGCTGGCGAAGGCCGGCGTCAAGGTGAGGCCCGCGAGCCTGGAGCTTCAAGTGACTGCCGTCTTGACCAAGGTCGCCCTAGGCGAAGCAGACGCTGGAATCGTTTACGCCAGCGACGTGACGAGCAGCGGCAAGGTCGACGGCGTCCAGATCCCTGACAGCCAGAACGTGGTCGCCGACTACCTGATCGGCAACCTGAGTGATCGCCCGGTGGCGCGCGAATTCATCGACCTGGTGCTTTCCGCGAAGGGGCAAGCCATCCTGACCGAATCGGGGTTCGGGAGGGCGTGACCCAAGCCCGGGTCCCCGGGCCGCTCCTCGCCCTGGCGGCCGCGGGACTGCTCCTTTTCCTCCTCCCCCTCGCCGGCCTCGTCGCGCGCGCGCCCTGGGACCAGGTCGGCCCAGCCCTGGTCGCCCCCGCAACGCTGACCGCGCTCGAGCTATCGATCTTCTGCTCGCTGACCGCGACCGCCGCAGCCCTCGTCCTCGGCATCCCTCTCGCCCTGCTGCTCTCACGCACGAGCGGCACACTGCGCGCGGTGCTGCGCGCGCTCACGACGCTGCCCATGGTGCTGCCGCCGGTAGTCGGTGGAGTCGCGCTCCTGATCGCGTTCGGTCGGCGAGGCCTTGCCGGCGCGCCCCTCTACGCGGTCTTCGGCGTCCAGGTCCCCTTCACCACGGCGGCCGCGGTCGTCGCCGAGACCTTCGTCGCCATGCCCTTCCTCGTCATCGCGGTCGAGGGTGGCCTGCGTGCGCTCGACCACCGTTACGAAGAGGCGGCGCGCGCCCTCGGCGCCGGCGCGTGGAAGGTGTTCCTCCGCGTCACGCTCCCGTTGCTTCGGCCCGCGATCTTCTCCGGCGCCGTGCTCTGCTGGGCTCGCGCCCTCGGCGAGTTTGGCGCGACCATCACGTTTGCCGGCAACCTCCCCGGCACGACACAGACCGTCCCCCTCGCCGTCTACGTCACCAACGAGACGAGGCCCGAGGGCGCGATCGCGCTCAGCCTCATCCTCCTCGCGGTCTCGCTCGCTGTCCTCGTCGGCCTGCGCGACCGCTGGCTCGGCGCGCCGTGAGCCTGCGCGCGCGGGTCAAGGTCGCGCGCAATGGATTCGCGCTGGACATGGAACTTAACGTCGAGCAGGGCGAGACCGTCGCCGTCCTCGGCCCGAATGGAGCCGGCAAGACCACCCTTCTGCGCGCACTCGCCGGACTGATCCCGATCGATGGACACGTCGAGCTGGACGGTCGCGTGCTCGACGATTCGGCGACCGGAGTCCACGTTCCGACCGAACGTCGCGGAGTCGGGCTCGTGTTCCAGGACCACGTCCTCTTTCCGCATATGACTGTTCTGCAGAACATTGCTTTCGGCACGAACAGTGAGGTCGCGCGCGAGTGGCTCGACCGCGCTGGGCTCGCGGACAAGGCAACCGCCATGCCCAGCGAGCTGTCCGGCGGCCAGGCGCAGCGCGTGTCGCTGCTCCGCACGCTGGCGACAAGACCGAAGATGCTGCTTCTCGACGAACCACTCGCAGCGCTCGACGTGACCGTTCGGGCGGAGGTGCGTCGCCACCTCTCGCACGAACTCGGAAGTTTCGGCGGCGTACGCCTGATCGTCACCCACGACCCCCTCGAGGCGATGGCCCTGGCCGACCGCCTGGTCGTGCTCGAGAACGGCAAGACCACCCAGAGCGGTGCTCCGGCCGAGGTCGCGGCGAGGCCGCGTTCGAAATTCGT
The DNA here is from genome assembly GCA_035280365.1 of Candidatus Dormiibacterota bacterium. GTDB lineage: Bacteria > Chloroflexota > Dormibacteria > Dormibacterales > Dormibacteraceae > 40CM-4-65-16. The sequence continues at coordinate 6,316 of DATEGB010000006.1, read as the reverse complement.
CGCCGACCTCGCAGGCACGAACCTGCTGCGGGGCAAGGCGCACCACGATCACGTCGAGCTCGCCGGCGGCGCGGTCCTCGCCGCGCCGGACGCCGGCGAAGGCGACGTCTTCGCCGTCATCCATCCGCGCGCCGTCGCGCTCTACACGACCAGGCCCAAGGGGACGCCGCGCAACGTCTGGCGCGCGCGGGCCGTGGACCTCGACCTCCACGGCGAGCGCGTGCGCGTGCGTCTTGGCGGCGAAGTGCCGCTCGTGGCCGAGGTCACGCCCTCCGCCGTGCGCGAGCTCAAGCTCGACGCAGGCGCGGAGGTCTGGGCCTCCGTGAAGGCCACGGAGATCTCGGTCTATCGCGCTTAGCTCGGGGCGCGCGTAGGATCACGCCGACGGTGCCGAGGCAGGTCGCGATGTCGAGCGTCGACGCGGCGTGGTTGGGCATGGAAGACCCGACCAACCTGATGATGGTCACCGGCGTCATGGTCCTGGAGGGCAAGGTCGATCCCAGGCGACTTCGGACGCTGCTCGACAAGCGCCTCGCGCCCTTCCACCGGTTTCATCAAAAGGTAGTGCGGCCGCGGTCCCGCGGCAACCTGCCGCACTGGGAGGACGACGAGGAGTTCGAGGTCGCGAACCATGTGAGCCACGTCGCGCTGCCCGCGCCCGGCGGCGAGAGGGCGCTGCGCGAGCTCGTCAGCGAGCTCATGAGCTCGCCTCTCGACATGACCAAACCGCTGTGGCACGTCCACCTCATCGACGGCCACGAGCGCGGATCGGTGGTCCTCGCGCGGATTCACCACAGCATCGCCGACGGCATCGCCCTGGTCCAGGTGATGCTGTCCCTCACCGACACGTCGCCCACGGCGACCGCCCGCCCTCGCGCGAAGCGGTCGCACCGCTCCGACGGCGCGGCACCGCTCGGCTGGCTGGCCGGCGCGGTGAAGCTGCTCGACGACCCCGCCCGCATCGCAGAAGGCGCCTACCGGCTGGGCCGCCTCGTCCTCCTTCCACCCGACCCGCCGACGGCTTTCAAGGGCAAGCTCGGCAGGCGTAAACGCGCAGCGTGGTCGGACCCCATTCCGCTGGACGGGTTCAAGGCCATCGGCAAGGCTTTCGGCGCGACCGTCAACGACGTGCTGGTCACGACCGCGACCGGCGCGCTGCGCCGCTACCTCGACAAACGCGGCGAGAAGGTGACCGGCGTCGCCATCCGCGCTTCGGTGCCGGTGAACCTGCGACCGCTCGACCAGGCGCACAAGCTCGGCAACTCTTTCGGTCTTGTCTTTCTCACCCTCCCGATCGGCATCGCCGACCCGGTGCGCCGGTTGCGGGCGGTCAAGAAGGAGATGGACCAGCTGAAGCGGTCGCCCGAGGCCGTGGTCGCCTACGCGATGCTGAACGTCATGGGCCTCACCCCGGTCGAGGTCGAAAAACTCGGGCTGCGATTCTTCGGCAGCAAGGCGTCGGCCGTGCTGACGAACGTGCCCGGGCCACGCGAGCCGCTCTACCTCGCCGGCCGCAAGCTCGACACCGTCATGTTCTGGGTGCCGCAGTCCGGCCGCCTGGGCCTGGGGATCAGCATCCTCAGCTACGCGGGCGGCGTGAGGCTGGGCGTGGCCACCGACGCCGGGCTGGTGCCGGACCCCGAGCGGATCATCGCGGAGTTCGACCGCGAGTTCAAAGCCCTCCACGAGAAGGCCTCCAAGGCCGGCCAGGTTTAGGCTCGCTGTTACTTGGTAATCTTGTAAGCACCATGGTCGAGGCGACCACCGAGCAGCAGGCCTTAGACGCCTACTCGACGATCGTGACCTCCGTCGCGGAGAAGGTCCTTCCGTCGGTCGCCAGTCTGCGCATCGGGCGCGGCGGACGCGGTTTCGGTGGGGCCGGCTCGGCAGTCGTCATCACCCCGGACGGCTTTCTCGTCACCTCGGCCCACGTCGTCGCGGCGGGCGGCACGGCCAGCGCATCGTTCATCGACGGCACCGAGCACGACGTTGACGTCATCGGCGCCGACCCCCTTTCCGACCTCGCGATCGTGCGCGCCCGCTCCGGCGAGCTCCGCCCGGTGCCGATCGGCAACGCCGACCAGTTGCGTGTCGGCCAGCTGGTCGTCGCCATCGGCAACCCGATGGGCTTTTCGGGGTCCGTCACGTCCGGGGTCGTCAGCGGGTTAGGCCGCTCGCTGGCGACCGCGGACGGCAACGGGCATCGGCGCTTTGTCGAGGACGTGATCCAGACCGACGCCGCGCTGAACCCGGGCAATTCGGGCGGCGCCCTGGCCGACTCCAATGCGCACCTCATCGGCGTCAACACCGCGGTCGCCGGCATGGGCCTCGGCCTCGCCGTGCCGATGAACTCGACGACGCAGGCGATCCTCTCCGCGCTGATGCGCAACGGCCGCGTCCGGCGCGCCTACCTCGGCATCGCGGGCGGCACCAGGCCGCTTCCACCGCCGGTGGCGGAGCGGCTCGGGCGCAAGGCCGGCGTCGAGGTTCATGAGGTGGTGGCCGGCAGCCCGGCCGCGGGCGGCACGCTGCGCGGCGGCGACGTGATCGTCTCGGTCGGCGAGGTCGGCGTCAGCAAGGCGGGCGACCTGCAGCGGCTGATGGTCGAAGCGCAGATCGGAGCCAAGATCGCGCTGACCGTCCTGCGTGGCGACCAGCTGCTCAAGCTCGACGTCGTACCTGTCGAGCTGAAGTAATCTTCGCCGCCGTGGGTCGACTGGCCTGCGGCCTGAGCGCGGCGCTGCTCATCGCGGCGTGCGAATCCGGCCACGGAGGCAACAACTCGTACGGCGGCAAGACGATCAGGCTCGGCGCGGTACTTTCGCTCACCGGCGCCGGCGCGGCTGTCGGGACGCAGAGCCGCGACGGCATGCTGCTCGCCGTCAAGCAGCTCAACGCCTCCGGTGGCGTGGACGGCGCGCAGGTCGAGCTGTCGGTCGAGGACGATGCGTCGGACAAGGAGCAGTCCGCGCAGAAGGCGAAGTCCCTGGCTCAGCAAATCCAGGTGCTGGCACTGCTTGGTCCCACGCTTGCCAACTCGGCCACAGACGTATTTCCGCTTGCGGAAAGCCTGAAGACCCCGATCATCGCGGTGAGCACGCCTGGCAGCCACATCGTGCCCGACTGCGCATATCCCGACACGACACCCTGCAAGTACGTCTTCCGCGACAGCCTCGGCGAGCAGACCGCGATCCCCGCGAACATCAAAACGTATGTCGACGACGCGCATCCAGGGACCGCCGTGCTGTTGGTGGCTGAAGACGAGCGGTTGTCAAGCGACGACGGCAAGCTCGCGGTGGCGACCTTCGGCCTGTACAAGATCCGCCTGCTCAAGACCATCCCCATGAGCCGGAACGTGGCCGACCCCGCTCCGCTCGTCACGCAGGCCGTGCAACTCAAGCCCGACGTGATCTTCATTGCCACTCCGGGCGCGGTCTCGGCGCGGATCATGGTCGACGCCCGGAACTTCGGTTACCAGGGGCAGTTCCTCGGTGGCGACGGGTTGAACAACCCGGCCATCGCCAAGCTGGCGGGGGCCGCCGGCAGGGGCGCGCGGAGCGCAAGCGCCTGGTACCTCGGGATCGCGTCCGCGCGGAACCAGATCTTCGTCGACGGCTACAGGACGGCCTACCTCAAGGACCCAGACCAGGTCGCGGCGCAGAGCTTCACCGCCATCGAGCTCCTCGCCGACGCTGCTGCTCGCGCGAACCTGACCTTCACCGACGTGGCGCGCGACCGCGAGCGGCTGCGTGCGGCGATGGAAAGCGGGAACATCCAGAGCCCGCTTGGACCGCTGCGTTTCAATTCCGACCACGACGTCAGGCAGACAATCTGGATCGTGCAGATGGACGGCAGGGGCGGCTTCACGGCCGTCAAGCAGATCTCACCGAGCTAACCGGGACTCAGGATGGGGGCCCACCACCCGGCTCCATCCTGCCATGACGTGATCGGCTGATGGACCAGCAGATCGTCAATGCGACCTTCATCGGCTGCATGTACGCCCTGTTCGCCTAACTCGGCGGATAAAGAAAAAGGCCCGGGCCGAAGCCCGGGCCTTGCCTGGTTCAGGAACTTACGCGACGCGGACGGTCTTGGCGCGCGGGCCCTTCGGGCTCGACTCCACCTCGAACGTCACCTTCTCGCCACCCTGGAGGCTGTCGAAGTCACCCTCGGTGCCACTCCGGTGGAAGAAGTACTCCTGTCCGTCCTCGGCCTTGATGAAACCAAAGCCGCGGTCCGAAACCAGCTTTTTGATCGTGCCCTGTGGCATATCGATCTCCTATCTCTCGAACGGCGGGTCTAACTCAACTAGCTAGGCCCGTTCGAGAAAGGATCGCAGCCCACTGTGAGAGCCGAACGCTTCGCCGGCTGAAATGAGTATACCCAGAACTCTAGGAACCTATTCCGGCGGCCTCCGCCGCCTTCCGGGCTCGGGACTGCTCCACCTCGGTCAGGTGTCGCTTGCGCAGGCGCAGGTGCTTCGGCGTCACCTCGAGCAGCTCATCGTCGGCGAGGAAGTCCAGCGACTGCTCCAGGCTCAGCCTCGATGCCGGCGTCAGCCGCACCGCGATGTCCGCCGTCTCCGACCGCACGTTGGTCTTCTTCTTCTCCCTGCACACGTTGACCCGGATGTCGCCCGGCCGCTTCTGCAAGCCGACGATCATGCCCTCGTAGACCTCGGTGCCCGGCTCGATGAACGTGATGCCACGCTCCTGCGCCCCGGCCAGGCCATAGGTCAGCGACGTCCCCGGCGACGATGCGGTCAACGCGCCGTCGCGCTGCTCGCGAAACTCGCCCATCCAGGGCCGGTGGCCGATGCTGATCGACCCCATCAGGCCCTCACCTGAAGTCAAGGTCAGGAAGGCGTTGCGGAACCCGATCAGCCCACGCGTCGGGATGAGGTACTCGAGGCGCACCCCGCCCTTGTGGTCGTAGACGATCTCGATCATCTCGCCGCGTCGCCGACCCAGCGCCTCCGTCACCGCGCCGAGGTGCACCTCGCGGACGTCGACGGTCAGGCGCTCCACCGGCTCCAAGCGCCGGCCGTCGACGATCTTGACGATCGCCTCCGGCCGCGAGACCTCGAACTCATAGCCCTCGCGGCGCATCGTCTCGATGAGCACCGCCAGGTGCAGCTCCCCCCGGCCGCTGACCAGGAACCGCTCGGCCTGGGCGGTGTCCTCGACGTGCAGGCCGAGGTTGGTGTCGAGCTCCTTGTACAGGCGCGCTCGCAGCTGGCGCGTGGTCGAGAACCTGCCCTCGCGGCCGGCGAACGGCGACGTGTTGACGCCGAAGGTCATGCGCACAGTCGGCTCGTCGATCTCGATCCGGGGCAGCGTTTCCGGCGACTCGGGGTCCGCGAGCGTGTCGCCGATGGCCACGTCCTCCAGGCCGGTCAGAAGGACGATGTCGCCCGCCGACGCGGCGTCCACGGCAACCCTCTCCAGGCCGCGGTACAGCATCGCCTGGACGATGCGCACGCGCCGGGCGCCGCCGCCGGCGCCGAGCACTGCGACCACGTCGCCGGGCCGGACTGTGCCGCGCGTGATGCGGCCGATCGCCATCGTGCCCGTGTAGTCGTCGTGGGCGCGGTTGGCGACGAGCATCTGGAAACCGCCCTCCTGGACGACCGGCGCGGGCACGTGCTCGAGGATCATGTCGAAGAGCGGTTGCAGGTCCGGCCCGAGGGCGTCAGGGGTCAGACCCGCGCGCCCCTGCTTGGCGATGGCGTAGACGACCGGCGCCTCCAGCTGGTCCGCGTCCTCGGCGAGCTCGAGCAGCAGGTCGTGCACCCTGTCGAGCGTCCCGTTCGGATCGGCATTGGCGCGGTCGACCTTGTTGATCACGATCACGATCCGCAGGCCGACCTCGAATGCCTTGCGCAGTACAAAGCGCGTCTGTGGCATCGGCCCTTCGGCGGCGTCCACAAGCAGCAGGCAGCCGTCGGCCATGTTGAGCACACGCTCGACCTCGCCGCCGAAGTCGGCGTGCCCCGGCGTGTCGATGATGTTGATGGTCACGTCGCCGTGCCGGATCGAGGTGTTCTTGGCAAGGATCGTGATCCCTTTCTCGCGCTCCAGGTCGTTGCTGTCCATGATCAGCGCGCCGACCTCCTGGTTGTCCCGGAAGGTGTGGCTCTGCTTGAGCAAGGCATCGACCAGCGTGGTCTTACCGTGGTCGACGTGCGCGATGATCGCCACGTTGCGGATATCGTGCCGGATCTGCGTCATCGGACTTGGCAATATACGGGGCTGGGCAATGTTGACCCGTCCTCTACTCGCCATTCTCATCGCGGCCGGACTGACGGCGCTCGACC
>DATEGB010000005.1:0-17890 GCA_035280365.1 Candidatus Dormiibacterota bacterium | reverse complement strand
CGAGGAACGCGTCGACGATCGTCTCCGGCTTCTGCGTGGCCAGAAAGGCGAGCGCGTCGGTGAAGACGATGCTCGCGGCCTGCGTCCCGAACAGGATCACGGCGAGCACCAAGGCGAGCGTGTGCACAGGGTTTTCGACGTCGATCGGCAGCACCGCCGCGACGTCCCGGCGGATGGGCCGAAACAGGAAACCCCCCGCGGCGACGCCGCTGACGATGGAGCTGGCGTAGACGACGAAGGTCGTCTGGTCGATTTGCGTGGTCAGCAGCGTGGCCACAAGGTCGATCGCGCTCGACGCGGCCAGGCCCCAGGCGGCGAGCCCGCCGACGAGCCAGGTCGCCGTATTCGCCCACGACTTGCCGACCGCGGCGTTCGCCACCACCGCAAGGGGGACGACGGCGAGGTTGACGAGCGCGTTCGTCAGAGAGTCGAGCGGAAGGTGGAAGGTCAGCCGGTCTTGACGCCTTTGTCGGGAAGTGAGGGCGTCGACGGCGAGCCGTCCGCGGGCCGGACCATGTCGATCAGCGGCCGGATGAGCTCGATCGGCAGGGGCAAGATCACCGTCGTGTTCTTCTCCGACCCGATCTCGACCATCGTCTGCAGGAAGCGCAGCTGCAGAGCGCCCGGCTCCGACGAGATCACGCGCGCCGCGTTGGCGAGCGTTTGCGATGCCTGGAATTCGCCGTCGGCGTTGATGATCTTGGCTCGCTTCTCGCGCTCGGCCTCGGCCTGCTTGGCCATCGCGCGCTGCATGGTGCTCGGCAGCTCGACGTCTTTGAGCTCGACGACGGCGACCTTGATGCCCCAGGGCTCGGTCTGCTCGTCGATGATCTTCTGCAGGTTCTGGTTGATCTTGTCGCGCTCGGCCAGCAGCTCGTCGAGCGTCGACTGGCCGAGCACCGCGCGCAGCGTCGTCTGCGAGATCTGAGACGTGGCGTTGATGAAGTTGAGCACCTGGGTCACCGCCCTGCGCGCATCGACGACCTGGAAATAGATGACCGCGTTGACCTTGGCGGTCACGTTGTCGTTGGTGATCACCTCCTGGGGAGGGACCTCCAGGGTGATTGTGCGCAGGTCCATCCTGACGAGGCGGTCGACTCCGAACGGGATGATGAAGAAGAGCCCGGGCCCCTTGAGCGGGATCAATCGTCCGAGGCGGAAGACGACGCCACGCTCGTACTCGGCCGCGATGCGCAGGCTCGAGAACACGGCGATCAACGCGATGACGAGGATGACGATGATGACCGCCAGCAGTCCGATGTCCACTTAGATCTTCTCCTTCGCCTCGCCGTTGGCCTGCGCGACCTGCAGGTGGAGCCCATCACGCCCGACGACTTTCACGGCCGCGCCGGCGGGGATCGGCGACGTCGCGGTCGCCTTCCACAGCGCGCCCTTGACAAAGACTAGACCTTCGGGCGCGATCGTCTCGCGCACCTCGCCGAGCGCACCGAGCATGCTGTCGGCGCCGACGAATGCAGGCTGCCGCCTGGCCAGCCAGATCTTGCGGATGAAAAAGACGAAAAAGCCAAACGTGATCGCGGCGAGGCCAAGCGCCACCAGGGGGTTCACGCCGAGGCCGACGGGCCCAGTGTTGATCAGGAAGGCCATGCCGAGCAGGAGGGCGAAGACGCCGCCCACGGAGAGGAAGCCGTGCGTCGGCGCCTTGAGGTCGGCGATGAAGAGCATGAGCGCGAGCAGCATCATCAGCGCCCCGGCGATGTTCAGCGGCAGGTTGGCCAGGGACACGATCGCCAGCACCGCCGCGATGCCCCCGATGACCCCGGGGAGGATGAGCCCCGGGTTCGACATCTCCGTGATGATCCCGTAGCCCGCGACGATGATCAGGAGCGCCGCGATCGTGGGGTCGATGAGCGCGTTGAGGAAAACCTGCCAGAAGGGCATGGGGAAGTCGTCGACCAGGGCGCCGGCCGTGTGGAGCACCGCCGGCCCGTTCGCGCGTTGCACCGTGCGCCCGTCGACCATCTTGAGGAGCGATGGGACGTCCGGCGCCTCCAGGTCGGCGACCTTCAGCTTCACCGCCTGGTCGGAGTTGATGTTCACGCTGTTGCGGACCGCGTCCTCGCACCAGTCGGCGTTGCGCTGGTGCAGCGAGGCCAGGCTGCGCACTCGCGTGACGGCGTCGTTGAGCACCTTGGCGCCGAGGTCGCCGGTCAGGTCTTCACCGGTCGCCTGGATCGGATGCGCGGAGCCTATGTTGGTCCCGGGCGCCATCGCCAGCACGTCCGCCGCCTGGGCGACGAAGAGACCTGCGGACGCCGCCCGCGCGCCGGTGGGGTAGACGTAGACGATGACCGGCACTTTGGAGTTGAGGAGGCTGGTCACGATCTCGTCCATCGAGGTCGAGATGCCTCCGGGGGTGTTCATGACCACGAGCAGCGCGTCGGCGTGGTCGGACTCGGCGCGGCTGACGGCGTTCTGGATGTAGGCCGACATGACGTTGTTGATGTCGCCGTTGAGGTCTGCCTGCTCGACGCCGGGAACGGCCGCCTGCGCGGCCGCGGGGGCGAGCGCGATGGCAGCCGCAAATAGCATCCATCCCAGGCGGAGTGCGAACCGCGCGCGCATGTCCCGAGTATGGCAAGGCCGGCGTTCAGTTGCGGATGTAAAACGTGGAACATCCGCGCCCCGGAGGGGCGCTCAGGCCCCGCGTAGAATCGCTTGGCGATGTCGTCGGGGCCCCTCCAGCCACATGGTGACGAGACCGTGCTGCGTGACCTTCGTCACCAGGCGAGCGCCACTCCGCCACTCGGCGAGGCGGAGGAGGCCGATCTCCTGGAGCGCTGGGCCCGTGGCGACCGGCAGAGCCAGGCGCGTCTTGTGGCCGCCAAGCTGGCGATGGTGATCCGCCTGGCCGAGTCACGCCGGGAGAAGGGCCTGTCCGTCCCGGACCTGGTCCAGGAGGGCTCGTTGGGCCTGGTCGAGGCGCTCCGGTCGTTCGAGGGCGCCGGGGCGGCGGCGTTCGATGCATTCGCCGAGCGCAAGGTCAGCGACCAGATGGACGCGGCCATCGCGGCCGAAGCGGCGGCGGTCCGAGACGCCGACCAGCTCGTCGCCGCGGCGACGGACTACGAGCGCGTCGAGATCCTCCTGCGCCGCTCGCTGCAGCGGGCGCCCACCGAGGCGGAGATCGCCCGGAAGCTCGAGTGGCCGCCGGAGCGCACGCGTTACGTGGCCCAGGTGGTCTCGGACGCACGGCGCCGGCACGACGAAGACCTCCTGGCCTTCCTCGACACCGAGGCGGTCGACGTCGACAACGCGGTCGACGGCGAGTAACAGGACCACGAACCGCACACCGCTGTACGACCGGCAGGTCGCCCTCGGCGGCCGCATGGTCGACTTCGGCGGTTGGGAGATGCCACAGCAGTACACGTCGATTCGCGACGAGCACCTGGCGGTGCGCAAGGTCGCGGGCCTGTTCGACGTGTCGCACATGGGCCGGTTTCGCATCACGGGCGACTCGACCGCGGACTTCGTCCAGAGGATCGTGACCAACGACGTATCGCACCTCACCGAAGGCCAGGCGCAGTACAACCTCATGTGCAACCAAGCAGGCGGCATCGTCGACGACCTGGTCGTCTACCGGTCAGACCAGGGCTTCATGGCGGTGGTCAACGCATCGAACCGCGAGAAGGACCTCGACTGGATGCGGTCGCATGCACCGCAAGACGTGACCGTCGAAGACAGGACGTTCGAGCTTGGGCTCGTGGCGTTCCAGGGGCCCATCGCCCAGCAACTGCTGCCGAGCGAGGGCCTCGACGACATCCCGTATTTCGGCTTTCGCGCTGGCGAGGTCGCCGGCGTGAACGCGATCATCTCCCGCACCGGTTACACGGGCGAGGACGGTTTCGAGATCATGGTCAAGAGCGAGCGCATCGGCCTGGTGTGGGACGCGCTCCTCGAGCGGGGCAGGTCCTCGGGCGTGCTGCCGGCAGGCCTCGGTGCGCGGGATGCCACGCGGCTCGAGGCGGCGCTGCGCCTCTGGGGCAACGACATGGACGAGTCGGTCAACCCTTTCGAGGCCGGGCTCGGGTGGACGGTGAAGCTCGAGAAGGGTGAGTTCATCGGCCGCGACGCGCTCCGGAAGGTCAAGGCGGAAGGCCCGCGGCGCCGGCTCGTGGGGCTCAAGATGCAGCCCGGCGACATCGCCCGCCACGGCGCATCCGTGTCAGCGGACGGCGCGGGCGTCGGGACCATCACGAGCGGCACGCATTCCTTCTTCCTCGGGTACCCGATCGCGCTCGCGATGGTGGAAGCGCGATCATTGTCGGTCGGAGATCGGGCCGCGGTCGAGGTGCGGGGCAGGGAGGCCCACGCCGAGGTCGTCAAGCTTCCGTTCTACCGGGGTTCCGCGCGCTCACTAGCCGAGAAGAAGGAGGGCCGGCATGGCTGAACGGCGCTACACCAAGACGCATGAATGGGTCACCGTCGATGGCAAGCACGCCACGATCGGCATCACCGACTTCGCCCAGGCGCAACTCGGCGACGTCGTCTTCCTCGAGCTGCCGACGGCGGGTCGCAAGCTGGCGGAGCGCGAGACCTTCGGCGTCATCGAGTCGGTGAAGGCGGCGAGCGATCTCTACTCGCCGGTCGCCGGTCGCATCAGCTCCGTGAACGAGAAGCTTGCCTCCCAACCCGAGCTGATCAACTCCGACCCGTACGGCGAGGGCTGGATCCTCAAGCTCGAGCTCAGCGGCGACGCGCCGTCCGACCTGCTGGACGAGGCGGGATACAAGAAGGTCACCGAGGCGGCGGCCGGCTAGTTGCCCTACCTCGTCCACTCCCCGGAAGACCGGACGGCGATGTTCGAGATCATCGGAGCGCGCTCCATGGACGAGCTGCTGGTCGACATCCCGCGCTCGCTGCGGCTCGAAGCCCTGCAGCTGCCGGACGGGCTCTCGGAGATGGAGACGATGCGCCAGGTCACAGCCCTGGCAGGGCGCAACCGCGTGTTTCCCGACCGGCTCACCTTCCGCGGCGGCGGCGTGTACCGCCGTTTCATCCCGGCCGCGGTCGCCGCGGTGACCTCCAAGCCGGAGTTCTACACCGCCTACACGCCGTACCAGGCGGAGGCGAGCCAGGGCACTCTGCAGGCGATCTTCGAGTACCAGACGTTGATCGCCGAGCTAACGGCCCTGGACGTATCCAACGCGTCCCTGTACGACGGCGCGACCGCCGTCGCCGAGGCGGCGATGATGGCCTACGTCCACACGGGGCGGAACGAGGTGCTCGTCGCCGGCTATGTGCACCCCGAGTACGTCCAGGTCCTGCGCGCCTTCGGTGAGGGCCGCGGGATCAAGGTGCGCAGGGGCGACCAGCCCAACAAGAAGACCGCGGCGGTGATCTTTCAGCAGCCGGACTTTCTCGGCCTCCTGGTCGACGCGCGCGGGCTGACCCAGGCCGCGCATGACGCCGGCGCGCTCGCGATCGCGTGCGTCGACCCGATCAGCCTGTCGATCCTCGCTCCGCCCGGAGAGTACAGCGCCGACATCGCCGCCGGCGAAGGCCAGCAGCTTGGGCTCAGCCCGAGCTTTGGCGGACCGCACGTCGGTTTCATCGCGTGCAAGCGAGAGCTTGTGCGCAAGCTCCCGGGCCGGCTGGTGGGGACGGCGTACGACGCCCAGGGTCGCCGCGGTTTCACGCTCGCCCTCGCGGCGCGCGAGCAGCACATCCGGCGCGAGAAGGCGACCTCCAACATCTGCACCAACCACTCGCTGTGCGCACTGGCGGCGGCCGTCTACCTGACCTACATGGGACCGTACGGCCTGCGCCACGTGGCCGAGGTCAGCTTCAAGCGCGCCCACGCCCTGGCGGAGCGGCTGGCGGCGCTGCCAGGTTGGGAGCTCGCCTTCCCGGAACGTCAGTTCTTCAACGAGTTCCCGGTACGGGCGCCGAAGGCTCCGGCGCTCGTCCGCAAGCTGGCCCGCAAGGGCATCCTCGGTGGGCTCGAGGTGAGCCGCTGGTTCCGCGAGCTCAAGGGAGTGCTCACGTTCACTTGCACCGAGGTCAACGACGCGCACGCGCTGGACGAGCTGATGGAGGCCCTGAAGGCATGACGACCGAGCCGCTCAGCTTCGAGCTCAGCCGGCCGGCGGTAGACCCGCCGCGGCTGCCCGACGCCGAGGTGGCGGGGCCGGCGCCCTCCGATGTCCTGCCCCGCGAGGCGCTGCGCTCGCGTGCGCCTGGGCTGCCGCGCCTCAGCGAGCCCGAGAGTATGCGCCACTTCAGCCGGTTGGCCTCGATGAACTACTCGATCAGCGAGAACTTCTACCCCCTGGGCAGCTGCACCATGAAGTACAACCCGGTGCTCAACGAGCAGGCTGCCGCGCTGCCGGGCTTTGCCAGCCTCCACCCGTACCAGGACGAGGACACGGTCCAGGGGGCGCTCGAGCTCATGTGGCGCCTGGAGCAGGCCCTGTGCGCGATCGTGGGGGTGGACCGGGTGACGCTCCAGCCGGCGGCGGGCGCCCACGGGGAGTGGACGGCGCTGCGCATGATCGCGGCGTTCCACCACTCCCGGGAGGAAAAGCGGACCGAGGTCCTGGTCCCGGACTCGGCCCACGGCACCAACCCCGCCAGCGCGGCCCTGAGCGGCTTCCGGGTCGTCGAGGTGCGCTCTGGCCCGGACGGCCGCATCAGCCTGGCCGACCTGGAGTCGAAGCTCTCACCGCAAACCGCCGCGTTGATGCTGACGAACCCCAACACCTTGGGCCTGTTCGAACGAGAGATACTGGATATAGCCGAGATGGTGCACGCCACCGGCGCCCTGCTCTACTACGACGGGGCGAACCTGAACGCCTTCATGGGCATCTGCCGGCCGGGTGACATGGGCTTCGACGCCGTGCACATGAACCTCCACAAGACTTTCACCACGCCCCACGGCGGAGGCGGTCCGGGAGCGGGACCGGTCGGGGTCAAGGCGGACTTGGTTCCATTCCTGCCGACGCCCACCGTCGAGCGGACCAACGGCCACCTGACTCTCGACCACCGCCGTCCGAAGTCGATCGGGCGCGTCCGGAGCTTCTATGGCAACTTCGGCATGCTCGTGCGGGCCTACACCTACATCCTGGCCATGGGCGGCGACGGGCTCGGCCAGGCCTCGCAGGACGCGGTGCTGAGCGCGAACTACCTGCGCAAGCTGGTCGAGACCGACCTCGAGATGCCGCACCAAGGGCCCTGCATGCACGAGTTCGTGGCCAGCGCGCACAACCTCCACGACACGGGCGTGCGGGCCCTGGATATCGCCAAGGCGCTGCTCGACCGCCACTTCTACGCCCCGACCGTCTACTTCCCGCTGGTGGTCTCGGAGGCGATCATGGTCGAGCCCACCGAGACCGAGAGCAAGGCCACCCTCGACTCGTTTGCCAGGGCGATCAAGGAGATCGTCGGTCAGGCCAGGACCGACCCACAAGGCCTCCACGACGAGCCGAAAAACCTCCCCGTCGGGCGCCTGGATGAGGTGGCCGCGGCGCGCAAGATCAACGCCTGGCTGCAGGGCCAGGCGGAGGACCCAGTGTTGCGCTGGAAAGGCCCCCTGGACGGGGGCCCGAAAGAACCCGGTTAAGACCCTCTCCGAGGCCCATTTTCGTATTCAAAATCCGGTAGAATTGAGGGCCTGAAGTTCTGCCCAGTTGAGCTGCAAATTTCTTCGCGCTGGGAGGGCCGAAAACTCCGGTCGGCGGGCGCGCGCAAGGCGCCCTGAATGGCGGTGCAAAAACCCCTTCCGGAGCGTTCTCGGAAGCCTCAAGCCCTAGGCGCGGACGTGGCGTACACCGCCGAGCAGATCCAGGTCCTCGAAGGCCGGGAGCACGTTCGGCGGCGTCCGAGCATGTACATCGGCTCGACGAGCTCGACGGGCCTCCACCACCTGGTCAACGAGGTTGTCGACAACGCCGTCGACGAGGCCCTTGCCGGCTACGCCAACCGGATCGTGGTCACCCTTTTCAAGGACGGCAGCGTCCAGGTGGACGACAACGGCCGCGGCATCCCGGTCGACGTCCACAAGAAGGAAGGGCTGTCGGCCCTGGAGCTGGTCATGACGCGCCTCAACGCCGGCGGCAAGTTCGGCGGCGGCGGCTACAAGGTCTCCTCAGGCCTACACGGCGTCGGCGTCTCAGCCGTCAACTTTCTCAGCGAGCGGCTCCAGGTGTGGGTCCACCGCGGCGGCAAGGTCTATCAGCAGGAATACGCGCGAGGCGTGCCCAGGGCGGCGGTCAAACCCTCCGGCAAGACCGACCACACGGGCACCGTCGTCCGCTTCTGGCCCGACCCCCAAATCTTTCCCGAGACGAGGTTCGACCGCGAGGTCATCCGCCACCGCCTGCGTGAGATGGCATACCTGAACAAGCGCCTGGAGATCGCGCTCACCGACGAGACCCTCGGCATCACGGAGACCTTTTACTTCGAAGGCGGCATCGTTGCGTTCGTGCGCGCCCTGAACCGGGACAAGCAGGTCGTCAACGTCCCGCCCTTCTACGTCGAGCGTGAGATCGAGGGGACGCAGGCCGAGATCGCGCTGCAGTACAACGAGACGTTCGTCGAGAACGTCGTCGCGTTCGCCAACACCATCCACACCATTGAGGGCGGCAGCCACGTCACCGGCTTCCGCTCGGCGCTGACGAACGTGCTCAACCGCTACGCACGTAAGGCGGGGCTGCTGAGGGAGTCGGACCCGAACCTCACCGGCGAGGACGTGCGCGAGGGTCTGACCGCGGTCATCAGCGTCAAGGTGCTGGAACCGCAGTTCGAGGGCCAGACGAAAGCCAAGCTCGGGAACGCGGAGGTCCAGGGCCACGTCTCGCTGGCCATCACCGAGGGCCTGACGCAGTACCTCGAGGAGAGCCCGTCCGAGGGTCGCCGGATCATCGAGAAGTCGTTGACCGCGGCCCGGGCCCGGGAAGCGGCGCGCAAGGCACGGGACCTGGTCCAGCGCAAGAGCCTTCTCGAGTCGAGCATGCTGCCGGGCAAGCTCGCGGACTGCTCAGAGCGCGACCCCGCGCTGAGCGAGCTCTACATCGTCGAGGGCGACTCGGCGGGCGGCACCGCCAAGGGCGGACGCGACCGGCGGACGCAGGCGATCCTGCCGCTGCGCGGCAAGATCCTCAACGTCGAGAAGGCGCGCCTCGACAAGGTTCTGACGTCGGACGAGATCCGCAACCTGATCACCGCCATGGGCGCGGGCGTCGGCGACAACTTCAACATCGACAAGATCCGGTACCACCGGATCGTGACGATGACCGACGCCGACGTCGACGGCAGCCACATCCGCACGTTGCTCCTCACCTTCTTCTTCCGCTACTTCCCTGCGGTGATCGACAGGGGCTACCTCTACATGGCCCAGCCGCCGCTGTTCAAGGTCTCGAAGGGCGCCGGCAAGAACATGAAGGTCATCTGGTGCCAGTCCGAAGCCGACCGCGACAAGGCGCTGCGCACGCTGGGCAAGGGCGCCGAGGCGGCGCGGATGAAAGGTCTCGGCGAGATGAACGCCGAGGAGCTGTGGGAAACGACCATGAACCCCGCGACGCGTGTCCTTCTAAGAGTCGCGGTCGAAGACGCGGCGGCGGTCAACGACACTTTCGAGAAGTTGATGGGACCTGACGTCGAGCCGCGCAAGAAGTTCATCCAGGCGCACGCCAAGACCGTCCGCAACCTGGATATCTGAGCTCATGCGAATAGCGGTCGACGCCATGGGCGGCGACCACGCGCCGGTGGAGATCGTCAAGGGCGCCGCTCAGGCGGCGGCGGAGCTCGGGGTCGACATCTCGCTCGTCGGCCTACCGCACGTCGTGCAGCCTTTGCTCGACGGCCACCCGCGCATGCAGCTCGTCCCGTGCACACAGGTCATCGCCATGGACGAGCATCCGGCGCAGGCGGTCCGCAACAAGCCCGACTCCTCGATCTCGGTGTGCGCGCGCCTGTGCAGAGAAAGACGCGCAGACGGTTGGACGTCGGCCGGCAACTCGGGGGCGGTGATGGCCGCGGCCCTCTTCATCCAGGGCCGCATCCGGGGCATCGACCGCCCGGCACTCGGCTCGATCATTCCGACACGGGACGGCTTCGCGTACTTCCTCGACGTGGGCGCCAACGTCGACTCCAAGCCCGAGTACCTCGCCCAGTTCGCCGCCATGGGCGCGATCTACGCTCGGGAAATGATGGGTGTGAAGCACCCGCGCGTGGGCCTGCTCAGCAACGGCGAGGAGGAAGGCAAGGGAGACGAGCTCGTGCGTGAAACGGGCCGGCGTCTCAAGGGCGAGCTGGACGGCTTCATCGGCAACGTCGAGCCGAAGGACATATTCGCCGCGCGCGCGGACGTCGTGGTGGCGGACGGCTTCGTGGGCAACGTCGCGATCAAGATGGCCGAGGCCACGGCGGAGTTCCTCTTCCGCTCCCTGCGCGACGAGGTGCCGAAGACGCTGTCGGGCAAGGTCGGCGGCGCGCTCATCCGGCCGCGCGTGCGCATGATCCGCGACCGCATCGACTGGCACGAGTTCGGCGGCGCGCCGCTGCTCGGCATCGACGGCCTGGCGGTCGTAGCTCATGGCCGCTCCGACGCCCGCGCGATGAAGAACGCCATCCGCGTGACCCGCGACGCGGTCCAGAACGGGCTCGTCGGTAAGATTCGCGCGGAGGTGGGGAGGGCATGAATTCCGTAAGTCCCATCCTTAGGCGGCCTGCCGCCATCAACGGCCGGACCCGGGTCGTCGTGACGGGGATGGGCACCGTCAATCCTCTTGGCAAGAACGTCGAGGAGTACTGGGACGGGCTGATCGAGGGCCGCAGCGGCGCGAGCTTGATCGAGCGCTTCCCGAGCGACAAGCTGGCGACGAAGTTCGTGTGCCAGGTCAGCAACTTTGACCCCCAGGAATTTCTCGAGCGCAAGGCCGCGCAGCGGATGGCGAGGTTCTCGCAGATGGCGGTGGTCGCGTCGGGCATGGCTCTCGCCGACTCGGGCATCGACCTTGCCAAGGAGGACGACTTCCGGGTCGGAGTGGCGATGGGCACGGGCATCGGCGCATTCGACGACATGACCGCCGGCGCTGTGTCGTTCCACACCAAGGGCCGGGTCAACCCGCTCTACGCGCCGACGATCATCCCGAACATGGCCGGAGCCTCGGTGGCGATGCGCTTCCACCTGCGCGGGCCGAACACCACGGTGACCACGGCGTGCGCCGCCTCGACGCAGTCACTGGGCGACGCCACACGGGTCATCCAGCGCGGCGAGGCGGACGTGATGCTCGCCGGCGGAACCGAGGCGTCGCTATGTGAGGTCGGCATCGCGTCCTTCAACGCCATCCGCGCGCTGTCAACGCGCAACGAGGCGCCGGAGAAGGCCAGCCGTCCGTTCGACCGCGACCGCGACGGTTTCGTCCCCGCCGAGGGCGCTGGGACGTTGATCCTCGAGTCACGTGAGCACGCGATCTCTCGCGGCGCGCACATCTACGGCGAGGTCCTCGGCTACGCAACGACCAACGACGCCTTCCACCAGGTCGCACCGGACGAGACCGGCGAGGCGCCCGCGAAGGCGGTGACGCTTGCGCTCAAGGACGCTGGCATCACGCCATCCGACATCGACTACGTTAACGCGCACGGCACGTCGACGCAGCTGAACGACGCCGGTGAGACGCGCGCCCTGAAGCTCGCCCTCGGTGAGCACGCCTACAAGGTCCCGATCAGCAGCACCAAGTCGATGATCGGTCACCTCCTGGGCGCGGCCGGCGCGGTCGAGGCGATCGCAACTTTACTCACGATCAACCGCGGGATCATTCACCCGACGATCAACTACGAGAACCCGGACCCTGAATGTGACCTCGACTACGTGCCCAACACCGCGCGCCGCAAGGACGTGAGGATCGCGATCTCCAACGGCTTCGGATTCGGCGGGCACAATGCGGTCGTGGTCCTGGGCAGGTACGAGGAGTAACCAGGAGCAACCCTTGGCCGAAGACACAGTGCTGACACGCAACCTCCAGGAGGAGATGCAGGCCTCCTACATGGAGTACGCGATGTCCGTCATCGTCAGTCGGGCCCTGCCCGACGTGCGCGACGGGCTGAAGCCGGTGCAGCGCCGGATCCTCTACACGATGAACCGGGCCGGCGCCACCGCGGGCACGAAAACGAAGAAGTGCGCGGCCTTCGTCGGCGACGTCATGAAGCTGTATCACCCCCATGGCGACGCCGCGATCTACGACGCGCTCGTGCGCATGGCGCAGCCGTTTTCCTTGCGCTATCCACTGATCGAGGGCCAGGGAAACTTCGGCAGCATCGACGGCGACCCGCCGGCGGCGATGCGCTACACCGAAGCGCGGCTTTCGGCCGTCAGCGGCGAGCTCATGGCCGACATCGAGAAGCAGACCGTCGACATGGAGCCGAACTACGACAACTCCGAGGAGCAGCCGTCGGTGCTCCCCGCGCGCGTGCCGAACCTCCTGATCAACGGCGCCTCCGGCATCGCGGTCGGCATGACCACCAACATCCCGCCCCACAACCTGCGCGAGATCACGGCGGCCGTCAAGCACCTGGTCGACAACTCGGAAGCCACCGCCGACGAGCTGCTCGACTTCGTCAGTGGGCCTGACTTTCCGACCGGCGGGGTGATCGAAGGCACCGCCGGAATCAAAGCCGCCTACTCGACCGGGCACGGCCGGATCTTCGTCCGGGCTCGGCACTCGCTGGAGCAGGCCGCCAACGGCCGCGAGCGGATCATCGTCTACGAGCTGCCCTACGCGGTGAACAAGGCCGCGCTGGTGGCGAAGATCGCAGATCTGGTCTCCGAGAGGAAGCTCGAGGGCATCGCCGACCTGCGCGACGAGTCGGACCGCAACGGCATGCGCATCGTGATCGAGCTGAAACGCGAGGCCCAGGTGTATACGGTGCTGAACAACCTGTACAAGCACACCCAGCTACGGACGACGTTCGGCGTGATCATGCTTGCGATCGTCGACGGCCGGCCGGTCGTCCTGAGCCTCAAGCAAGCGCTGCAGCTGTTCATCGACCACCGGCGCGACGTCATCCTTCGGCGCACGCGCTTCGACCTCGAGCGGGCGCAGGAGCGCGCTCACATCCTCGAGGGCCTCAAGATCTGCCTCGACCACCTGGACGAGGTGATCAAGACGATCCGCGCCGCTGCCGACCAGGACATCGCCTCGAACCAGCTGCGGACGAAGTTCGGATTGAGCGAACGCCAGGCCAAGGCGGTGCTCGCCCTGACCCTCGGCCGCCTGACCCGGCTCGAGCGGGGCAAGATCGACGAGGAGTACGAGCAGGTGATCAAGACGATCGCCTACCTCGAAAACATCCTGGCCAGCGAGCGCAAGGTGCGCGAGCTGATCAAGGAAGAGATGGACGATGTCACCAAGAAGTACGGCGACGACCGCCGGACCGAGATCACGGGCCAGGAGCCGACCGAGCTTTCGGCCGAGGACCTGGTGCCGAAGGAGGACGTCGTCGTCACCCTCACGCATCGCGGCTACGTGAAACGGCAGCCGCTGCGCGTCTTCCGCGCCCAGAAGCGCGGAGGCGTCGGGCTCAAGGGCGCCAAGCCCACGGCTGGTTCCGACGCGCCGAGCGGCACGCGCGAGGAGGACTACGCGCTCCACCTGCTGACCACGCACACGCACGCGTCGATCCTGTTCTTCACCCAGAGCGGCCGCGTATTTCAGCTGCGCGTGCACGAGGTCCCGGAGCGCGAGCGCCAGGCGAAGGGAATGTCGATCAACAACCTGATCGACATCGGCTCCAACGAACGCATCACGGCGGTGTTCGTCAAGCCCGAGACCGAGAGCGAGGCCCACTACATGCTCATGGTCACGAAGAATGGATATATAAAGAAGACCGCGATGGCGGAGTACGCCAATGTCCGCCGCAACGGGCTCATCGCGATCAACCTGCAGGAGGGAGACGAACTCGACTGGGTGACGCCGACGACGGGCAACGACGGGGTGATCATCGCCACCGAGCTGGGCAAGGCCATCCGCTTCAGCGAGAAAGAGGTCCGGGCGATGGGCCGCGACACGCAGGGCGTGATCGGCATCAAGCTCGGTCGCCAGGACAAGGTGGCGGGCATGGCGACCGTGGTCGAAGGCGGCGACCTGCTCGTCATCACACAGCGTGGCTACGGCAAGCGCACGCCGCTGGCCGAATACCCAATGAAGCACCGCGCCGGCCAGGGCGTCTTCACGCTCAAAGTGACCGACCGCGTCGGCAAGCTGAGCGCGCTGCGAGTCGTGCGCGACCCCGAGGAGGAGGTCCTGGTCATCAGCGCGAGCGGCATGGTCCTGCGTACGTCGGTGGGCGCGATCTCCCAGATCGGCAGGCAGACGCAGGGCGTCATCGTGATGCGCCTCGCGCCTGACGACCTGGTGGTGGCGATCGCACCGGTGGCCGGAATCGAGGAGGGCGACGGCAAGGAATGACGGACTTCTACAGCCTGCTTGGCCTCGACCTGCTGGTGCTCGGCTTGGCCGTGATCGTCTTCGAGTTCGCGCTCGCCGTGCGCTGGAGCCTTCGCATCTCGCGGCGTGCACGGGCACTGAGCGAACGGCTGAGTGACGAACGTGGCCGGCTGCAGGCCGACGTCGCGAGGCTGCGGCTTGCGCTCGCCGAGATGGAGGTCCTGTGGCAGCCCTACGGACGCTTGCTGCGCTGGCTGCGCCATCCGATCACCATCGCGTTGCTCCAGTCGTATGCGCGACGGAGGGCGGCGGCGCGGTGACCAAGGCGAAGGCGCCCGTGGAGGGGGGGCACGACACATTCGCGCAGCAAGCGGTCGAGGACGCGGTCGGGCGCGAGCGCTCGCGGATCGCCCGCGAGCTGCACGACGGCGTGGCCTCCGACCTCGCCGGGGCGATCTCTCTTTTCAAGGTCTACCTGGAGAGGACCAGGGGCCAGGCCGACGAGACGCTGACCGACATCTACGGCATCCTCGAACGCTCCCTGAAGCACGTGCGCGAATCGCTGGCGGATCTCCGCCCGGCGACCATCGGCCCAGACGGCCTCCTGAGTGACGTCAGGCGCCAGGCGGAAGAGTTCTCGCGCCTCTACGGAATCCGTGTCGAGGTGTCGAGCAACGGCACCGAGGACATGCTCTCACCACACCATCGCGAGGTTGTGGCGCTGGTCGTCCGCGAGGCTCTCACCAACGTCCGCCGGCACTCCAGCTCCACCATCTGCCGCGTCAAGCTTGGCTTCGCGGCGCGGCCGTTCCTGATCGAGGTGTCGGACGAGGGCCGAGGTTTCGCCGGCCGCGGAACGGGTGGCTACGGCCTGGCCGGAATGCGGGAAAGGGCGGCCGGCATCGGCGGCCGGCTCGAGGTCGTCAGCACCGAGGGTCGCGGAACGACCGTCTTCCTCTTCGGACCGAACTAGCCTCAACACGTCATCCGCTTGACCTTTGCGACCAGGGATCTGGCCCGTGGCTCCGCCGCGTTCATCGCGCGCGCGATCTCCTCGCAGGAGAAGCCGTGGCTGAGGAGCTGCGCGACCACGCTCTCGGTGGCGTTGAGCTTGCTGAACGGTCGCCTGAGAGCCGAAACAATTGGGGCGAGGCTGAAGCCCAAAGTGTGCATTTGGGCGACGTTGGCTTCGGTGTACCAGTGATCGGTCCGGCAGCCGACGATCATCAGACCGATAGGTCGCTCGCCGACCTCGGCGATGGGCGCATACAGCAGTGCCGGCCAGTCGAGCTCCCAGTCGTTGTCGTTCGTCGCGTCGCCCGGATCGACAACCGCGTTGACCACGACTGGCCTGCGCTCGAACAGAGCGCGCCGCGCGAGGGGCATGAGCGGCTGCGACTGGAGAAACCGGCGCGAGATCTCGGAGGTGACGAGCGGCTGCATCTCGCCTCCGCGCAGGAAACCGAGGACCCAGCGGTCGTGACGGATGGAGTCGAGGGCCAGTTCCAGCCGGCGCCTGGCTTCTTGGAGGTCTGGAAGCTGGCCCATGCCGAGAGGTTATTCGGGGGTACGGTGTGCGACCTCACCGTGGGTTCAGCGTTTCCTCAAGAAACCTTGAACCTGCTACTTTGCGACCGGGGTTTTGGAGGCGTGACCGCGAGGCTGCTCGTCGTCGACGACGAACCGCGGACGGCGGAGCTGACCGCCGAGGTGCTGCGCCGGGCCGGTTACGCGGTCGAGGTCGCGGGCAGCGGGACGGAGGCGCTCGAACGCGTGCGGACCGGCACTCCTGACTTGATGCTCCTGGACTACGAGATGCCCGACATGGAGGCGCCGGAGGTGCTGGACTCGTTGCGGTCGGGCGCGGACCGAATCCCGTTCCCGGTGATCATCCTGACAGGCGCGCGGCACTCGCCCGGCGACCAGGTGGTGGGCATCGAACGGGGGGCGACGGACTTCATCGTCAAGGGGACCGACCGGCAGGTGATGCTGGCGCGGGTGCGCGGCGCCTTGCGCGAGAGGGCCTCTTCGCCCGGGGCGGTGGTACGCGGCCGGCTTTTCGTCGACGCGGCGCGTGGAGAGGCTCGCCTGGGAGAGCGGCCACTCAAGCTGGAGCGGCGGCCCCTGCTGATGCTGCAGCTGCTGGCGAACCAGTCGGGTTCGGTCGTGTCGCGCGCGGAATTGCTGGAGAAGGTGTGGGGCAGCTCGTATGCCGGCTTCGAGCACAGCCTCGAGCAGGCGGTGCACCAGATCCGGCGCGAGCTGCGAGAGCCGGGGTGGATCGTGACAGTCCGTGGGATCGGCTACCGGTTCGTCATCCCGGGCTGAGCTGGCGGCGGGGCTCCACCGCCTGCGTTCGACTCTGGCGCGCATGCGCGCGGAGCTGGAGGTGAATTTGTCCGATCAGACGTCGTTGCCGGTCGACGTTCTGCTCCGGGATCTGAATGAAGCCCTGGATTTGCTCGGCGACGTTGAGTCGGCCGCGCTTGGTGTGGTGCGTGTGCTCGTGATCGACGACGATGAGCGGCTGGGTGAGCTGACGGCGCGTGGCTTGCGACGGCTCGGCTACTCGGCTGAGACGGCGGTACGGCCGCGAGTTTTGCGTCGCGGCGAGGCGGCGGTGTTCGACCTGGGTGTCTTGCCGTCCTTGAGCGCCGAGGAGCGGGCTTCCTTGAAGGCGGCGCGGCCAATCGTCGTCACCGGCGCCGTCGATGCCGGCTCACGGGCGGCAGCCGCTGACCTGGACGCGAGCGATTACCTCGTCAAGCCTGTCGAGATTTCGGAACTTGCCGCCGCGATCAACCGCCGAAAGGCGGAATCACGACCGTAAAAACAGCGCCTTTTCTGTTGCCCTCGTAAAGCAGCTGTCCCTGGTGCTCCCGCACGACTCCATAGGACATGAAAAGTCCGAGTCCGGTGCCGTGCTCTTTGGTTGTGAAATGCGGTTCGAAGAGGTGATGGCGGTTGTCTTCGGTGACACCCGGGCCGTTGTCTGCGACGCTGAAAAATGGCGAACCGTTGCGTCGTCCGGTGCTGATCTCGACGTGGCCGGTCTCCGGCGCCGCGTCGATCGCGTTGTTAACGAGATTTGTCGCTACCTCGCGCAGCAATAGCGGGTCGGCCTTGACCTTCACGTCGTCTGGCGTTTCATGGAGCCGCAAGTCGACCCTCTTGGTTCGAGCTCTCGGCCGCGCCATGTCGAGGGCAAGGCTGACGAGCTGATTCAGGTCTATCGGCTCGGTCGCGTAAGTGACGCGCGGCGTCGCGCCCCGGGAAAGGCTCTGCAGGACGGTAACGGCGTCGTTGGCAGCGGCCTTGGCGGTCTCGACCGCGTCCTTGTCGACCGAATCGAGCTTTTCGGTGTCGATCTCTTTGAGGTAACCAACGGCGGTCGCCATGTGATTGCGAAGGTTGTGGACGACGCCCTCAACAGCGCGGCTGTGGAAGAGGTGACGATCGGCGTCGGTCAACTCAGACTCGAG
>DATEGB010000004.1:0-7098 GCA_035280365.1 Candidatus Dormiibacterota bacterium | reverse complement strand
CCGGCGCTGATCGAGACGAACGACGCCGTGCCCGGGGTGACGAAGAACTGCAACTCGAGCCTGCCGCCCGCGTGCAAGGACGCGCTGGTCACGCTCAACTCGGCGATGATCGACCTGGGCAACGCCATCCAGAACAACCAGCGGGATATACCGGTATGCATCGGGCCGGCGGTCGACCAGTTCAGGAACGACTGGCAGACCATGGAGCAGGGCCTGTCGACGGCGATCCAGGGGTTCAACCAGAGCAACCGCACGCTGATCCTCGACGGGCTGCAGCGGTTCTCCGAGGTCGGCCAGTTCATGAAGCCCGACGTCGACCGCATCAACAAGGCCCAGCAGACCTGCTCCAAGACGATCTGACGAAACAGCGCTTCCGCGACTCGCTCGTGCCGTTCGGCATCGACCCTGAAAGCGCAACCGACGTCGTGGCGCCTCAGCTGCCGGCAGCCGACATCGACCTCCTGCGCTATCCGACCTTGATGCGGTCGCGGGTGTCTACGAGGGCGACGTCGCGTTCCCGCGTTCGTTAGAGGTGGTCGACAGCTGGCGTGATGTCGGCTTCGGCGACCGTGCCTTTTGCTTCTCGCCGAGAACCAGGGCGTCTGCGCGTGGGCGCTGCCGCTGACGAGTGACGACGACCCTCCGGTTCGCGCCGCCGGTGACTTGGCCTCGGGACATCGCGTGTTCGAGTTCGCACCAACGATCGCGGACTTTGCATTGCGATGGCGTGGGACAGGAGGTGGATGCAGGGCGAGCCCCTGCCGCAGGCTCAACGATCGGTCGGGGAGTCGACCGTGCGGCGAGTCGTCGGCAACGACCACAAGGCCTAGTCGGTCAAATCGGCCGACCCACAAAATCTGGCCCCGCAACGGCCCTGCAGCCGATATACTTCCGCCAACCCGCCCTTCAACATCCAGTCGTTCCAGGAGGCGTTCCAGCACAGTTTTGCCGCGGCGGAAGAAAACCGTCGGTCTAGACCTGGGCACATCCCGGGTCGCCGTCGTCATCGCCGAGTCTGACGACCCGGGGAGCCCGGTGGCCATCCTCGGCGTGGGCGAAAGCCCGTCTGACGGCCTGCGCAAAGGCGTCGTCGTGAACCTCGAGAAGACCATCGCCTCCATCCAGGCCGCAACCGTGGCCGCGGAGCGCATGGCCGGCCAGCGCATCGAGTCGGTCGTCGTCTCGCTTGGCGGCACGCACCTCTGGAGCCAGAACTCGACCGGAGTCGTCGCGGTCGCGCATCCCGACAACGAGATCGGCGACGACGACGTGCAACGCGTCGTCGATGCGTCGCGTGCGATCAGCGTCGCCAGCGACCGCCAGGTCATCCACGTCATCCCGCGTGCGTACACGGTCGACGGACAGGACGGAGTGCGTGACGCGGTCGGCATGACGGGCCACCGGCTCGAGGTGGAGACGAACATCATCACGGGCGCCCAGACCGCGGTCCAGAACGTGATCAAGTGCGTGCACGGCGCCGGCTTCGACGTCGAAGACGTCGTGTGCGCCGGGCTGGCCGCCGGCGAAGGCGTGCTGACGCAGCAGGAGATCGAGCTCGGCGTTTGCCTGGTCGAGATCGGCGCGGGGACCACCAACGTGGTCGTCTTCAACGACGGATCCGCGCGTCACCTCGCGGTCTTGCCGGTCGGCGGCAACCACGTCACGAGCGACATCGCGATCGGACTCCGCACGACCCTGGACGAGGCCGAAGGGTTGAAGCTCAACTACGGACACGCCCTGCCGGCCGTCATCGACCACGCCGAGAAGGTCGAGGTTCGCCAGGTCGGCGGCGACCGCATCACCGCGCTGCCGCGCCGGTTCCTCGCCGAGATCATCGGGCCGCGGATGCTCGAGATCTTCCAGATGGCGCGCGAGGAGGTGCGCAAGTCGGGATTCGAGCAGCTGCTGCCCGCGGGCGTGGTCGTCGCCGGCGGCGGCTCGCGGCTCATGGGCACGATGGACGCCGCGCAGTCGGTGTTCAGCACCGCGTCGCGCCTGGGTCAGCCGATCGGTCTTTCGGGCCTTGCCGACAAGGCGCACGGGCCTTCGTTCGCCGTCTCGGCCGGGCTGGTGAAATGGGGGGCGCACGACCGCAGCCACGGGTCGACGCGCCAGCCGGTCACCTTCGGCAACACGTATCAAAGAACAGTGAGGTGGCTGCGAGATTTTTTCTAGAGAGCACACCAAGAATCAACTTGAGCTCGCCATGGCAAACCGAAAATCGAAGGAGGATCACCTGATCGTCATGAAAGAGAGCGAGCTGCACGAGGGGCGAGCGCGCATCAAGGTCGTGGGCTGTGGCGGAGGCGGCGGGAACGCGGTGAACCGCATGATCTCGAAGGCCCTCAAGGTCCAGTTCATCGCCGTCAACACCGACAAGCAGGCGCTCGAGCGCTGCCAGGCGGACGTCAAGGTCCAGATCGGCAACAAGGTCACGCGTGGCCTCGGCGCCGGCGGCGACTGGACGCGCGGCCGCGACGCGGCCGACGAGAGCCGGACCGAGCTGTCGGCGGTCGTCCAGGAATCCGACATGGTCTTCATCACCGCCGGCATGGGCGGCGGTACAGGCACAGGCTCGGCCGCCATCGTCGCCGAGCTGGCCAAGGAGGCGGGCGCGCTGACCATCGGCGTGGTGACCCGGCCGTTCTCCTTCGAGGGTCGCATCCGCAACGACACCGCCGAGGAAGGCATCAAGGCGCTGCGCGGCCAGGTCGACGCGCTGATCATCATCCCCAACGACCGGCTGGCCCAGGTCGCCACCTCGAAGACGACCCTGGAAGAGGCCTTCCGAATGGCCGACGACGTCCTCCGCCAGGGCGTGCAGGGCATCTCGGACCTTGTGACTCAGCCCGGCGTCATCAACCTCGACTTCGCCGACGTCAAGGCGATCATGGAGAACGCGGGCGAGGCCCTGATGGGCATCGGCCACGGCGCCGGCGACACGCGCGCCGAGGACGCGGCCAAGCAGGCCGTGTCGAGCCCGCTGCTCGAGACGTCGATCGACGGCGCCAAGGGCATCCTGTTCAACATCACCGCGGGCAAAGACATCACCCTGCAGGAGGTCCAGAAGGCGGCAGAGATCGTCCGCCAGGCGGCAGACCCGGGCGCCAACATCATCTTCGGCGTGGTCCGCGACGACACGATGGGCGGCGAGATCAAAATCACTGTCATCGCCACCGGCTTCGCGGGCAAGACGCAGCAGGAGACGAGGCAGGAAGCGGCGCGTCGTACCATCGAGCGGCCGGAGTTCGGCCTGGAGGAGCTCGGCGACATCAACATCCCGGCCTTCCTGCGCAACAGGATGTAGCCGGCCAGAGGTTTGACATTTGCGTTGCCCGTACTGCGGTCACCACGACCTGAAGGTGGTCGACTCGCGCGACTCGGAGGTCGGCGAGGCGATCCGCCGGAGGCGCGAATGCCTGCAGTGCGGGCAGCGGTTCACGACGTACGAACGGATCGAGACCGTGCCGTTCTTCGTCACCAAGAAGGATGGCCGGCGTGAGGACTTCGACCCACAGAAGCTCTTCAACGGGCTGAAGAAGGCGACCGAGAAGCGCGACATCTCGCCCGAGCGGCTGCGTGCGATCGTCGACGACATCGAGGCGGAGCTGCGGCGCTCGGGTCGGGTCGAGATTCCGAGCCAGGAGATCGGCGAGATGGTGATGGAGCGGCTGCGGGACCTGGACGAGGTGGCCTACATCCGCTTCGCCTCGGTGTACCGGGAGTTCATGGACCTCCAGCAGGTCAAGCGGGAGATCGAGCAGGTACTGAGCTCCCGCCGCTCCTGACGCCCGCGCTTTCGATCAAATCCGGGTTGGTGCGCGGTCGAAGCGACCGCATTTGATCAAAACCGGGGCCGTCTAAGCTCAGGAACGTGAGGACGACGCCGGCGGCGCTGATGGTGCCGGAGCTGGCTGACGAGCCGGGCTTCGTCCACGGCTTCTCGACCCTCGCCGTCGGTTCGGTCGGCCTGAAGCACGCCGCTGACCCCGCCCCGGTGATCGCCGCCCGCCGGGCCTTTGCCCGGGCGCTCGACCTCGACGCCGTGGAGCTGACGACGATCGGCTCCGTCCACGGCGCGGACGTGGCCCGCGTGGAGACGCCCGGTGGCTCGGTGGACGATGTCGACGCCGTCGTCACCGACACACGTGGCGTCGCGCTCTTTGGCACCTTCGCCGACTGCTACCCGATCGTGCTCTGGGACCCCGAGAAGCGGGTGGCCGGCCTGGTTCACGCCGGCTGGCGCGGCACAGCGGCCGGCGTGGCGAGGGCCGCGGTGACGTTCATGCG
Source organism: Candidatus Dormiibacterota bacterium (assembly GCA_035280365.1). Classification (GTDB taxonomy): domain Bacteria; phylum Chloroflexota; class Dormibacteria; order Dormibacterales; family Dormibacteraceae; genus 40CM-4-65-16. The sequence goes on along the minus strand of DATEGB010000004.1, from coordinate 2,808 downwards.
CGACGAGTTTGGCTGCCGGCGCATCCGGGCGGGCATCGGCCCCGGCATCTGCGGCCGCTGCTACGAGGTCGGCGAAGACGTGGCGGGAAAGTTCGACGCCCGCTTCGTCAAGCCGGGCGTGGGTGGGAAATGGCTCCTCGACCTGGCGGCCGCCAACACGGCCCAGCTCCAGGCCGCGGGCGCGAAGGCGGTCTACGACGTCGCCATGTGCACGAAGGAGAGCTACCTGTTCCCCTCGCACCGGCGCCACCCCGACGGAACCCGGTTCGGCGCCATCGTCGCCTTACGTTGAGCGTCGCCGACAATCTCCAGGCCGTCCGGCAGCGGATCGAGCGGGCGGGCGGCGACCCCGGCAAGATCGCCATCGTCGCCGTGACCAAGGGCTTCGGAACGGACGTCTCGCAGGCGGCTCTCGACGCCGGTCTCCGGATCCTGGGCGAGAACCGCGTCCAGGAGGCGGTCGAAAAGATGGAAACCGTCAACGGCGCCGAGTGGCACCTGATCGGCCACCTGCAGACCAACAAGGTCAAGCTGGCCGCGGGCCGCTTCGCGCTCATCCAGTCCATCGACTCGGCCCATCTCGCCGAAGCGCTGGCCCGGATCAACGTCGAGCAGAAGGTCCTGGTCGAGGTCAACGTCGCCCGCGAGCCGCGCAAGACAGGTGCCGACCCCGCCGAGGCCGCCATGATCATCGACGCCGTGGCGGAGACGCTCGACCTGCAGGGACTGATGGCCATGGGGCCGGCCGAAGGAGACCCCAGGGCCACTTTCGACGAGCTGCGGACCCTGCGTGACGCGGCCCAGGAACGGCTGGGGAAGGCTCTCCCTATCCTTTCCATGGGCATGAGCGGTGATTTCGAGATCGCGGTGAAGGCCGGGAGCACGATGCTGCGCCTGGGCCAGGTTCTGTTCGGGCCAAGACCGGCCCGCGCAGCGGCCAACTTGAAATGACGTCCGCGGTCGCTTTCATTGCTCTCCTGGTCCAGATCTACCTATTCATCGTGTTGATCCGGGTCATCTTCTCTTTCGTCAGCCCGTTCCCAACCAATCCGGTCTCCCGGTTCGCCTGGGACGTCACCGAACCGGTGCTCGCGCCCATCCGGCGCGTGCTGCCGCCCATGTCGGGCCTCGACCTCTCGCCGATGGTCGTGTGGCTTGCGGGGTTCGTCCTTCTCGGCCTCCTGCGCAGCCTGACCTAGAATCAAGCTCTGCGCGGCGTTGACGGAGACAGTTAGGCCCGTCTGAGCGGTCGACAGAGAGCCGGACAAAGCTGAGAGTCTGGCGGCCGATGACGGGACCGAGATCACTCCCGAGCCGAAACCCAACGAGAGTCCGAGGTGGTTGCCTCGGGAACCTGGGTGGTACCGCGGGTCTTTTCGAAGACTCGTCCCAGACGCAGCAATTACGCGTCGTGGAGCGAAAGTGTTCGAAAAAGTCGACCAGAAGGTGAACTTCCCGGAGCTGGAAAAGCAGCTCATGGCGAAGTGGCAGGAAGAGGGCACGTTCCAGCGCTCGCTCGAGCTGCGCGAGGGCCGGCCCCGCTTCGTCTTCTACGAAGGTCCGCCCACCGCCAACGGCAAGCCGGCGACCCACCACATCCTGGCCCGCGCGTTCAAAGACCTCTTCGGGCGCTACAAGACGATGAAAGGCTTCTACGTTGAGCGCAAGGCCGGCTGGGACACGCACGGCCTGCCGGTCGAGATCGAGGTCGAGAAGAAGCTCGGCATCTCCGGCAAGTTCGAGATCGAGAACGAGATCGGCGTCGAGCGCTTCAACGAGCTGTGCAGGCAGAGCGTGTACGAGTACGTCGAGGACTGGCGTGGCTTCAGCGAGCGCATGGCGTTCTGGCAGGACTACGACAACGCCTACTGGACGTTGACGTCGGAGTACATCCAGTCGGTCTGGTGGGCGCTGAGCGAGATGTGGAAGCAGAACCTGATCTACAAGGGCTTCCGCGTCGCGCCGTACTGCTACCGCTGCGCCACGCCGCTGTCCAGCCACGAGCTTGCCCAGGGCTACCGGGACAACGTGCCCGACCCGAGCGTCTACGTCCGCTTCCGGCTGAAGAACGACCCGAGCACTTCGATCCTCGCGTGGACGACGACGCCCTGGACCCTGCCCGGGAACGTCGCGCTCGCCGTGGGCAACGACATCGACTACATCAAGGTGAAGGAAGGCGACGAGTACCTCATCCTCGCCGAGGCTCGGCTCGCGATCCTCAAGGAGCCGCCCGACGTGGTCGAGCGCATGAAGGGCAGTGAGCTGGTCGGCCTCGAGTACGAGCCGCTCTACCCCTACTCGGTCCCCGAGCAGGGCCGCGCCCAGTACGTGGTCGACGCCGACTTCGTCTCCATCGACGAGGGCACCGGCGTCGTCCACACTTCCGCGCTTTACGGCGTCGACGACCTCCGGCTGTGCCAGGAGAAAGGGATCCCCTTCAAGCACACGGTGGGCCTCGACGGCAAGTTCCTGCCTTACGTCGACAAGTTCGCCGGCCTCCACGTCAAGGAGGCCGACCCGCGGATCATCGACGACCTCAAGTCGCGCGACCTTCTCTACAGGTCGGAGACCATCCTCCACACCTACCCGGAGTGCTGGCGCTGCAAGACGCCGCTCATCTACTACGCGCTGGACGCGTGGTACATCCGCACGACCGAGCGCAAGGCGGAGCTCATCGCGAACAACAACGCGACGAACTGGGTGCCGGAGCACATCAAGACCGGCCGCATGGGCGACTGGCTGCAGAACAACATCGACTGGCAGTTCTCGCGCACGCGGTACTGGGGCACGCCGCTGCCGATCTGGATC
>DATEGB010000003.1:0-8536 GCA_035280365.1 Candidatus Dormiibacterota bacterium | reverse complement strand
GCGGAGGGAGGCCCGGTGGCCGCAGGTGCAGACTGGCTGCTGGGGTGGGCAGATGCAGTCTTTGGACTCGACGTTGAAGAATGACTTGACCAAGCGGTCTTCCAGGGAGTGGAAGCTGATCGTCGCCATACGACCACCGGGTTGGAGTGTCGAAAGAGCTGCTCTCAGTCCTGCCTCGATCTCGCCGAGCTCGTCGTTGACCTCGATGCGAATTGCCTGAAACGTCCGCGTGGCGACGTGGATGTCGCCGGGCCACGCCCGGCGCGGGATGGCGGCCTCGACGGCCTGCGCCAGGTCGCGCGTGGTGCGGAGCGGACGCCGCGCCACCATGAACTCCGCGATCCGGCGGGCCCATCGTTCCTCGCCGTACTCCTTCAGGATCCGTTCGAGCGCCGGGGGGTCGTACTCGTTGACGACGCGGGCCGCGGTCAGCTCCGAGGTCGGGTCCATGCGCATGTCGAGCGGCCCTTCGGCGCGAAAGCTGAATCCGCGCGCGGGGTCGTCGATCTGCGTGCTGGAGAGACCGAAGTCGAAGAGGACCAGGTCCGCCGGCTCATAACCGTTCTGTCTCGCAATGTTGCCAAGCTCGGAAAAGCGTCCATGGACGACCGTTACTGAGTCGCCAAACGATGCCAGCATCCGCCGCGCGGCGTCCGTCGCCGTGGGATCGCGGTCGATCCCCAGCAGCCTGCCACCCGGCGTGATCCTCTCCAGGACCTGGCGGGCGTGGCCCGCCTGCCCGAGCGTGGCGTCGATGGCGACGGCCCCCGCCCGGGGCTGGAGCAGCTCTATTACCTCTTGTGAAAGTGCTGGTACGTGCGGACTAATGCCCTGAGATCACCCTGTCAGCGAATTCGGTAAAGCGCCCTTGCGCGTCGGCGCTGTAGCTGTCCCATCGCGCCTCGGGCCAGATTTCCACCCTCGAGCCGGTCCCGATCACGACCACTGTCGACGACGGCTCGATCCCGGCCAGCCTGCGCTGCTCCGGGAGCAGGCTGATCCTCCCCTGGCCGTCCGGCTCGAACGGATCGGAGAGCGGATAGAGCGTGCGCGACAAGGCGCGATGATCCGGTCCCGGCAGCGGGCTCTTGAGCTCCTCGCCGAGGGCGGCCCACAGGTCCGGCGGGTAGATCGCCAGCACCTGGTCCTGGCCGACCGAGACGAAGCTGCCGTCCTTGAGCTGCTTCCGGAAGGGCGCCGGGATCGCCAGCCGGCCCTTGTCGTCCACCCTCACCCGATGTGCCCCCGTGAACAAGGGTCACAAGCCCCTCCAGCGCAGCTGGAGGGGACCCCAGCTGGAGTTGAGCCTGCGGCGCTCTGAGCGGGCGCAGAGACTGCAGCCGCAACCGTGGAGCTGGAGGGGAAGGCGGTTGCCGTGCTTGTCGAAACGGTGGTTGTAACCGGTTTCGTCCTCGCCACCGCGGCTGCGGGGAGAAGTGGCGTAGAGGAGGTGTATGGCGTGCCTTACCTGGACGTAGGGTGCGACGTAGGGTTCCATGTCAGCCGGATTCACCACTTCTCCCCACTGATCACCGCGATTCGCCGCAGACCTTAACAACGCCAGTTCAGCCTGTCAATACCTTTACCACAACATCTAGCGCGGTCAAACAGGCTGGACGGGATCGACCCGCTATATGTAGTGATACGCGCTCATCATGGCCCTAGATACGGTGGTCGAATGTGATAGTGGCGAACATTAGTTTGGTGACGCTAAATGCGGCAAGCGGCGAGTCGCTTACTCCTCTTTACCCGCTGCGCTTGAGGAGACCGAGGCGCTTGGCCCGCCTTTCCGCCCATCCGAACACCAGCACGGCGGCGGGGATGAGCACGGCGCCCATGGCCAGCAGCACGGCCGCCGTGGGCAGCTGGTCCCCCACTCCCGCGCCGTCCAGCAGGCTGCGCCTCATGCCGGCGAGCGCGTATGTGAGCGGGCTGACGTACCCCGCGACCTGGAGCGGCGCCGGCAGCACGCTGAGCGGGTAGTAGACACCGGAGACTAGGAGCATGAAGCCCTGGACCGCGAAAGACATCTGCTCGCCCTTCTGCGGCGAGAGGAGCGGCAGGACCGACGTCAGGATCGCCAGGCCGATCAGGGGCACGATCGACGCCGCGAGGACGAACGACGCGCCCGCCAAATTCGCGTGCGAGAAGTCGATGTCGAAGATGGCGATCGCCGCCAGCAGGACGATGAACGTGCGCGCGAGGCCGTAGCCGATGGCGAACAGGCAGATCCCCATCAGGTGCGTCATGCGTCTTACGGGGGCCATGAACGTGTACTCGATGGTGCCCTCCCATCGCTCCCACGCGATCGCGTAGGCGGCCTCCATGAAGACGAGCGACAGGTAGCCCCACAGGAGCGCGCCCACCAGCAGGTAGAGCTGCGCCCTACGCAGGTCGAAGTCGGCTCCCCCCGCGCCGAGCGTGCCCAGGCCGGACGCCAGAAATCCGATCGAGAGCACGCTCACGATGCTGTAGAAGAGCCAGACCACCTCCCAGACCCAGTAGCGCTTGTAGACGTAGAGCTGCCTCTCGGCGAAGCCGAACAGAGCGCTTACTTCGGAATGCCTCAGGCCGACCGTCAAGGCGCCACCTCCTCGAGCTCTTCCTCTTCGAGGGTCTTGCCGGTGAGGTGCATGAAGACGTCCTCCAGGGTGGCGCCGCCGTGCCTCGCGCACAGCGCCGCCGGGCTTCCGTCGGCCAGGACGCGGCCGCCGTCCATCATCAGCACCCGGTCGCAGAGCGCCGCCGCCTCGTCCATGTCGTGGGTGCAGAGCAGGACCGTGATCTCGCGCCCGTGACGGAGCGCGTGGAGTGCGGTCTGCACCTCCTTCTTGGACCTCGGGTCAAGCCCGGTGGTCGGCTCGTCCATAAGCAGCAACGACGGCACGGTGAGGAAGCTGCGGGCGATCGCGACCTTCTGCTGCTGCCCGCGCGACAGCTGCTTCATGGGCTGGTCGATCACGTCGCTGGGAAGGCCGAGGCCGTTGAGGATCTCGACCACGCGCTCCCGCGTCCCGTTCCCGCCTCCGCCGTACAGGCGCGCCGCGTACACCATGTTCTCCCAGGGGCTCAGCTCCTTGAAGAACGCGGCCTCGACGGACACGCGGTTGACGTGCCGGCGCACCTCGGGGGCATCGGCCACCACGTCCCACCCAAACACGCGCGCGGTGCCCGCGTCCGGCGTAAGCAGCGTGCCGAGGATCCGGATCAACGTCGACTTGCCGCTTCCGTTGGGCCCCAGGATTCCGGTCACGCCCCCCGGTTCGACGGTCAGGTCGAGCTCGTGGAGCGCCACCTTGTCCTTCCAATCACGCCGCCACCAGGGCGCGCCTGCTTCGCGCTCTCGGTGGCGGAACGCTTTTATGACTCCTTTGATCTCGATAGCCGGGGCAATCATCACCAACTCCTGAAAACCGATCTGGTCAAAAGAAAAGGACCGTCGCGGCGCCAACCACCGCACGGTCCTGGCTTGACTTTCTGGTTTCTAGGTTTCGGCTACGAGACCAGGGTCAACGGTGTGCGGATAGGCGCACTTCACCCTCGCGGGTCTTACCAAGCGCACCCATTAACACACCTCGCCTCCTGAGATAGACACACCCGGGTGGGTGTGGATTGCCCGCCTAGAGTACCCGGCCCGGGGTCATCCGTCAAGACCGAACTGGGTCAGGACGAAGGCCATCACGAACGCCTCTTCGCGCCAGGACTCGTATCGACCGGACGGGCCCATGTGGCCCGACCCCATCTGCGTCTTGAGGACCATCGGCCGGTCCGAGCGGTTCAGCGTGCGCAGCTTCGCCACCCACTTCGCCGGCTCCCAGTACGACACGCGCGGGTCGTTCAGGCCTCCCATGACGAGCAGGGCGGGGTACTCCGCCGGGCGTACGTTGTCGTACGGCGAGTAGCTCTTGATGTATTCGTAGAACTCGACGCGCCGCGGGTCGCCCCACTCGTCGTACTCGTTCACCGTCAGCGGCAGCCTGTCGTCGAGCATCGTCGTCAGCGCGTCGACGAACGGCACCTGCGCCACCGCGCAGCCGAACAGGTCCGGGCGCTCGTTCAGCACCGCGCCGATGAGCAGGCCGCCCGCGCTCCGGCCGCGGATGGCGAGGCGCTCAGGCACCGTGTAGCCCGCCTCGACCAGGCGCTCGGCGCAGGCGATGAAGTCGTCGAACGTGTGGCGCTTGTGGAGCAGCTTGCCGTCCTCATACCACCCCCTCCCCATCTCTCCACCGCCTCTCACGTGCCCGATCGCGTAGGCGAACCCGCGGTCGAGCAGGCTGAGCCGGTTGGAGTCGAACATCGGGTCGCTCGACATCTCGTACGCGCCATACCCGTAGAGGAGCAGCGGCGAGGTGGCGATCCGGACGCCCCTGCGATAGACGATCGAGATGGGAACGCGCACGCCGTCGCGCGCGGTGGCCCACAGCCGCTCGGTCGCGTAGTCGTCGCGGGTGTAGCCGCCGCGGACCGGCTGCTCCTTGACGACCGTCCGCGTCCTGGCCGCCATGTCGTAGTCGACCGCCTGCCAGGGCGCGGTCAGCGACGTGTAGAAGAACCGCATGACTCCACGCTCGTAGTCGGGGTGGGAGCCTGGGAAGGCGGTGTAGGCCGCGTCCGGCTGCTCGACTACGTGCAGGTCGCCGGTCGCGGAGTCGAGCACCTCCAGGCGCTGCAGCCCGTCCGAACGCTGGCCGAGCACGACATGACCTCTGTGGACGTCGATGAAGTTGAGGCGCACGCCCGCGCGGTCGGGGATGAGCTCGGTCCAGGAGTCGCGGCCCGGGCTGTCCACCGGCGCCGACATCAACCTGAAGTTGGCGGCGCCGTCGTTGGTCAGGATGACGAACCGGCCGTCCTGGTGGTCGACCGAATACTCGACGTTCTCGCGACGCGGCTGGATCAGCCGCGGCGCCTCATCGGGCCGGTCGCTGGGGATGAAGCGCCATTCGCCGCTGACGTGGCTCTCGGTCGAGATGAAGACGTAGCACTCGCTCTTCGACAGCTCGACGGCGACCTCAAAGTGTTCGTCGTCCTCCTGGTAGACGAGCCTGTCGTTTTCTGGCGGAGTGCCGAGGTGGTGGCGCCACACCTGGTAGGGGCGCATGGCGTGATCGGGCTTGACGTAGAAAAAGGTCTTGCCGTCCGCCGACCACGCGGCCCCGTAGTACACGCCGCGGACTACGTCCTCGAGGTGGCTGCCGGTCACAAGGTCGCGGAACCTGAGCTCATGCAGCTCGGAGCCGTCCACGTCGACCGCGTAGGCGACCAGCGTTTCATCGGGGCTGCGGTCGACGTAGCCGAGCTCGAAGTAGCTGTGGCCTTTGGCGAGCTCGTTGCCGTCCAGGACGATCTCCTCGGGCGCCTCCAACGAGCCGCGCCGCCGGCAGTGAATCTCGTAGTCGAGGCCTTCGACTGTTCGGGTATAGCTCCACCAGCCCTTGCGGAACGTGGGCGCCGAGGTGTCCGTCTCCTGGACCCGGCCGACGACCTCGTGGTAGAGCCTCTCCGTCAGCTCTGAACCGGCCGCCGCCACGCCGGCGGCGTAGGCGTTCTCGGCCTCCAGGTACGCGATGACCTCGGGATCGTGCTTCTCCCGCAGCCAGTAATAAGGATCGATGCGCCGGTCCCCGTGCGCTTCGAGCACAAATGGGCGCTCCGCGGCGGCCGGCGGTCTGCTTGGAGTGACCTTCACCGGCCTCACGATAGAGGCCTATCGTTTGGCCATGAAAGAACGGCTCGGTCAAGGGCCGCCTGCGCCCTGACGAGCCGATGGGACGAACGCGCCAGCGTCAGGCGAGCATCGAACGCGACGCCCGGGAGCCCTACTTCAGGTTCGGGTCAGGGCAAAGGCCTTCCGGATCAGCCGCTTTAGCTCGGGGTGCGCGACGTCGCTCGGCGAGCGAAGGGTGACGAAGCGAGTGTTCTTCCCCGTGCCTCGGAGCAGTCCATCGCCGGAGTCCAGCTCGCGGCCGCGATAGAAGAAGATCGTCGAGTGCCGCGGGAACGTGCCGACGCCGACCACGTTGGCGCCGTTGACCGCGAACCGGACGATCTTCCACATCATCCGCTCCGACCGCGGAGCCTCCATCTGGTAGGGGACCTCCTCGGCCTGCGGCGCCGCCTCGCGGACCGCCTTGATGGCGGCCGTCACGGTCGGCCGCACCGCCGCCGGCACCTTCTTCAGCTGCCCGGAAACCGTGATCATCTGGTTCGATCGTAGACATGCTGAGCCTTCCGTACCAGGTCGAGGATTTCCTGAAGAAGCCGAACGCGGCGGTGATCGCCGTGCTCCGGCCGGACGGCTTTCCGATGACCGTCGCCACCTGGTACGACTGGGAGGACGGGCGCGTCCTAGTCAACATGCACGCCGGACGAGCCCGCCTGCGCTGGATGCGGCAGAACCCGAAGGTGAGCCTCACGGTCTTCGACGAAGACTGGTACACGCACGTCAGCCTGTATGGCGAGGTCGTTGCGATCGAGGAGGATGCCGACCTCAGCGGCATCGACCGGCTCGCCGCACGCTACACCGGGAAGCCGTTCCGCGACCGGTCGGCGCATCGCGTCAACGCCTGGATCGAGCCCCTGGGCTGGCACGGCTGGGACCCTGCCGGCCCCCTCAGCAGCCCCGGCGTGGAGGCGAGCTGACGCCGGCATAGAATCGCCGCTGGTGCGGCGGTCTCGCTCACGTGGGCTCGCGTGGGGGCTCGGAGGAGCCGGCGCGCTGCTGTGCTGCGTGTCGGCAGCGGTGGTGCTGTGGGTCGGCGCACCGATGTCCTTTCTCCTCATCTACGTGGTGGGCGTCCTGATGGGCCTGCTCGGCCCGCTAGTGGCGGCGCGGGAGCCCGGCAACAGCATCGGCTGGCTGATGTGCGCGACCTCACTGGTCGCAAGCCTCGTCCAGCTGCCGGCCGGATACGCCTACTTCGCGCTCATCGTCCAGCACGGTGCGTGGCCGCTGGGACCGTTCGCCCTGTGGCTCGGCACCTGGTCGTGGGTGCCGGTCGTGGTCTTCCTGCCGCTGATCTCAGTGCGGTTCCCCGACGGTAAGCTCCCGCGACGCGGACGCGCAGTGGACTGGATCGCCATCGCCGGCGCCGCCACGCTTGCGCTCGCGATCGTCCTCGCGCCCAGAGCCGTAGAGCTCGACCTGATGGCTTTCCCCTCGCCGAGGATCGACCAGATGCAAGCGTTCTTCTCCAGCCCCGTGTCCGGGTTGCTGCGGGGCGGCCACTTTCTGGTCCAGAGCGTCGGGCTCGCCGGCATCGTGGCGGGCTACCGGCATCGGCGGCGGCGGTCGCGGGACGTTTCAGGCGGGCGGAAGGCGACGAGCGCCTGCAGCTGAAGTGGTTCGCGTACGCCGGCGCGATCGTCGCCGTGGCGTTCGCATACGGCGCGGTGGCCTGGACGTTCGTCGGTCAGCCGCTATACCTCGCACTGACTCCGCTGGAGGTCGCCATCGTGGCGTTCCCTCTCGCGATCGCGGTCGCAATCCTCCGCTACCGCCTGTACGACATCGACCTGCTGATCAACCGAACCCTGGTCTATGCGGGCCTCACAGCCATCCTCGGCGCCCTGTATGCGGCGGCGGTCACCTTCCTGAACCGCGTCTTCATCTCCGTGTCGGGGCAGAAGTCCGACGCCGCCTACGTCGTGACGGCTTTCGCGGTCGCCGTCGCGTTCGGCCCGGTCAAGGACTGGCTGCAGCGCCAGGTCGACCGTCGCGTCGGGCGCGGCGACGCCGCGCAAAGGCTCGAACAGTTTCGCGAAGGCGTCGATGGAGTGGTCGCGGTCATCGACATCGAGCGCCTTACCCACCACCTGCTCGACAGCGCGGTGGCCGCGTTCAACGCCCGCTGGGCGGCGCTGTATCTCGAGTCAAGTGCGGGCCCGGTTTACACTCGCGGCGACGTGAACGGCTCGTCCGGGATCGAGGTCACGCTTCGCCACGACGGGCGCGAGGTCGGCCGACTCGTGATGGGCGGGCGGCGCGGCGACGTGGAATACGGTGAGCGCGACCGTCTCGCGCTCCACAGATGCGCTGACTCGGTCGCCGAAGCCATCGCGCTGGCGGATCGCCTCGGTCACCTGCATGTGCCCGCGGCGACGCGATGACACTCTATGTGTGGCTCAAGCTCTTCCACCTGCTGGGCGTGGTGGTGTTCCTGTTCGCGCACGGCGTGTCCGGCGGCGCTTCCATCGCCATCGGTCGCGCGCCAGAAGCCGACACGCGACGGCTGCTCCGGATCTCGCAGGTCTCGGCGATGTTCTCCAACCCCGGGCTTCTGCTGATCATCGTCACCGGCGTATGGATGGCATGGCTGGGCTCGTACTGGAGCCGCGTGTGGCCGTGGGCGTCGGTGGTGATCCTGACACTGACCATCGCCGGCATGGTCTTCGTCGCCCTCCCCTACTACCAGGCTCGAGACGCGAAGTCCGACGACGTCCTGACGGCCGCGTTGACCCGCACGCAGCCACGAGCGGCGGCGATCTTCGGCGGGATCGCGCTCGTGCTGCTCGTGGCCTTGATGGTTCTGAA
>DATEGB010000002.1:0-3245 GCA_035280365.1 Candidatus Dormiibacterota bacterium | reverse complement strand
GCTCCAGCGCCTGCATCTGCGCATCCTCAAGCAGGACCCGGCACTGGAGCTGAAGGGCCGTCCGCTGCGTGGCTACCAGCTCCTGGAGGAGGTCGGTCGGGGGGCGTTCGGAGCCGTGTACCGCGCCGTACAGCCGGAGGTTGGGCGCGACGTCGCCGTGAAAGTGATTGACGAGTCGTACGCGAACGACCCCAACTTCATCCGCCGCTTCGAGCGGGAGGCGCAGCTCGTGGCGCGCCTCGAGCACCCGCACATCGTTCCCCTTTACGACTACTGGCGCGACCCGGGCGGCGCTTACCTGGTGATGCGCTACATGAAGGGTGGGAACCTGGCGCAGCTGCTGCGCAATCGGGGCCGGCTCCAGCCGCGCGAGGCCTCGCGGCTCATGGACGACGTGGCGAGCGCGCTTTCCTTCGCCCACCGCTCCTCTGTAGTGCACCGGGACGTGCGTCCGCAGAATGTGCTTTTCGACGAGGAAGGCAACGCCTTCCTTTCCGACTTCGGAATCGCCAAGGTGCTGACCGGCGGCAAGGACCTGGCGGCGGTTTCACCGGGTCTTGCGTACTACACAGCACCGGAAGAGATACAGGGCAGGACCGTCAGCGCCGCCACCGACGTGTACAGCCTCGGCCTCCTGCTCTTCGAGGTCCTCGCCGGTCGGCACGCGTTCGCCGACACGCCGCCTCCCGGTCTCCTGGAGCGCCACCTCATGGGATCGATCCCGTCGTTGGAGACAATGCGGCCGGAGCTGCCGCAGGCCATCGACGCTGTCATCCAGCGTGCGGCCGCCCTCGACCCCACAGACCGGTTCGACGACGTGCCATCCTTCGCGGCCGCGCTGCGCGAGGCGATCCAGTTGGAAGCGGTGACCGTAGCAATGCCGGTCGCGGTCCGCAACCCCTACAAGGGCTTGCACCCGTTCCAGGAGGCGGACGCCCCCGACTTCTTCGGCCGGGAGGCCATGGTCGAGCGCGTCCTGGCTTGTCTCTGCGAATCCGCACCTGGGTCTCGCTTTCTCGCGGTGGTCGGGCCGTCGGGCGGCGGCAAGTCCTCGCTGCTGCGCGCGGGCGTTTTGCCCGCACTGAGGAAGGGGGCTGTTCCCGGCTCCGAGCGATGGTTCGTCGTCGACATGCACCCCGGCGCGCACCCGTTCGAGGAGCTGGAATCGGCGCTTTTGACAGTCGCGGGGGGACGGCCGCCGACGCTCCTGGATGTCCTGCTCCGCGACGAGCACGGCCTCACGCGTGCCGCTGCCTCCGTCCTCCCGGCGGACCGGTCGGAGCTGCTGGTGATGATCGACCAGTTCGAGGAGGTGTTCACGCACGTCGCAGATGAGGACCGTCGCGCGGCTTTCCTCGACTGCGTGCGTGGAGCGGTTTCCGATCGGGACAGCCGCGTTCGCGTCGTCGTGACCATGCGGGCGGACTTCTACGATCGGCCCCTCCTCTACCGCGCGTTCGGCGACCTGCTCGCCGAACGGACCCTTGCGCTCACCCCGCACTCGGTCGAAGACCTCGAGCGCGTCATCACCGCACCTGCCGCGGGCGTCGGCGTCAGGGTCGAGCCCGCGCTGGTCGCGGAGATACTGACCGCGGTCGCGGACCAGCCGGTGCTTCCGCTGCTCCAGTACGCCCTGACGGAGTTGCTCGAATCACGCGAAAACGGAACGCTCACTCTCAAGGCTTACCACCAGCTCGGGGGCGTCGTCGGGGCCCTGAGCCGCCGCGCCGACGAGATCTGCGCCGGGCTCGACGACAGGAAACGGGAAGCCGCGCGTCAGCTGTTCCTCCGCCTGGTGACCGTCAGCGACGATGGCTTGCCCGAGACTCGGCGCCGAGTGCTTCGCTCCGAGCTTGCCGACCTCGAGCAGGACCCCGCGGGCATGGACAGCGTGATCGATGAGTTCGGGGCTCACAGGCTTCTGTCGTTCGACCGCGATCCGGTCACGCGCGGGCCGACGGTCGAGGTCGCGCATGAGGCTCTGCTCAGGGAATGGAGTCGGCTGCGCGGCTGGATCGATTCGGCGCGGGAGGATCTGGGCACGCACCGCCGAATCGCCGCGGCCGCGGGGGAATGGGAAGGCGCGGACCGCGACCCGAGCTTCCTACTCACCGGGGCGAGGCTCGAGCAAGCCGAGGCGTGGACTGGAATGTCAAGCATCGTGCTCAGCGCCTCCGAACGGCGCTTCGTCGCCACGAGCGTCGCGCGGCGTGAGGTCGAGCGCCAGTCAGAACGCGCGCGCAAAGCACGAGAGGTCGCGCTCGAGGCACGGTCGCATCGGCGGCTGCGCGCTCTGGTCGCCGTGTTCGCCGTCGCGGCAGTGCTCACGTCGGCGCTGTCCGCCTTCGCGCTGAACCAGCGAGGCGTTGTGCTACAGCAGGCGCGTGCGGCGACCGCCCGCGAGCTGGCTGCGGCCGCGCTGGCGAACATTCCGATCGACCCGCAGCGCTCGCTCATCCTGGCTCTCAAGGCTGTCAGCACCACCAGGGCGGCGGACGGTGTCGTGGTGCCCGAGGCGGAGTCTGTCCTGCACCGCGCGGTCGTCGCCTCGAGGATCGAGAAGACCATCCCCAAGGCAGGCACGATGTTCAGCTGGAGCCGCGACACCAACACGATCGCCTTCGCTGGCCTGCCGGACTCGAAGCGGATCGAAATTCGCGATCCGGCGGGCGCGAGCCTTCGCTGGTGGCGGGCGCCGGACAGCGTGAACGACATCAGGTTCTTGCCCGGCGGCCGGCTTGCCACGAGCGACGGCACAGGGGCGATCTCGATCTGGGACTCTGCAACGGGCGAGCTGAGGTCCGTCCTTCGTGGTTCGCCCCTTCCCGCTTACGGCCTGTCGGCGAGCTCCGACGGCAGGCTGCTGGCCGGGCTGTGGTGGGACTCGTCGAAGAAGCTCTCATCGGCACTGGTGTGGGACCTCACGAACGGCCGCATCCTCCGCGTCATCAACCACCTGGAAGGGCCGGCACCGAGCCCCGCGCAAGGGACCGCCCTGAGCCCGGATGGCTCGCGGCTCGCCATCGCGCTGGCGGGAGAGTCGGTCGTCGAGGTCTACGCCGTGAGTACTGGTCGCAGGGAGTTGAGACTGCCCGCCGGCACCATCTTCCAGATCAACAGACTTGCCTGGACCTCCGACGGGCGCCGTCTGGCGACGGTCGGCCAGGAGGTGGTGAGGGTCTGGGAGGCGTCAGGGGCACTCGCTGCCACGCTCGTGGGGCACGCCTCCCCAGTGGTCGACGTGG
>DATEGB010000001.1:0-3027 GCA_035280365.1 Candidatus Dormiibacterota bacterium | reverse complement strand
CACGATCCGCTCGGCGCACCCGCCGCGCCGCCTCGTCCTGTCCGTCACCCGTCGTTTGAGAGCTGATGGGCTCGAGCACGACCTCCGCCGGAGGCGGCGTCACGGCGGTCGCGACGGCTTTCTCGGGCTTGCGCACGATCAGGTGGCGCAAGACCTCTTCTGTGATCTTCAGCGAGGCCTCCAGCTCCGGCACGCGGTCCGGCTCGAGCTGGAAGTCCTGGAGGACGTAGGCGCCCTCCTTCTGGTGCTTGACCTCGTAGGCAAGCTTGCGCTTGCCCCAGAGGTTGGTCCGCTCGGTTGTGCCGCCAGAGCGCTCGATGAGCGTGTTGACCCGCTTCACCGCACTCTGCACCTTGTCGTCGTCAAGGTCGGCGCGGACGATGTACAGAACTTCGTAGTCCCGCAAGGGGGAAACCTCCTTCCTGTGGGTTTGAGGCCCCGGTCGAACGAGGGCCGCCGGGCGCGCGCAGGGCGCACCACCAAACAGTCCTCGGCCGGGGCCAGAAAGGTTTGTCGCTATTCTACCAACCCTGGACATGGCCCCCAAATCCCGAGCCAAATCGGGCAAGGCCGCCCGCAAACAGCTCGCCCGGCCGCGCCGCGACCAGGGCGTGCCCTTGCTGCCGATCGTCGTCGGCGGCATCCTCGGCGTGCTCGCGATCGCGATGATCGCTTTCATCGTCTACCTGAACCGCCCGGGGCCTGCGCCTCAGACCGTCTCCGGCATCCCGTGCGACCAGCTCGAGCACACGCAGATCCACTACCACGCGGCGCTGCAGATCGTCTATCAGGGCAACGTGGTCAACCTGCCCGACAACACCGGCATCCAGACAGACTCCACCGGCAACGTGAGCTGCTACTACTGGCTGCACGTCCACGGCGGCGAGAAGAACGTCATCCACATCGAGTCGCCGGCCAGCGACACCTTCACCCTGGGCCAGTTCGTCGACGTGTGGAACGCCTGGAGCCAGGCCGGTGGGAAGGGGCCGCAGAAGCTGGACGCGACGCACGTCTCGACCTTTCCCATCGGCCCGAACGACAAGTTCGTCACCTACGTCGACCTCGGAGACGGCAAAGGCGCGACGGTCTGGGACAAGGACCCGCGGACGATCCCGCTCAAGCAGCACGAGGTGATCACGATCGCGATCAATCCCGCCTCGGGCTACAAGCCGCCGACCTTCACTTTTCCTTCGGGGACGTAGGCGCCGGCAGCCCCGCCTCGAGGAGCACGCGCGCGGCCCGGTAGTGCTCCAGCTCGTCATGAGCGTTCCCGGCGCGCTGCGCGCGGTCGGCCATGTGCAGGTGTGCGTCGACCGGGTCGCCCTTGAGCCGGTACGGCTTGCCCCGCTCGATCAGCTGCATGCGCTCCCGGCGGTGGTGGTCGTTGTGGAGTTCGATCTCGTTGCGCTCCCGCCTGAGGACCTCCAGCGCCTCGTCCCTGCGCCCGACCGCGATCAGCGCTTCGGCCTGGGCGAGCCGGGCGTCGGTGCCGAGCGGCCAGTCGTAGGCGTGGGCGGCCGCACGCAGCGCCGTCAACGCACGCTTCGGCTCCTCCATGGCGAGCAGGACGCGCCCCTTCTCGAGCGACAGCTCCCGGTCGACGCCCGCCTGGCGGCCTTCGAGCAGGTATTCGACCTCGGTGCCGAGGCGCTCGGCCAGGATGCGCAGGACGCGGATCGACGGTCGCGCCTTGCCCATCTCGACCTGGTTGAGAAAAGCGCGGCTGACGTCGTCGCCGACGACCCTGGCCAGGCTCAGGCCTTGCTGGACGCGCAGCCTCCGGATGCGCTCCCCGAGTGTCTCGCTGAACTCCTCCTTGTCTTGCAATCCAGCCCTAGCGTAAAGGGTTGGTTTACAGGTAGTCCCGTGGGTTAAGGCTGCGCGTGAGAGTGGTGAAGTTCTCGAAGCCGTGCTTCTTCACCATGCCGGTGTCCTCGACCCGGACACCGCCCATCCCCAGCAGGTAGAGGCCCGGCTCGACAGTGACCACGTCGCCCTCCTCGAGCGGCGCGGTCACCGTGTGCCGCAGCGGCGGCGGCTCGTGCACCTCGAGGCCGACCCCGTGGCCCGTGCTGTGGTTCAGCTTCGCCGCGCCCTCCGTGCCCTCGAACCCGGGCGTCGTGGTCGCGTAGCCGCGGTCGACCAGGACGTGGCAGACCACGTGGTGTGGCTCCTGCGCCGGAACGCCCGCGGCGATGGACTCGATGCCCGCGTCGAGCGCCTGCAGCACCGCGGCGTGCATGCGCTGTACCTCCTCGCTGATCTCACCGACGACGACGGTGCGCGTCAGGTCGCCGCTGAAGTTCGTCGTCCTGCTCTTCGGGAAGATGTCGATGATCACGGGCGCGTTGGCGTGGATCGGCCCCTCCCCGCGGTAGTGCGGGATGGCGCTGCCCGGCGAGCCGGCGATGATCATGTCCGGGCACGTGAAGCCCTTCTCGCCGAGGTGGAGCTGGGCCCGCGCGTACAGCCGCTCCGACGTCAGCGGATCGCCGTTGGACCACAGGATCCCGTCGCGGATCTCGGCGTTGGCCAGCTCGCGCACGACCTCGACCACCGCGGACTCTGCCGCCTCCTGCGCCGCCTTGATGGCCGCGGCCTCCTCGGGCGTCTTGTGCCGGCGCTCCTTGCGGAACAGCTCGCGGTCGACCTGGACGTCCAGGCCCTGGGCGCGCAGGTCCTCCAGGTGGACGGCGCGGAGACCCGGGGCGACCCGAATCCGCGTCGCGCCCTTCTCGCGGAGCATGCGCGCGGCGAGCTGCGCCCAGGCGTCGCGCATGTAGGCCTCGCTGTCCTCGACGATGCGTGTGGCGCGCGACTGTTCGCGCGCCCGGTCGATCTCCAGCGGGCTGACGAACAGCACATCGTCCCCATCTTTGAACCTGATGTACAGCCCGGTCTCGACTGCTATGCCGGTGGCGTAGATGAAGTCGGGGTCGTCGGCGCTGGACGGCAGCATGACGACCGGCGCAGGGCCCGACCGGCGGGCGCGGGCGCGGCGCGGCGCGGCGAGGTCCGCGGCATCTG